>JAAYRX010000239.1 GCA_012518535.1 Clostridiales bacterium | reverse complement strand
CACTTCAAAGTGCAGGTGGTTTCCGGTGCTTCTACCGGTAGACCCCACTTCAGCAATAATACTTCCGGCATCTACGGTCTGCCCTTCGCTTACTAGTATTTTGGAACAATGGGCATAAAGAGTGACAAAACCACCGCCATGATCCACCATCACATGGTAGCCGTATCCGCTGGTGGTATAACGAACCACATAAACTGTACCGGGCAGTGCTGCACGAATAGATGTGCCCTTGGGCGCACCAAGGTCAATTCCGCTATGTCCTGAGCGCATGCCGGTGAATGGGTCTTTACGGTATCCAAACTCCGATGTGACCATGCTGCGCCAATTCTCTCCAAGGGGTGAGCAGAAGCCATCTGCTCCGATAAAGGGTGCGGATGACAGGGGCAAGCTGTTTGACCATTTGTCAAATTCATGGCCATAGGTTGGCGCCGGTCTGCCATAAAGCACACGGTAATAAATTTCTGTTGCATTGATTTGGCTTTCATGAGTGATGGCTATCCCCATAGACGACGAAATATTTTCATATACTACCGGCAGTTCCTTAATGGGAACCGCCACGGTATAGGTTTCTTCCTCTGTAGTTTCATTGCCGTCTGCATCGGTAGAAGTGACCGTTCTGCTTCGTTCCTCATAGGTGACAAATGAGTCTACAAATTGCCTGTGTTCAAGTCTTGAGGGGCTATCTGCGCCGAAAAACAGAGAATAAAAAATAGCCTTAACCCTTACCGAGTCGAGGCTTTCTCCATCTTCCGTGTCACTATTTACTGTGGCAATGGTGTCGTCTAAAAGAGTAAAACTGTTTCTCATATCTTCAATATATCCACGGTAATCCTCGGGAACATTGCCCGAAATAACACCGCCGTCAAAGCACAATCCTACTGCTGTATTGTTGTGATCTGATGTACCTGATAACAGGCTGCAGACTAAAACAATTATTAAAATTACTGGCGATAGAATCAAACCGATTGTCCAGCCAATGGTTTTACGTACTCGTTCATCTGTTAGGGCTGTAGCAGCAGCTTTTGCTGTTATTGTTATCGTTGCCGGGTCTGCCATAAAATCACCACCATTTCAGCCCGCCGAATCCGAACAGATTCTGCTGCTCTACTTCCGGATCGCTTTCCATAAGCTGTTCAGTATAGTCTATTGCCTGCTCCAAAACAGCAGGGTCAAAACCTGCACTTTTATATCCTTCGAGGATGGTGTTGTAATAGTAATCAGACGGATAGCCCAGGCGGTGTCCCGGAGTCATGATGTAAACCATGGCAGGAACAGATTTGTCATCCAGCAATAGTTCCATGGTTTCTTTTTCATAAAACCTCGGAAACCCTTCGTAGACATCAAGTGCTTTTTCATCATCTGGCTTGATTTCCCAAAGTAAAACGGGAACAGAACTTCCAATACAAGGTTCAATGGTAGCTACTGCACCATGACCGCTGCCTCTAAAAACAAGGGCATAATCTTTAATTTCAGATGTCCCTACCACCTTGGCAGTAGGGCACCTTTTTGCCATTTGGGGCAGATTAAGATTGCTACCATAAGCAATATATAGTTTGTTTTCCATAAGCACTCCCTCACATTGACATAGTAAAAGCGGGGGACTCTTCATCCTCCGCTTCCAAAATAATTTCTTCAGTTGGTTGTTGTTCTGCTTCTTCTGCCTGTATCCTCTCCGCTTCACGTTTTTCT
>JAAYRX010000116.1 GCA_012518535.1 Clostridiales bacterium | reverse complement strand
GTCAAGAGCGTAACCAGACACAAAAAACAACAATTGATTGAACTGATAAAGGAAAAGCTACAGGAGATGGCCGCCCATCAGGGGGAACAGTATAGATCAGAGGAATCCGGCAAAGGGGTGTCAGAGGAACCAATCAAAGAGGTAAAGGATGCTTCTGAAATAGCCAAACCCATGGATACAGAAGCTGAAGAAGAGGAGCTGAAGGATAAGGAAGCCGATACCCCCAAACCCATATCCCCAGGGAAGGTTAAGCGATTTCCGACCCCTGCTCGTCAATCCAGGATCACCTATAGAATGGCTCCGGGGGGAGCTTTGAATAGGGATAATAGAGATGCAGATGCGGACATATCCAAGGAAAGACAAGGAGAAGGCGGGCAGGCTAATGAATATGACAAGAAGGTAGCCTATGCCAGAAAGTATTACAACACTTCCAACCCGGCCATACCGGAGCTCTTAAAACAGGATGATACAGGTGATGCCCAAGGTGTGCTGGAGACTTTGCCCGATGGATACGGTTTTCTTCGCTCCAACAACTATCTGTCAGGAGACAATGATGTCTACATTTCCCAATCCCAGATAAGAAGATTCAATCTAAAGACAGGCGATTTGGTACAGGGCAAGACCCGTCCCGCCAGGGAAGGCGAAAAATTCCAAGCCCTTCTGTATGTAACTGCAGTTAATGGGGAAAACCCGGAGAAAGCAAACTGGAGACGGCCCTTCGAGGATCTCACCCCCATCTATCCCGATGAACGCATAACCCTGGAGGATCCCGACAATCCAAAGGAACTTGCCACCAGGCTTATAGATATCATATCCCCCATAGGAAAAGGCCAGAGGGGTCTGATCGTTTCACCGCCCAAGGCCGGCAAGACCATTCTTTTAAAGAAGATCGCCAACAGCATAGTAAAGAATTATCCGGATATATACCTGATAGTCCTTTTGATAGACGAACGTCCGGAAGAGGTTACGGATATGCAGCGTTCCATCGATGGAGACGTTGTATTCTCCACCTTCGACGAGCTGCCTGAGCACCATACCAGGGTTGCGGAGATGGTTCTGGAAAGGGCCCAAAGGCTTGTTGAACATGGTCGGGACGTAGTGGTACTCATGGACAGCATAACTCGTCTGGCCCGGGCCTACAATCTGACCATCTCGGCTACCGGCAGGAGCTTGTCTGGTGGATTGGATCCAGGTGCCCTCCATAAACCCAAGAGATTTTTCGGTGCCGCCAGAAACATAGAAGAGGGCGGCAGCCTCACCGTAATCGCAACTGCCCTGGTAGATACCGGGAGCCGAATGGATGAGGTGATCTATGAGGAATTTAAAGGTACGGGCAACATGGAAATGGTGCTGGACCGCAAGCTGTCCGAGCGCAGGATCTTTCCGGCCATCGATATGCAGCGCTCCAGTACAAGAAGAGACGATCTTCTTCTTACGCCTGATGAACTCGAAGCGATCAACATGATCAGAAGGGCTTTCAACGGAGTAAAATCGGAGGAGTCGGTGAACCAGGTACTCGACCTTTTCGCCAAGACGAGAAATAACGGAGAGTTCGTGAGCATCGTAAAGAAACAGAAGTGGTTTTTCTGATCGCTGACAGAAGTGATCATTTCATAGTGTAATCGTCAAAATGTCTTTTAAACAGGGGATTAGATAATGGATAGAAGAGAT
>JAAYRX010000115.1 GCA_012518535.1 Clostridiales bacterium | reverse complement strand
TATTAGTCAATGCCTATGGATTCCAATAAACTCTTTGCCTTGTCAAAATCAGCTTCCTCGACCATAACATCAGTACCAAATATTGAACCTCCAGCAATTATCCTCATATGTCCTCCGGAGCCATGATCTCTTAATAGATATGGTATGTCGTTGTCATCCAATATCGACCTAATCATCCCTAATTCTATCTCATTGGAAACGCTTTTGAGTTTTATTATATTTATATCATCCGTATTATGGGCCATCTCTTACTCCTTTCAAAAATGTATATTATACTTATATAGATTGTTCATTAACCATTATATACCATTCACATGATATACTCCATACCTTCCCAAATGTTTTCTTGCATCCCTTCTCCCCTGCTCTCTCTCAGTAAAATATAAGCTCTTAAGATTTTCTTAATTAACCATTAATCTACTTGAAGAGAATACCAGGGGAAGTATAGTATTTATATACAAGGGGTTTGACCTTTAGACATAAAGACAACCTTTATGAACTGACCGATCAAACGATTGGAGAAGGAGGCAAAAGGTGGGACAAGTACCTGATTCGCCTGATAATCAACATCCAGGAAAAACTGATGGGGATTATGAATCTATTGGATACTCCCTGGTGGAAGAAAAAGCAATTAAATATCGTTATCCCTATTTCTCCAACCTTAAATTCATTCTAATCTTTCTTGTGATCCTGGGTCATCTAATAGAAAAATACATATACGTTAACCATGATTTATATACTATATACACCGTTATTTACATGGTACATATGCCATTGTTTGCTTTTATATCCGGCTATTTTTCTAAAAACAGCTTTAGAAAACTTAAGCGGATCTGGAAAATTGGTGGGCAGTTCTTTTTGTTACATCTGGGGTGGCTTTTGGTAAATTTACTGCTGACAGGGGATATAGGGAATTGGAAAACACCTTATTGGTATTTTTGGTACCTGTTGAGCCTTTTTTCTGGAAGTGTATGGGAATTTTTTTACAATTCATTAGCAGACGAGTACCCTCCAAAATGACTAGAATATACAGGATATCTGTTGTAATTGCGACAATTATACTTGGATGCTTTTCCGGCGCTTTATGGTGGATTGGCAGGGACTTTTCATTGTCCCGTACCCTGGTACTCTTTCCTTTTTACTATACAGGACTTTGCTGTTCAAAGAAGATGATAAACAGAATTAAAGAACTACGGTCTACAAGAAAGCTACTTTTTGCAGCCATAGTTTTTATTATAGCTTTTATTTTGGGTTCTTGGCTTATGAGTTTTGTGCCTATAACTTTTTTACATCATGCCGAGGGATTTAAAGCATTAAATTTATCAATATCATCGGGAGTACAAGCAAGGCTCATCTGCTATATTATAGCTGCTTCTCTTGGCCTTGCCATACTTGCCTTGACACCCGGTAAAGAATTATGGTTCAGTAAATTTGGTGCAGATACTTTTCCGGTCTATATATCCCATGGGCTATTAATGCCGGCTAATACTTTTGCACCAACCAGTACTCCAGGCACCCTATTGTACTTCGCAGTAATCATTATAGGGTTTATCTATCTGGTATATTGGATAGTAAATTGGGGGCGTAACTTTAAACTGAAACTTCATCTATGATGTTCCTTAACCCCCCAAAATCCCGCTATTCCTCCTAAAAGCAGTATCAGATTAATAACGCACATGACTTTGAAACCAAAGGCATCATAGATGTAACCGTTTATAAGGGGAGCAATGGCCGAGATTGGTATAATGAACATATTTGTTATACAAAGATATGCCGGCCTGTCTTCATAGGAACACATCCCAAATACAATATTAATATTGCCAATCATATAAGCACTGTGGGTAAGTCCATAAACTACAGTTAAGACCATAACCACATTAGGATTATTAACGAATATGGCAGATATCAAATTTACAATGAATAAAATATAGCCTCCGAGCATTCCCCATTTAAATCCTCGTCGTTGAACCAGCATTCCCCAAAGGATAAAGCCTATGGCATTGCACACAAACATTATGGTGTTCATAACAGATATGACATCTGCACCAATATTGAAGTTGGATTTTGCGTATACTGTTTGAAAGGGAAACAAGGAAACTACCGGAAAGATAATAAGTGCTTGCGCAACTATAAATCTTATAATGTTTTTATCCCGTTTGAGTATCTCTTTAAGCTTAAACCCATAGGCATTCCTCTGGTTCTCTTCAGCACCGTTTTGATAGTTTTTTGGCTCATAAGGGGCAACCAGAAAGATGAATGAAAGCATATCCAGTACAAAAGCAAGTAGGAAGAGATATCCATACTGCTGTGCTCCAGATCCACTTCCACTCAAAATGACTCCAGCCAACAGAGAACCCAATATCCCTCCAACGCTGTTAAAAGCGCCTCTCCAACCAAAAAATTTCCCCCGTATGTTAAAAGGAATAACTTTATTGATAAAACTATAATAGGCAAGATTTCCCGTACCCATAAACAGGCCTTTGAGCCAGAAAATAATATAAAACAAAATAACAAACAGCAAGGGCTTCCTGGGAGTCAATAATAATATCAGCAATCCAATAATCAAGCTGGAAGTACGATAGATCAAAACGTACTTACCCATCAAGCCTTTATAGGAATCCAGTCGCTCCATATGCCTGGCTGTAAAAAACTGGGGTATAGCCATCAAAAGCATTTGTACCGTTGTCAGTAGCCCAATAACAAAGTTTGAATCAACGTATTCACTTATAAAGTATACCACCAGGGTTTGCAGAGGTATCAGACCCATGGCCATTGCATTCAATATACCATCGACAATGCTAGTGATAACATTTCTTTTTATGTAAGGCTGTAGTTCCTGCTCTATCTTCTGCTGTATCATCAACAGGTCTCCCCTTTCGTTGCTCCATATCATTCTGTATTGTCCATGTTACGGCTTAACCCTCAATAAAGTAGAAATTCGTGTACCTTTTAAATTATCTCTGATTAATATAGCTTTAAAGGATCTAATGTATTTATGTAAACCACCAAAATTGAATATTGTGTCTTACAGTACCTGTACATTATTTCTGCCATTATTTTTTGCTTTGTATAAAGCCTCATCAGCTCTTCTAACCAGATCATCAGATATGTCTGAATCCTTTAATTCCGCCACTCCAGCACTTATGGTTATTCGAATATCATTTATAAACTGCGTATTCTCAATTATCATACGTAATCTCTCCAGCATTTTATATGCTTCCTCTGCATTGTTTTTGGGCATGAGGATGGCAAATTCCTCCCCTCCCCAACGTGCAAGGATATCGACTTTACGTATATTTCTTAACAATGTCTTGGATAACTTTTTTAACACCTCATCGCCTACATCATGGCCATATGAATCATTGATCTCTTTATAATGATCTATATCAAGCATTGCTATTGACAATGGCTCCCCAT
>JAAYRX010000114.1 GCA_012518535.1 Clostridiales bacterium | reverse complement strand
TCATCCCCATGGAAGCAGCACCCTCATAGAAGATATCCATCATACCCGTCGCAAGCTTTTCATCCATTAGTTCATACTCAAATAAACTGTCCTTGAGCCTTGACGCCCTTTTTATCGCCAGAGTGTGAACAGTTAAGTTATCAGGGGCAAGCCTTTTAACGCTTTCCATAGTATGATGCCCATCCTCCAGCCCCTCACCTGGCAGACCTATTATTATGTCCATATTTATACAATCGAATCCTATATCCCTGGCTTTGTAGAAGCACTCGACTATCTCATCTGATCTATGATTTCTGCCAATTAGCTTCAAAGTCTTATCGTTCATGGTTTGGGGATTTACGCTAATGCGAGTAATATCATGGCCCTTTAATAATTTCAACTTATCTTCGGTCATGGTATCGGGTCTTCCACCCTCTGCTGTATACTCCTTCCATGGTTTCCATCCCCAATGTTTCCTAATCGATTCTAAAACTCTATCAAGTTGATCTATATCCAAAGAAGTGGGGGTACCTCCACCTATATATACAGTTTCTACTTCTATCCCCTTATCCCTGGCAAATGCAGACATAACCTCCATCTCCCTTTCCAGGGCAGTGATATAACTGTCCACTAAATGTGCACACCGATCCACGGTAGCTGACGGAAAGGAACAGAACAGACATTTAGTAGGGCAAATGGGAATGTTTATATATATGGAAACTCTTTTTGGATGATTTTCCTTAAAGAAAGGACACTGAACCTCAGCTATACCGTATAATAGTTCAGCCTTTTTTTGATTAACTCTATAATCATGGTATAAACGCTTTGAAACTTCCTGTTTATCCAAGCCTTCTTCCATATATCCGTGTACTATCTTGGTGGGTCTAACGCCAGTCAAGGCACCCCAGTCCAAACAACGGCCTGTAATATCCACTAATATATCATAGAGCATAAGTTTCATATAATTCTTGATGGTTCTTCGCTCTTCGATTTGTGAGATATTCGACCCCAATTCATAGATTTCAGTTAAAACCTCATCCTTATCCTTGTATTTAGAAAATTCTATCTTGATTATAACCTCATCTCTCAAAGTCTGAAACACGAAACGAAAGATCAGGTCCTGGGGAGACAAATCCCCCAAACTAGTAACATACGTTTTTACGGTCCTGCCAGGATAAAAGGCCCTGATCAATTCTGCTAATTCGTTGGAGTATTCCTGAATCGAGGTTATGACATATATGGTCAAGTCAAATCAATCCTCTCAAAAACTGATTGGTCAACTTCTCAACCCCTATAGTGGTTTTGGGCCCATGCCCGGGATAGACTATGGTATCATCTTCAAGGGTTAATAGCTTTTCCTTTATTGAGGTAAGGATTTGCCTCAAATTGCCACCGGGTAGATCCGTCCTCCCTATGGAACCTTTAAAGAGGGTGTCTCCCGTGAAAACAAGGTCCTTACATATTATTGATATGCTGCCAGGGGAATGACCCGGGGTATGAATAATCCTCAAGACAAGGTCCCCAATATCAATACTGTTCCCATGTTCAAGTATAATGTCGACTTTGGGCTGTATGGATTCAATTCCCATAGAAAAGGAAAGATTTTTATAGCTGTCCTCCAAAAAGGATGCATCCTTCCTATGAATTGCGACTTTGGCTCCTATTTTCTCCTTTAACCAGCCTACTGCATCTATATGATCAAAATGTCCATGGGTCAGCAGTATATATTTGGCTTTTAATTGATTGGATCTTATCTCATTAAAAATCGTTTGGCCGTCTCCGCCGGGATCTATAACAACAGCCTCACCGGTAACATCATGGTAAATAATATAAGAATTAGCTCCCAATAAACCCACCGACATAGCTATAACCTTCATGGATGGTTCTCCTCCCTGATGTTAAAAATCCCTCCTGCTATCCAGTAAAATGGTGACAGGCCCATCGTTTACGGACTCTACATGCATATGGGCCCTAAAAATACCAGTTTCAATGCGAATACCCATCTCCCTGGTCCTATGGATAAATTGATTATAGAAATCCTCGCCCTTTTCCGGACCTGCCGCATAAGTAAAGCTAGGCCTCCTACCCTTTCTACAATCCCCATACAAAGTAAATTGAGATACGGCGAGGATGGCTCCTCCAACATCCCTTACTGATAAGTTCATTTTGCCATCCTGGTCTTCAAAAATTCGTAGATTGGTGACCTTATCGAGTATATAGTCCAAATCAATATCTCCATCATCTACTTCAACGCCTAAATAGACTAATAAGCCTTCATCTATTTGGCCGATTATATTTTCCCCGACCCTAACCCTGGCTGCACTTACACGCTGTACAACAGCCCTCATAAAACCACTCCTATTAACCCGATACTATTTATGCTTTTACTCTGAATACATCTACGACCTCATCGATCCTTTTAAATTGCTTAATTATCCTCTTCAATTGTTCTACATCATTAATTTCCAACATTATATTAATTATTGCCTGTTTAT
>JAAYRX010000113.1 GCA_012518535.1 Clostridiales bacterium | reverse complement strand
TTTTGTCACCAAGGTTTCGGCTTGACCTGGATGTCCCATTTGCTACAGATACCGCCCCATCTATTTTGGTCTAGCTTTGATATGTCCCATTCAAGCTTTTCTGTGTTTGAGTTTAAGAATAATAGCGACGGTCTCACGACTCCTAAATGCCTGTGTCTGTCTGATAATTCTCATATTTATAAGGAAGGGTTGCCCCTAAGATATAATAATAAGATAGAGTTTTAGCCTGAGTTGGACTACTGAACCCTGTTAATCAAGAAAAACATAAATTGTTTATAAAAAGTGGGGAGTTATGATATATTTAGAGCTATTATTGGTTTAAACCCATTGTATCCCTGAATCTTGTCTGAAGCAATTGCCCTGGTAATTGCTTCAGATGCTGTAATAAACATTATGGAGTCCCAATGATTATATAACGACATGTAGTGTACGATTAAATAAAGATGGGAAATGTAGCCTGCTTATGATAGCATTCCAGATTGTTATCTCTGATGCAACACCACGGAGAACTATTTTTGGGGAATAGAAGGATATTGGACATATATGTTGTATATATAATATAGATAGTAAAAGAAATGGGATGATTTAAAGGGGATAATATGATTATTCGGGAAGAGATTGAAAGGCGGGAACAAGAGTATTTATCACCCTATGCGGCTTTAAGTGCATATTCAAAAGGTCGGCAATATCCCCAAGAAAAGTGCAGTATCCGTACTGAGTTTCAAAGAGACAGGGATAGAATCCTCCACAGTAAGTCCTTTCGGCGCTTAAAGCATAAGACCCAGGTATTTATTGCTCCTGAAGGAGATCATTATAGGACCCGTCTTACCCATACTTTGGAGGTCTCACAGATTAGCCGGACCATAGCCAGGGCTCTAAAGCTTAACGAGGACCTCACAGAGGCAATAGCTCTGGGCCATGATCTGGGCCATACGCCCTTTGGACATATGGGCGAGAGAACATTGAACAAGGTTTCCCAAAATGGGTTTAGGCATAATCTGCAAAGCCTAAGGGTAGTGGAGGACTTAGAGGATGGGCGAGGCCTCAACCTTACCTGGGAGGTTAGAGACGGAATAAAAAATCATACCGAATCTGAAGAACCGTCAACCCTGGAAGGTAGAATTGTGAGAATTAGCGATCGGATTGCCTATATAAATCACGATATAGATGATGCTATAAGGGCTAAAATTATTTCGCAGGAAAGTCTGCCTGGGGCTTGTATTGAGGTGCTGGGAGAAACTCATGGTCAGCGCATTAATAATATGGTGGAGGATGTTATATTTAATAGCCTGAATAAAGCTTATATAAGGATGTCAGATAAGGTTAAGAACGCCACATATGAATTAAGAAAGTTTATGTTTGAGAAGGTTTATGTGGGAACGATATCCAGGAACCAGGAAAATGAGGCCGATTCTATTATAAAGGGGCTCTTTTATTATTTTTCAAACAATCCGAAAATGCTACCACCTGAATATTATAAGAGTGTATCCAGGTGTGGTATAGATCAGGTGGTATGCGATTATATAGCGGGCATGACAGATAGATATGCTCTTGGAGTCTTTAAATCAATACAAAACCATTAGAAAGCAAAACCAATCATAATATTTGGGAGCAACCAGCATAATAAGTGGGACAGTATGTTGACGAAGGCTGTGCGACGGCCTAACAAAATGTTATGTTGAAAAGAAGGAAATTGACAAAGCATGTCGAATATAAATCTAGGAGTTTTGTTACCAGTGTTACTAATAGAACCCGAAGGCTTATTTGGATATGCTGATGGATGTATATGGTGTGAGGATGATAGGTGGTGACAATGTCCAATTATTTGCCTGAAGATTTTATAGAGGAAGTAAGGGTTGCCAATGAAATAACTGATGTAATATCCGAATACCTGACACTAAGGCCTAAGGGGAAAAACTATTTTGGTTTATGTCCCTTTCATAATGAAAAGACACCCTCCTTTTCCGTAGACCCCGAGAAGCAACTGTATCACTGTTTCGGTTGCGGTGCGGGCGGCAATGTATTCACTTTTATAATGGAACAGGAGAGACTGGATTTTATAGATTCTGTAAAATTGTTGGCACAACGAAAAGGCATTCCTCTGCCGGATTCTATTGAAAGTCCCCAGGACGAAGAAGCCAAGAAGCATAAGGATAAACTGTACATGCTTAATAGGGAGACAGCGCTGTACTATCATGAAAATTTGTTGGCTCCCCATGGCAGGCATGCTTTAGAGTATTTGAAGTCCAGAGGGATAGACCAGAGAATAATAAAAACCTTTGGTATAGGATATGCCCCGAAATCTTGGGATTCTACCAAGAATTATCTAATAGGCAAAGGATTTGATACTCAACTGTTGACCGAGGCGGGCCTGATCCTGGAAAAGAATCAAAGGGAGTATGATCGATTTAGGGATAGAATAATGTTCCCCATAATTGATCATAGAGATAGGGTAGTGGGGTTTGGAGGAAGGGTTTTAGGCGATTCGTCTCCAAAATACCTGAACTCACCGGAAAGTTCCATTTTCAATAAGGGCAGTGTTCTGTTTGGCCTTAATTTGGCTAGAAAGCGACGGCCTGTCGATAGTTTTATAATAGTCGAGGGGTATATGGATGTTATAACCCTCCATCGGTTTGGTATAGATAATGGTGTAGCATCTTTGGGTACTGCCCTTACAATGGAGCAAGCAAGATTAATGAGGAGATATACCCAAAATATCTATACTGCATACGATGGGGACACCGCGGGTCAAAGGGCAACACTTAGGGGCCTGGATATATTAAAAAGCGTTGGATGTAATGCCAGGGTTATTGTATTCCCGAAGGGTATGGACCCTGATGATGTTCTGGTAAACCATGGCGTTGAATATTTTAATAAGCTTTTGCACGATGCTATGTCCATAACGGATTTTAAACTAGATCGATTGCAAGCTCAATATGATCTGGACGATCAGGAGGATAAGGTGGAATTTACCACCAGAGCAGTTCGTATACTAACGGATGTAGAAAACCTCTTGGAAAGGGACATATATATCCAGAGATTAAATAATCTAACGGGATTCAGACCGGAGCTCTTATATAGATATGTAGAGCAGGTGGAGAACAGAGGAGGAAGGGCGGGTCTAAAAAAGAATAAAATTGGTAATAATAGGCATACTACACCTATTAGAAAGGCCAGAATTCATGTGGCCGCTAACATTAAGGCCGAAATGCATCTTATTAGGCTTATGGCCTTGGATGATGGGATCGCAAAAAGGATTATTGACCGGCTTGGAGATCTACAATTTGAGGATCCTATCCATGTTAAGGTAGCTGATATTATCAAGGAATTGCTGTCAAGAGATGTTGAAATTAACCCCGCACAAGTACTGAATTATGTGCAGGATGATCAGTTAAGGGGTAAAATTACTGAAATATTTGGGATGGAAATGGAGTATGATAATGTAGATAGATATATAGATGACTGTATAGGAGAACTCCGGCGCTCACAACTGGAGAAAAGAAGGAATCACTTGATGGAACAAATTTCAAGGATGGATGAAGTACAAGAACACAATTCCGAAGAATATAAAGTCTTGGTTGAGGAGCTGAGCGCCATAAATAGGATGACTAAATTGGATCCTTTTGGAAAGGAGGAAGTTATGTGAAGACAGGAGAAGCGGGTAGAAAGCGGATTAAGGAGTTAATAGAGAAAGGTAGGTCCAAGGGGGTCCTAACATACAAGGAAATCATGGACATGCTTGAAGAGATAGATCTAGAGCCTGACCAGATAGAAAAGGTTTATGATACTTTGGAGAACCTTGGCATAGATATAGTCGATGAAGAGAGCGATGATGTTGATGAAGAAGATGATAAAGCCGATCAATCGGACGACAGCATCCTGGAAGGGGTAAATGTAGACGACCCGGTAAGAATGTATCTCAAGGAAATTGGGAAGGTATCCCTTTTGACGGCAGAAGAAGAGATTGATCTGGCACAGAGAATGGAAGCTGGAGATGAACTGGCAAAACGTCAGCTGGCGGAAGCAAACTTACGACTGGTGGTAAGTATAGCAAAACGTTATGTCGGTAGAGGGATGCTATTCTTGGATTTAATTCAAGAAGGCAATTTAGGGCTTATTAAAGCAGTTGAAAAGTTTGATTATCGGAAAGGCTTTAAATTTAGTACCTATGCCACTTGGTGGATTAGACAAGCAATTACCAGGGCTATAGCAGATCAGGCCAGGACCATCCGTATACCCGTTCATATGGTGGAAACCATAAACAAGTTAATCAGGGTATCAAGACAATTGCTTCAAGAATATGGCCGTGAACCCCTACCTGAGGAAATCGCTGAAGAGATGGGGATTACCGAGGAGAAGGTTAGGGAAATACTCAAAATAGCCCAAGAACCCGTGTCACTGGAAACGCCAATCGGAGAAGAAGAGGATAGTCACCTTGGGGATTTTATTCCCGATGATGATGCTCCTGCTCCGGCGGAGGCAGCGGCCTTTACCCTCTTAAAGGAGCAGCTGATGGAGGTCTTGGACACTCTGACTCCAAGGGAAGAAAAGGTGTTAAGATTAAGATTTGGCCTGGATGATGGGCGTGCCAGAACTCTGGAAGAGGTAGGAAAAGAGTTCAATGTAACAAGAGAGAGAATACGACAAATCGAGGCTAAGGCTTTAAGAAAACTGAGACACCCTAGTAGAAGTAAGAGATTAAAGGATTTTCTGGATTAAAAAGGCACCAACTAAAAAGGGTGCTTTTTTATGTAGTGCATACCGTGATTCCAGTGTACATGTGGGGAGGGAAACATTTTGTTAGGTGCCAGGCTCGCAGCCTTAGCCCGGCAAATTCCGAAGGGTGCCAGAGTTGCTGATATAGGAACAGATCATGGTTTTATGCCAGTTTATCTGGGTAAGAATGGGGTATCCAATAGGATTATTGCTACGGATATTAGTCCCGGCTCTCTTTCCAAGGCCAGAGATTTAATTGCTAAAGAAAAGCTGGAAGATATAATAGAGACCAGGCTTGGACCCGGTTTAAAGGTTATAAGTCCCGGAGAAATTGATACTGTTGTAATTGCCGGTATGGGTGGATTGCTTATTAGTTTGATATTAGAGGAAGGGACAGATGTACTTGAATACGTTCATAGACTGGTCCTTCAACCTATGAATAACACAGATAAACTTAGAAAATGGCTAATAGATAACGGCTTTGCTATGGAAGAGGAATCCTTGGTCAAAGAAGGCAGGTATATCTATGAAACAATAGTAGCCCGACCAGGTTATCAGGAAGTCAGTGATGATATCGAGTACGAAGTAGGATTTAAATTGCTAAAGAACAGGGATACTCTCTTTGGGGAGTTTATTGGCTTTAAAATAAATAAAGTTGAGAATATAATTAGTAGACTGGAGAAAGAGAATAGCCAAAATGCGCAAAAAGTAGTGGATGAACTTTCAATCAAGCTTAAAAAGTATCATGAGGTGTTGAAATGTTTTGCTCAGTGGAGAAGATAGCCCAATTAATGGAGAATATTGCGCCTGTAAATTGGGCAGAGCCATGGGATAATGTAGGCCTATTGCTGGGCCAAAGGAGGGATAAAGTAGAGCGCTTGATGGTTGTACTTGACATATCTCCGGCTGTAGTAGAGGAAGCAGTAAAGAAGAAGGTGGATATGATTATAGCCCATCATCCGTTAATCTTTAGCCCATTAAAAAGAATTGTTGACAATAGCATAGAAGGCCGACTAATTCTGCCTCTTGTTTCCCATAATATAGCTGTATATTGTGCCCACACCAATTTGGATATGGCTATGGGCGGTGTTGACGACACATTGGCGAGACTCCTTGGGTTAGGAGACATTAATTACCTGGGCACGGATGATTCAACACAATCATCAAAACCAGGGGTTGGAAGGTGGGGGGTACTGGAGTCTCCGATCCATTTGATGGATTTTATAAAACGAGTAGGAAAAGTTCTAAAAACCACAAGCTTGGATCTTATAACAGACACCGTCGCCAGCGATAATCAGAAGATCCATACCGTTGCATTATGTGCAGGATCAGGTGCGGATTATATGATTCATGCCCATAATATTGGTGCAGACATATTTGTTACTGGAGAGATAAAATACCACGATGCTCTTACAGCGCATTGGTTAGGTATAGATGTATTAGCGGCTGGACATTTTTATACCGAACTACCTATAGTCAAAGAATTAATTAATCGTTTACAAAAGATTATGGATAGTTTACAATATAAGGTAGAGATAATTGAGTCAGAATTGCAAAAGAGCCCCTACTCACGGATCTTTATTGAAGAATAAGTGATTAAGGATATTGGTGGTATATTTAATGGAAGCGAACCGTGGAAAGGAGGGAAGGCTATGGAACAATTGGATTATTTATGGAATTATCAAGAGCTGGATTTGAAAATGGACGAGTTAAATGACCAAAAAAAGAACTCTCCACTAAGAAAGGAGCTCTATAGATCTATAAGATACTTAAAGAACCAGCAGAAAAATATAGAAAAACTGAATAACGACATTGACAAAAAGAATCACGTCTACAATAGAATATTACATGATTTTGTGAGTATTAGTAACAGCCTAAAGCAGGAGGAGGAAGTATTAAATAGCGGTGATATTAACTCCTTTAAACAATTAGATCAGATTGAAAAGAAGATATTGGAGGCTGAAGAGAAGCTTACAGAAAAGAAGAGGGAGTTAACTGTTCTTATGCAAGACATGAATTCCCTTAATAAAAAGCTTCAGGTTATTACTACCCGCCTTCAAAAAGGGAAAAAAGTGTATGAAAAAAATAAGGAAGATTATGATCTAGCCGTTAAAGAATTGGATAATCAGTATAAGGAATTAAAGGCCAAAAGGGATAGATACAAGGTAGAGCTGAACAATGCTCTGTTAAAGAAATATGAATCAATAAAGAACAGCCATGCCACAGTCATGGCGGAGATTGATCAAGACCGTTGTGGTGGGTGCAATATGGCATTGGCATCCTTAGTTATTCAGAATGTTAAGGACAATGCCAGGGTCATCGAATGTGAAAATTGTGGCAGGATTCTATACTCCAGGAAGGGAGAGCCCGATAGTTGATATTGCAACATAGCATCATTTGCCTATCGAGGATATAATTACTTTTGACCATTAAGTATGAATATGGTACTATAATAATTCAGAATGCATTATATTATGAGTAAGCCAGATGATCGCATCTAAAGATTTAGATGAGGAAAGTCCGAGCTCCGAAGGGCAGGGTGCTGGGTAACACCCAGTGGAGGCAACTCCAAGGATAGTGCAACAGAAAGATACCGCCCTGGATTCATTCCAATATGGGATCATCTGATTCCATATAGATTGGTTTCAGGGTAAGGGTGGAAAGGTGAGGTAAAAGCTCACCAGCATTTAGGCGACTAAATTGGCTATGTAAACCCCACCTGGAGCAAGACCGAATAGGGGATATAAAGTGGTTGCCCGCCACATCCCGGGTAAAGGTCGCTCGAGTCTTCCGGTAACGGTAGACCTAGATAGATGATCATCCACGACAGAACTCGGCTTATGGCTTGCTCATTATGTAAAAGAACACCGGTAACTCCGGTGTTTTTTGTTGCAGAATTTCTGTATTAGAGGTAGAATATCTTTATATTATATATACTCTAAATTTTTTTATTGGGTTGTCGTAATTCAAGTTGGATTGTCCTATATATTTAACGATAACCATCATTTTATTTATAAAGAAGGGGGCAAGACATATGAGACCTGTGAGAGTTTTTACTGACAGTACTGCAGATATACCAATTGAACTTCGTGAGCAATACAATATTTCCCTTATCCCCTTATATGTGACTATAGGGGAGCAAATTTATAGGGATCAAGTCGATATTGATACATCAAAACTATATGACCTGGTAAACGAGGTCGGCGAGCTACCCAAGACCGCAGCACCATCCACCCAAGATTTTATTAATTCCTTCAAGCCCTGGATTGATAATGGCAATGATATTATATTTTTAGGTATTTCTTCTAAACTGTCGGCTACTGTACAATCTGCCGGTCTAGCGGCACAAGAATTGGGTGAAGATAGGGTAAGAGTCGTCGATTCCGGAAATCTCTCTATGGGTATTGGGTTAATGGCAATTAAAGCTGCCCAATGGGCTTCAGAAGGCCTTAGTTCAGAAGCAATCTATAATAACCTGATTGATATGAGGATGAGGACCAGGACAAGTTTTGTTATCGATACGCTTAAATTTCTTCATATGGGTGGAAGATGTTCAGCGCTAGAGCTGATAGCCGGTACTGTTTTGAAGATTAGGCCGCAAATAGTTGTAAGGGAGGGCAGTCTACATGTCGCAGACAAGCACAGAGGTAAAAAGATGAAGACCTTGGATGTTTTCTACGATAATTTTGTCGAAGCCAATCAGAATATAGAAACTGATATAATAGCTGTGGCACATTCCGCTGATCCATCGTCTGCCGAATATTTAGAGAACAAACTTTTGGAAAGTGGTTTAAAGTTCAACAATATTTATGTAGTGGAAGCTGGAACGGTAATTTCCAGTCATTGTGGACCCGGAACTGTGGGGGTATTATTTATAGAAAAAGAGAACAGATAAGGTTGTTTAGACCATTCTTTTTGCATTTTCTGGCCTTTCCAGCCCGGCACCCATATCTAAATCATATAAGCTCGGGCTTTGGAAAGGTTTATGAATCGGATTTACAAATCATGGAAACACTTCTATTTATCAAGCATTCCTTATAACATCTCCGCAGCTAGTAATGTTCCTTTTATGAAACATATAAGTTTGTAGTTTGTCTCGTCAGTAATTGGAAGCAACGATTTTAAAAACCAATTAATTCAACATGATTTTGAAATCATTGTGGGGAATACTAGACACGAGAGCAACTATCTAAATAATAATGCATATAATGTAGCAAGAATTAAAGGTTGTGTCTTTAAGTGTGGGTATATATATTGATGACACTTAAGATGAAATAACAGAAGGCAAAAGTGAATTAGTCCCTTCAAAGTCAGTATATACTATAGTATCAGTGCCGATTATTGACGAAGAAGGTTTTTTTTACAATTGGAGTTCGATGGAAGGGAGTGATGGGATGCAGTTGTTTTCCATCGGGATTGATGATAAGGATATATATTTAAAGGATTTAATTCAAAAAAAATCTTCTGTCCCTTGGATAGAAGGTTTATATATAGAAGAAAATAGAGTAGGGGACCTGATATTCCTAAGTTACAGCATCAGCCTTGCCCTACCTCGGGAAAAAGTCGAAGAAAAAAAGGATAGGCTGCGATTGATTATCGCTGATACGCTCTCGAATATGATTATGGATGATATGCAATCGATTATAGTACAGAGGATAATCCAAAATGAGTATTTTTATTTTGAAAGAAAGGATCAGGACAGAATCCTTCGTGATGCATTAGCGATTATGTGGGGTGGCAGAAACCCAATAGTAAACGCTGAAACAATTAGGGAGCAATGGAGATACAGGATATGGGATAGGCTAATGGATCACTTGGAAACCAATGATGAATTGGTCTTCGATGGTTTTATTACCTTCCGACTGAAGGATTTTATTGGTGAATTAGAGGATGCCGTTGAACGTGCTGTGGATGATCTTCTAATCGAAAATGAATATAATGAATTTATAAAGCTTTTACAATACTTTGTCGAGATTCAGGACCCCAAGATGGATGAGGTCCACGTGCTACAACAGGAAGATAAACGTTATGTCCTACTGGATTCCGATTTTAAGGTTATTCATAACGAGATGCTGGAACAGCTGGCCAGAGAAATAACTGACAAGGAAATAAGCCATGATGATTTATTGATTAGCTCCTTAATTACAATCGCACCATGCAAGATAACTATCCATGAATACGACAAGATAAAAAATATAGAACTATTGAATACTATCAGCAATGTCTTTACTGGAAAGGTAGTTATGAGTGAAGAAAGAATTACCCCTAAATTATAGGTGTGACCGATTATATTCTCTGTATCCAGATTATGGGATAAACGGTTGCAGAGTAAAAAGGATGCACGGAAAAAAAGTGCATCCTTTTTTGACTTTAACTTTATGTTAATTAGGTGTACAATTAATAAAATACTGTTAGCCATATATGGGAGTTTGGCATTAAATATATGACAGCACAGGGAGGCAGAAAGGTGTTTTGGGAGATAATTTTTATGGCTTTGGTAGGAGGGGTTATAGGTTGGTTCACCAATTATTTGGCAATCAAACTTATTTTCAGACCCCTATATCCTATTAAGATCCCCCTGATAGGTATCAAATTACAGGGCCTGGTACCCAAGCGTAGGGAGGAAATTGCCACTAGTATAGGAAAAACTGTGGAAGAGCAGCTTTTATCCCTGGATGACATAATGGGATATTTAAACACTGACGAGAACCAGGATATTATTATAAAGAATATAAGAATTGGGATATTGAAGATTATAAGCGAAAAGATACCCGCCTTCATACCCCATGGAATTAAGAATACGATACTGAAATATACTGGGGATATAGTGGAGAAGGAATCAAAAGATTATATAGAGAAGAACATGGATAATCTTATTAGTCAGGCAGTAAAAACCATAGATGTGAAACAATTGGTCGAAGAGAAAATTAATAACTTTGATCTCGCAGAATTGGAAACCATCATCTTATCCCTTTCTAGTAGAGAATTAAGGTACATTGAAGTATTGGGTGGTGGACTGGGATTCTTAATTGGCTTGATCCAAGGTTTATTGATTAAGCTTATCAGCTAAAAGGGCCGCTGTCCCGCCTCACCGGTGAGCAGCGGTTTTTTAATGGAACATCCTCTTTTTTCGTTGGTATGTTCAGATAAAAATTGTCGCATAAACGATTTTATTCTTGATTATTATCATTATAGGGCATATAATATTTGGTATATAATGGCTTTGTTTGAGAATTATTTATCATGATATACTGGAGGTTTGATTCATGAACTCAGGGGTAGATGTAAACATTGAAAACGCTCTTTACTTCCAAGAACACGTCATACCAGAAGAGGTCATGTCTCTTATTCCTTCATCTATAGCCAGACAGTATGGCCTAATCCCTTTTAGACTGGAAGAAGAAAACTTGTATGTCGCTATGGAGGATCCGGATAATGTTGTAGCCATAGACCACGTCGCAAGGATAACCGGCCGAAAGGTGATAGCATACCCTGCTAATGCGTCCATAGTTACTCACCATATAAATAAATTATATGGCAATGAACCCATTGAAAGAGCTTTGGAGGATTTTAGGAGGGAGACGAGGATATCAGAATCACAAAGCCCTTGGATAAGTTCCTCATCTGATGCAATTGCATCTGCCCCTATAGTCAGATTAGTGGATTCCCTTATAATGCAGGCTGTGGATCAAAGGGCCAGTGATATACACATAGAGCCCATGGAGGATTCAATGCGTATCAGGCTTAGACTGGATGGGTTTTTACAGCGAATAACAAGTTTACCCTTAGCAGTTCATGACCCCATTATCAGTCGTATTAAGGTTTTGGGAAACATGGATATCGCAGAAAAAAGATTACCTCAAGATGGCAGAAGTCAATTGCAGATACCAGGGAAAAACATAGATATAAGGATATCGGTTATGCCTACGATATACGGTGAGAAATGTGTTTTACGCCTACTCGATCATGATTATTTTCTGTTTCCCAAAGAGGCTCTGGGATTTACCCATAATAACCTTATACATTTTGATAGGTTCCTTGGATTAAGCCGGGGTATAATCCTAATAACCGGTCCAACAGGTAGCGGTAAATCAACTACCCTTTACACCATGCTAAACGAGATAAACAAGGAAACCGATAACATAATAACCGTTGAGGATCCAGTAGAATGCAAGATTCCTGGGATAAATCAAATTCAGATAAACTCAAAAGCAGGAATGACTTTCGCTAACTCCTTGCGTTCCGTATTAAGGCAGGATCCTGATGTCATCATGATTGGTGAGATTAGGGATAATGAAACCGCGCAGATAGCTATAAGAGCAGCCATAACCGGTCATCTGGTATTAAGCTCTGTACATACCCATGATGCCATAGGGGCTGTTAGGAGATTATTGGATATGGGAATTGAGAATTATCTTCTGTCAGATTCTCTAATTGGTGTAATATCCCAGCGTCTCATAAGAAAGGCTTGCCCTCACTGTAAGCAGGCTTATACACCAGACAGGATGCAGTTGAGTACAATGGGTGTTACCATAAAGGAAGATAAAAAATATTATAAAAAGGGCGGTTGTGTTAGATGTAACTTTACCGGATATAAAGGAAGGACCGCTATTCATGAAGTTTTGACTGTGGACAAGGGAATTCGTCGATTGATTCAGGAAAATGCTACCAGCGATAAGATATACCACTACGCAAGAGAAAATGAATTTCAACCCCTAAATCATGCATGTATAGACCTGTTTGAAAAAGGTATTACAACATTAGAGGAGATGCTTCGCATTTTACATACCTTTGAGTAATTCTTTAGCACTTTTTCTTATTTTTGAATATTTTAGGTGAATTTTTGTTGATAATAGTATTTTTTTCATATATAATATAAAAAAAACAGTACTTAATTCCTATGAACATGGTAAGTTCGTTACAGTAGAGCAATCCTTATCCTGAATTATTCATAGAATTAATTTGATTGTTTCCTGAGCGGCATAGGCAGTGCATTACCGCTGATATTATCCTTCACTTAAAAAGTGAAGGTTTTCTATAGATAAAAGGACCCAACTTTGTTAGAATATAGTTGCAACACCAATA
>JAAYRX010000112.1 GCA_012518535.1 Clostridiales bacterium | reverse complement strand
TTACTATGCTATCAGATACCGAATACTTTGTCAACATCTTTTTTTAATTCTTTTAGTTCCAATTTGTGCTGACCTTCCGATACCCGATTCGTTGTTTTTGAACAACGATTTATATAGTAGCATAGCAAATTTATTATGTCAATAAGAGATTTTAAATAAATTACTCCTCCTCAAAGAGGGATTATATGATAGCATATTTTATATTCTTTGTCAATAAAAACTGAAATTTATCATTGTAAACTGAATAAATACTTCTAGTTCATATTCACTTTAATGGTTTTTCACCGTTATTTAAAATCCATTTTAAGACTTCAACAGCCATTGATGAGTTATCACTAAAGATTGTCATTCCTATTACCTTATCCGATACATCATAGCCGGTTTCTTTAAATAGCTCCAAGCCATCCATGGGGATACCATAATAACGGGGCTCATTATCAAACTCCGTAGCAATTTTTTCAGCCTTCTCTAAACGATCATTGCCTATGAGAACCCTGTTATCTTCTATGAATTCATCCAAAGGTATAAAAACACCTTGTTCAACAATTTTCGTAAATTCTTCCTTTTCAAAGGCGTACAGATCCCCTGTTTGACTTGCCAGCATTACCATTAACTTTTGTCGACTCATATAATCCATCTGGGGATCATCCATATCCAGGGCAATATTGTTGATATTGACCTCCCACAAATCAGGGAAATCTTCTAGAATATTCTCTGAAATATTCGTTGCGGATTCTTCCAACACATAATCACCAACTAGAAATATCTCTATCTTTTTGTCCGGAGGTGTTTGGGGCTTTGTTACAGTAGCTATAATATTCCATACAGCTATAGTAGCAATAATACAAACAATATACTTCCACCAATCATATTGGATATGATTTCTTATTCTCTCCTTGTTCAGCTTAACGCGATACACATCAATACACCCCTATCAATATATAAACCCAACCCCTAGACGCACATTAATTCAAAATTAAAAAGAATAGAATAAAAAATATAACTAATATTATTATATGCTAAAGTCCACTAATGAGCAAGTAGTCGGGTTCTATCCTGTTTTCAATTGTACTAAAAAATATCCGCCAGGGATGTAATGCCGTCATGCAATAATCTCCTGGCGGATATCAGTAACAATCGCGTTTATCTCAAAACATTTATTAATTCGTTTTCTTTATTAAGAGTTCCTTGGTTTCATGGTGGGAAATAATATAACATCCCGAATTGAGGCAGAATCGGTCAACAACATAATCAAGCGATCTATTCCTATTCCCAGTCCACCGGTAGGAGGCATTCCCACCTCCAAAGCATTAACAAAATCTTCATCCATCATATGGGCTTCTTCATTCCCCGCAGCCCTCTGTTTCGCCTGCTCCAAAAACCGTTCTCTTTGATCTATGGGATCGTTGAGTTCGGTATAGGCGTTGCCGAATTCACGGCCAGTAATAAAAATCTCGAATCTATATGTGAGCCGAGGATCCTCATCCACCTTCTTCGCTAATGGTGAAATTTCAATAGGATAGTCGGTGATAAAGGTAGGCTGAACTAATTGCTCTTCCACCCTTTCCTCAAAAGCGATGTTTAAAGCTTCACCCCAAGTGACGGGGTTTTCGGTATCTATACCTAATTCCCTTAAAGCTCTGGCAGCTTCCTCATCCTGGCTAAAGGAATTAAAGTCAACCCCTGTATACTTCATTACGGCCTCTACCATCGTCATACGATTCCAAGGTGGCGTCAGATCTACAGTCTGTCCTTGATACTCAATTTTGGTAGTACCCAAAACTTCCTTTGTCACAGTAGCTATCATATCCTCAGTTAAATCCATTATATCATTGTAGTCTGCATAAGCCTGGTATAACTCTATCATTGTGAATTCAGGATTATGCTTGACAGACATCCCTTCATTACGAAAGATCCTTCCCATCTCATAAACCTTGTCAAAACCACCTACGATTAGTCTTTTTAAATGTAGCTCAAGCGCAATACGCATATACATATCCATATCCAGAGTATTATGGTGAGTGATAAAAGGTCTGGCCGCTGCCCCTCCCGCAGTATTGTGTAAAATAGGGGTATCAACCTCTAAAAAGCCCCTCTGGTCAAGGTAATTTCGGATGCCTCTTATGATTTTAGAGCGGATGATAAAGGTCTTTCTAACATCGGGATTTACTATAAGATCTAGATGTCTTTGCCTGTAACGAAGGTCTGTATCCCTTAGACCATGCCATTTTTCGGGTAAGGGTTGTAGGGACTTTGCCAGAAGAGTAATTTCATTTGCCTTAACAGATATTTCACCCTTTTTAGTTTTGAAGACGGTCCCGGATACTCCCACTATATCCCCAAGGTCTATCTCTTTGAAATCCTCATAGGCTTCTTTACCCAGTTCGTTTACCTGGACAAAGATTTGTATTTGACCATCGCTATCCAAAATGTGGGCAAAACTAGCCCTTCCCATAACCCTTTTAGTCATGATCCGTCCAGCGATTACTACCTGAAGACCCTCCATAGTATCAAAATCGGTTATTATTTCTTTAGATTTATGTGTAGGGGTATATCTCGTTAGTTTGAAGGGATCCCTACCCTCTTCACGGAGCCTTGCAAGCTTGTCCCTTCTAACCTTAAGAATTTCACTAATATTCTCTTCTACAATTCCGCCTTCTCTAGTTTCACTCATTAACATTCATACCTTTCCGCTTTATATACATAGAATAATGAACGGCAGACCCTC
This sequence comes from Clostridiales bacterium, assembly GCA_012518535.1. Taxonomy (GTDB): domain Bacteria; phylum Bacillota; class Clostridia; order Caldicoprobacterales; family UBA3941; genus UBA3941. The sequence goes on along the minus strand of JAAYRX010000112.1, from coordinate 12,737 downwards.
TTCTGGACAGCTTTGTTTAAAACACTAAAAATGTGAGATCTGTTCTCCTATTTTTTGATCTCTAATATTTTCAACTTGATAACCCCATCGGGTACATGGACATCTACTACTGAATTAATCTGTTGCCCAATCAGTGCCCTGCCAACAGGTGATTCATTGGATATCCTGTTCTGACCGGGATCGGCTTCTGCAGATCCTACAATTGTATATTCCATCACCTCGTCATATTCTATATCAAGAATTCTAACGGTAGAGCCAATACTTACACTGTCAGTAGAAATATCCTCATCATCTATAATCCTTGCATTTCTAAGCATGTTTTCGAGGGTAACTATTCGCCCTTCTATGAAGGCTTGTTCATTCTTAACTTCATCATATTCCGAATTCTCACTAAGGTCACCAAAAGCAATGGCCTGCTTTATTCTTTCAGCAATCTGCCTTCTTCGTACAGTCTTTAAATAATTCAGTTCTTGTTCCAGCTTCATTACGCCTTCATGAGTCAATAGAGTTTCCTTATTTACCATTATCCAGTCTCCCCTTTATTTTATTACGTCAGCTAATATTCGGTATATAAAAACATCCCTACCATCGGCAAGAGATATTATGATGATAATATATGCCTATACTTTTCTTTTATTCTAAGGGTTTTAAGACTCTATTGGGTAACAATACAATAAGCACTGGAAGCAGCAAAAGCGGCAACAGTGCTTTTCCCCTTAATTTTTGAATATATTATAGAATAGCAGCATTCTGTTTGTCAAGGAGATTTCCAAAATAGAGCTTCCGGAAACCATTATAGGATAAAACCATACCATTTGAAATCATACCTGAAAATTTTACTCCATGTTTCTCTATGATTCCCTTAATTACTCCCAGATTTTTTAGCGTAAGAGCTTCTTCTATAAAACAATCGCGATATGATCTGTCCTGAATATATAGAACAGCCTCAACTATAGCCATTTTATCCCATATGTCAACGATTTTTTTAGGTTCCATACTTTGAGGCAGGCTAAACCAACCTGATTCTATAAGCAGGATACTCCCATTATTTTTCCTCATTCGTGAAGATGCGCTTGATAGTCCGCAGGACGATATAACTATCCCGGTATTCCGTGGTACCTCCCCTCCCTCTGGTATCCTGGTAATAATTGATATAGATTTATTATTCAGACAAAGTTCCGGATCCGTGGATATGTGACATGACAGCCCCGTTTCGTGCAATATTTTACCACCTAGCTCCACCAGGTTCTCTTTACGCTGGCCGCCAATGACCATATAGTTGACTCGAGGTGCCAGTAGCTCTGTCCATACCTGACCTACGGCGTTATCAGCTCCCCATATGCCTATTTCTATCTCTTGGAGCTTGATATTAAGTATTACCAACAGTTTCTCTACTGTATCCATAAGGGAAATCAACTTGATCAATCCGCCATCCAATATTGTTATGCTTTCTTCTTCGAAATATTCTTTTTCATCCATGGATATGATATCTCTCCATAAAGGAAATACCAAAGTATTTATATTCTTTTCCCTTAGTAATCCGATTAAGCTATTTATGATTCTTATCCGATCTGGATTATCCCGTTTGTCCCAATCAATAAAAAAACCAGGTACATCTAAGATGTATCCCAGTTGCTTGTGGTTGTCCTCGTCACATATGATTTCTCTAGTCCTAACCTTTGTCTTGGAGATCATGGCCCTGGCCCATTTTTCAGGTAACAACCTTAAAAGGGGGTGCCCTATTATATATCTTTGCCCTTCATCCGGCATACCTATTAATGCAAATTGCTCCATTGGCTTATGACTCCCTTCACTAGATGCTAGTTTAAGATCTCCACCCGATGCTTAAACCCACTTTTTGTGATTAGGTCCTCATAAATTTCCGGCGTAGCCACTTGGCTCTTTCTATCTATAAAGCTTAATAACACTGCCTCAATTACATTGGTACCAAAGGATCTTCCATTCAGCTCGGGAGTCGAAGTGATTAGCATTTTGACCCCCCGTTCCCTTAAAAAATTGACGTCGTCAAGGGTAACTGTATTTGTAATAATTATTTTGTCTTGCATCTCCAAAGGAATATGTTTCTTTATGTATATGAAATCACCGGCTATAATATCAGCATCTTGGTAATACTTATGATACTTTGGTATATTTTGATCCTGGCTATCTCCGGTGGGGTAAAGCAGTTTAAAGGGCATTCTGCTGATTATAGGCATTAAGATGGCAGCTATGGCATGTAGGGTCTTTAAGCTGTTTATAGGTATTTTTAAACCTAGTGCAAATATTAGATCACCATAGGTGACCTTGCTGCCCAAGGTTTCAAAAGTCTCGGCCATTCCAAATCTATCCATTCCACATACCAATAAAACTTTTTTATCTGTAAAGGGTATATTGTATTCTTCCTTTACGAACTTCACTACCCTTCTCTCCAAGGTGTTTTTTAAGCCGGAACCATCTACAATTGGTGTTTTGACAGCAGCCTTGAGAATAGGCAATGCTGATCTTAAGAGATATCGCTTGTTTTTTCGGCCATAGAGAAACAAGTCGATGCCGCCCATACCAAATACATCAACTTTACCGTCCAGGTCTTTTACTATCTCAATTGCTTTCCTTATATCTCCATTTGTCCCTATTCTCTCAATTAAGAATTTTTCTCCAAGGATTTCCGTTTCAACCCTATGATCTCTGATCGACGAACCTATACTTATGCTTACAATTCTCTTCATAAGTACCCCCTCACATATCAGGTACAATAGTGGTAAATCCCTAATTCATGGATATCGATATACATTCTACTTTAATTATACTCCCTTTCCAGGTATTCGAAAAGGGTGTTTTGTATCTCTTCACTATTATCCAGGGAGTTCAATTTGTTTTTTATAGCATTTGCATTTTTCATACCTTTTAAATACCATGCCAGGTGCTTTCTCATCTCTATTACTCCCAATTTTTCCCCTTTAAGCTTCACTGCCAGATTTAAATGCTTTACCGCAATGTTTATCCTTTCAGAAAAAGGGGGCTCCTCTATCCTATTGCCAGTTTTTAAATAGTGGATAATTTCTCTGAATATCCAGGGTCTCCCTTGGACTCCCCTGGCCACCATCACCCCATGACATCCTGTCTCCTTAAGCATTTGAAGAGCAGCCTCAGGTGTAGAAACGTCCCCATTTCCTATTACAGGTATATCAACAGCCTCCCTAACCTTTTTGATTATCTCCCAATCGGCTTTTCCCGAATAGAATTGCTCCCGTGTCCTACCATGTACTGTTATGGCCGATGCACCTTCGTACCTGGCTATCTTTGCTATCTCGACCGCATTTATTTGTGAATCGTCCCATCCTTTTCTGATTTTTACCGTAACAGGTTTAGAAGAACTTTTAACTACAGCTTTGACTATCTTGCCAACCTTTACAGGATCTTTCATAAGGGCTGATCCTTGCCCCCCCTTTGTTATCTTTGGTGCCGGACATCCCATATTTATATCAATTAGTTCAATGTCCAGCTCTGATATCCTCTCTGCCATCATAGCCATAATTTCAGGTTCCGAACCAAAGATCTGAACCCCGATAGGATGCTCTTTTGGATGTACCTGTAGTAAATCCTCAGTCCTTTCACTTCCATAGTACAGTCCTTTAGCACTTACCATTTCAGTATAAACCAAACCGCATCCATAATCTTTGCATATCAGGCGGAAGGGCATATCCGTTATCCCTGCCATAGGCGCTAGTATTATATTGTTAGGCAGTTGTAATCCGCCTATATTCAAAGCCTTTTGTATCATTTAAATCCCTTTCCAATTTTGGATCATTCTTTTTCAAATAGATATTAATAGAAAGAGCCGCAATGCATTGCGGCTTAATCCTCTTGCCTGTCATCTGATTTTTCATTTTCATTTTCCAACTTAATGGGTTTGGTGAGGAGCACATTATCTATCTTCCATCTGCCATCCTTTTCCATTATAACAATCTTTTCTCCATTCTCCCAAGTGGGTATGGGTATATCCCCAGCTTCTTCATCCTTGCTACTGCCTTCAATACCGTTGATTATCTCTTCTACTTTTACCTTTGTCTTGTTCTCCCAAGGCCATACCCATAGCATCTTGATCTTAATCCGGTGATCAAAATTGTTAATGACGAAATTTTCATATGGGGCTCTGGATAACATTGGATCTCTATCAAGAAAATCCTGCGTATAAAATTTGATGAGCTCTGAAGCATCTTCACCCTTAAGGACCGTTTCCGCGCGTTGAGCCAAGCCTTCATTGGTAATCACATAGATATTAGCCCAATCATAGCCTATAAATATAGCTAAAATAATTAGTATTGCAATTATTGCGAATACAGTCAATCTGGTCAAAATATAGGATAAAAGACGCAATAATGTATTCAACATTGGCCCCCCCATTCCTCGCTGTACCCTTACGTTATCGCCACTACCTACATCAATATTCATCATAATAACACGAAGCCGATATTTTGTAAATTTAACAGTTCCATTTGATTACACCATAGGAACCTCCGCCATATTTACCGCTCCTGATTCCTTTCATATATTATTCTCAAACCCTCTAGGGTCAAATTCTTATCAATTATGTCTACTGTTTCAGAATCTTTAGCTATTAGCTCGGCCAATCCTCCAGTAGCTATGACCTTGGCATTTGGTGCATTTAGTTCCTTCTTCATACGGCGAACTATATAATCAACCTGACCTATATAACCATATACAATACCCGCCTGCATACTTTCCACCGTATTTTTCCCTATTACATGATCCGGTTTAACAAGCTCGATTCGAGGCAACTTCGCTGCATATTGGAATAGGGCCTCAGTTGAGATTTTAATGCCTGTTGAAATGCATCCTCCAAGATATTCCCCCTGGGCGGAAACAGCGCAAAATGTGGTTGCTGTACCAAAATCAATGATTACCAAAGGACCACTGTAGGCTTCATAGGCGGCAATAGCATTAACTATTCTATCGGCACCTACCTCTTTTGGGTTATCAACTCGAATATTCATACCGGTCTTGATCCCCGGCCCTACTACCATAGGTTCAATCCCAAAGTATTTCTTGCACATAAATTCCAAAGCATCCATTAAGGTAGGAACCACCGACGAAATAATTATCCCCTTTATGTCCCTATTGGTCACCTTGCTATATCTGAATAGGTCCATAACCAGAATACCTAATTCATCGCCCGTCTTATTCCTATCCGTAGTTAATCTCCAGCTAGTCACCAGTTTTGGTCCACTGAACACTCCCAGAACTGCATTGGTATTACCTATATCGATTACTAAAACCATAACGACTTACACCTTCCTGTAAAAATATGGGCAGGGAAACCTCCCTGCCCGTTTTACCTATCAATTTACTAAAAATCACTCTTATACAGTTTCCTCAGCGCTTGAATAATTGGCGTTATAATCAGGACGGCGGCAATTGCCTCCGGAACCCCGTTTGGTATTGCAACTCCATATATCACAGCTTTGCCTACCATTGATGGTTCAACATTAAACATCTTTGCCAATAGGTCCTTGTACAATAGATAGGCCATACCCAACACCCCAATGGTGTTTGTCAAGGTTCCTATGGCAGAAGCTACCATAGTACCTAAAGCTATTCTCTTTTGACTGTTTCCCTTTGAAAGCTTCTTTATAGCCTGAAAGGAATAGTAGCTAGTCAAGGCGATAGCCAGTCTGGGTAATATTGAAACCATCGGATTCATAAATGCTACCGACAGGATACTTGGTTGAGTAAAGGCACGGTACATGCTGAAACCACCAAATATTAAGCCTATGAATAGTCCCACTATAGGACCTTCGACTATGGCACCTATTATAGTTGGTATATGCATGATAGTCACTTGCACCGGCAGAAAGGGTAGCTGAATAATCCCCAGTCCGCCAAATTCCAACATGATCGATATACCACCCAACATACCAATAACCGCTAATTTGCGTGTCGTAAACTTCAATTGACATACCTCCGTTCAAGTTCCTAATGCGGATACCTGACAGCATCAACGTATTAGATTCTTATTTCTTCTATAGTCCAACTCCATCCGGATGCCAGCCATAGATTTATGGTATTTATCATACCAAAAAGACGTGGTAAATTCAAGAAGTTTTTATTAGTCCATGCCCTGCATCGAAGGCTTATCGGAAACTTTTAGCCTGTCCAGTACAAAGGTCAAAAATATACAAACAAGAAATATTATTCCCATCATAACAAAGGGTAGTTCCTCTGATACGGAAGCGAGTAAACCTCCTATATAGCCAAAGGGCGCTGTTATGGCAAATAGCATAACGTGGAGGATAGACATAGTTTTTGCTCTTTCCCTGTCACCTATAGCATTGGCTAAGATGGATTCCACAAGGGGAAAGGATATGGCCGTCCCCAAAGCCATAAATACAGTGGATATGATTAGCACGATGTAACTCCTGTCAGGAGATACAACCAAGAGCAAATTGCTTATAATTAGGGAAACAAAGGAGCCTAGAAGAGGTTTTTTAAAACTCATTCTTCCGAGTATGGGCATCACAAATAATAAGACCAAAAGCATTATGCCCGATTGTATCATAGGGAAAAGAGCTATGCTGCCCTGACTAAACCCCAGCTTATTTGTCAGGAGTATAGCAAAAAAATTGGTTCTGACAACGGTATAAATATTAATAAATACAGATAATAAAAAGGCTATTATGGTAGAGGGTGTTGCCAATAGCCGCGTGGCAGCTTCCTTATAATCCTTTAAGCTGTCAAAAAAGCTCGCATTCTTAGATTCCTTCATCCTAATGAGCCCTTGTTCAGTTTCATGGACCAGAAAATTTCTAAAAATAAACATAAAGGTCATGGAAAAGAAAGCAAAAAAATAAAGTCCCCTAACGGCGGGTACAAGCTGGTATCGGGCCACAAAAAATCCCGCCACCGGAGCCACAAACCCAGATAATATCCCCGCAATCTGCATCCAGGTAAATACATGAACCCTTTCCCCCGGTGGAGTGTCCTCTACAAAGAGACAGGTCCATGATGTATGAACTACCCTGACGGCGCTGTTTATAATAGCAGCTATCAAAAAATAGTAAAAGTTCTGGGCCATAGCCCAAATTAAGGTGGGAATGCTCCAGCTTATGATTGCAAATAACAGGCTTGTGCGCTTTCTCCCAAGTTTGTCCGTTATATGACCGCCAACCAGTGAGAAAAACATCTGAAATATCAGGCCGACAGAAGCTATCAGGCCAATCTCCTTTTCAGTGCTCCCTAAAGCTGCCATGTAAACGGAAGTATAGGTAATAAACAAGTTGTAGGGTATACCCCATAAGGGTTCCATCATAAGACAGGCTCTGGCGTTTCCCTTAAAGCCTTTAAGTATGTTCCCTGTCTCCCGCAATTGACCCCTTAGTCTTCTCTCAACCATGTATCCAACCCCCATAAATCATACAGTCTTTGCTAAAAACACACGGATACAATTATAGCATAAAAGGTCTGCACTTGCGAGATATAAAAGCTTAATATAAAAATAGGTCCAGAGGCCCTATTTTATAGCCTCTGAACCTAATATCTTATACCGCATTTAAGAACTTGTATTGAGCTTTGTATAGATTGTAATAAATCCCCTTTTTCTTAATCAGCTCATCGTGATTTCCTGATTCAAGTATTGTGCCCTCATCCACAATCATAATTCTATCGGCATTTCTGATGGTGGACAGCCTATGGGCAATAACAAAGGATGTTCTGCCCTTCAATAGCTGAGCCAACCCTTGTTGTACCAGAATTTCAGTCTGTGTATCTATGCTGGAAGTAGCCTCGTCCAGAATTAGTATCCTGGGGTCTGCCAGTAATGCCCTGGCGAAAGAGATCAGCTGTTTTTGACCTTGAGATAGTCTGGATCCTCTCTCCTTTACTTCGGTGTAATATCCCTTTTCCATTTCAGATATAAAGCCGTGGGCATTTACAACCTTGGCTGCATTCATTACCTCCTCGTCAGTTGCATCCAGTTTCCCGTATCTTATGTTATCCATTATTGTACCTGAGAAGATAAAACTGTCCTGGAGCATAACACCCATCTGTTTTCTAAGGGAATTTAGGGTCACACCCTTTATATCGTGGCCATCTATAAGTACCCTTCCTTTAATGGGATCATAGAAGCGGCTTATTAAGTTTACAATGGTGCTCTTTCCTGCTCCTGTAGGTCCAACCAGGGCTATGGTTTCACCGGGTTTTACCACAAAATCGACCCCTTTTAATACCGGTTTATCGGGATCATAATAAAACTCCAGATCCTCAAACCTGACTTCGCCTTGGATATCAGGAATTGGATAAGCGCCTTCCTCATCCTTGATGTCAGGCTTTGTGTCCAGAAGCTCAAATATCCTTTCAGTGGAAGCCATGGCCATTAAAAGGGAGTTATAGAAATTGGCAAGGTTGTTGATAGGCTGCCATATCCTCCAAACATACCCAATAAATGCAACCAAAACACCCACGGAAACAGTACTGCTATCTAAAGACCCAATGCCAAATATATATACCAAAACTACACCAAGGGCCCCTATCAATTCTATGCCCGGCCAGAATAGATTGTTTAGCTTTATGGCATCTATCCAGGTGGTAAATATATCCCCGCTCAACTCGTTGTATAATTGCCTGGTCTCAGGCTCTCTAACGAAGGCCTGGGTAACCCGCATACCGGCCAAACTCTCATGCAGATAGGCGTTCATATTGGAATTCTTTTTTCGAACCTCCTGCCATCTACGTCGAATTCGTCTTTTTAAAACCCCTACCAGGACCATCAATAAGGGAACCGTACTCAGAGTAACCAGGGTCAACTTGAGATTGATATAGGCCATAATCATTATAGCTATTATTAACGTAAAGAAATCCGTCAATACATTAATTATACCGTTTGTCAGAAGATCCCCCAGAGAATTGACATCATTTATAATGCGTACAAGTATTTTACCCGCTGGTCTGGTATCATAGAAAGTAAAGGATAAACCCTGGATATGTTCAAAAAGATCCTGTCTTATTCTGTACAAGACCTTTTGACCCACCAGGGACATAATATAAACCCTCTGCTTCATACACACCATATTAATAAGGTTGGTAGCTAAAAATAATAGGGTTATAATGGTCAATCCATTATAGTTGGCAACTTCTATATACTCATCAATGGCAATCTGCAAAAAATAAGGACCTAACAATCCGCTTATGGCAGCAACAATCATTAGTATAAGGGTAATAATTATCTGTTTTGTATAGGGCTTCATATAGCCCAGCAATCTTATAAACTGTTCCTTATTAAACGGTTGTTCAAGTTTCTCATCATCTATTATTCTATTCTTCATCACCCTATATCACCCGCCTATCCCCTTCAAAATCCTCAAAATCCTTATACTGCTGGGAATAAATATCGTAGTATTCCCCTTTCCTGTTAAGTAACTGCTGGTGCGTACCTCTTTCGATTATGCGTCCCTCATCCAACAATATAATTTCATCAGCATCTTTTACAGAGGAGATTCGGTGGGCAACTATAAATGTTGTCCGGCCCTCCATAATATCCTTAAGAGCCTGTTGAATTTTAAATTCAGTTTCCATATCCACGGCAGAAGTACAATCATCCATGATAAGAATCTTAGGATTCTTAATTATAGCTCTGGCAATTGCAATCCTTTGCTTTTGACCTCCGGATAAACCTGTGCCCCGCTCCCCGACTATTGTTTCATAGCCCTGGGGCATTTCCATAATAAAATCATGGGCATCGGCAACTTTAGCTGCCCTTATAACCTCTTCCCTTGTAGCATTCGGGTTACCGTACATGATATTTTCTTCGATAGTGGCAGAAAAAAGGAAGACATCCTGCATCACTATCCCTATATTCCCTCTGAGGGCATTGAGTTTCCAATCCCTCACATCAACTCCATCAACCAAAACCCTGCCTCTGGATACGTCATAAAAACGATTCAAAGCGTTAATTATAGTTGTTTTTCCTGCCCCTGTTGTACCCATAATAGCAACGGTCTTTCCTGCCGGCGCATCCAAACCTATATCAACCAGGGCCAGTTGATCCTTGTAATGTAAGGATACGTTCTCAAAGGTAACATGCCCGTGAACAGTTCCCGGTTGGTAGGGGTTTTCCTTCTCTGTTACAATTGAGCCGGTATCCAGGATTTCAAAAACCCTTTGTCCCGAAGTTACTGCCCGTTCCATGATATTGATAACCCATCCCAACATTCTCATGGGCATTATGAGCATCCATAGATAGCTATTAAAAGCTACCAAAGTACCCAATGTAATAATCCCTTGTGCTACCATCCGCCCCCCGTACCACAATACTGCAACCGAACAAAATCCTGAAATAAAGTCCATGACAGGGAAATATTTAGCCCAGATATGCGCGGATTTTACGTTCTTATCAAGATTAAGCCGATTTTCCTTCTCAAATTTTTCGATTTCATAGTCCTCTCTGGCAAAGGCTTTAACAACCCTGACCCCAGTTATGTTTTCCTGAGTTGCAGTGTTCAGGGCTGCCTGCTGCTCTCTGATTTCACTAAATACCGGACGGATACGGCTATCAAACCTTAATGCAAGCCATGCCACAAAAGGTGATACTGCCAGGCTTACCAGGGCTAGCTTGGTATTCATTGAGAACAGCACAATGGACGTACCAATAAAGTAAATAAAATTTTCCAGTAGAACGGGTATCCCACCGGCAATAAAAGCTCTTATCCCCTCAAGGTCACCTGTCATTCTTGACATGAGTTCCCCCACACGGTTATCATCGAAATATGTGAAGGATTGACCCTGTAGATGGGTAAACATTTCATTTCTTAGATCATAGAGGCAGCTTTGGGACACGCTTTCCAGATAATATCCCCGCAAGTACTGCACTCCCCCTCTAATAGCTGCGACTATTAGGATAGCAAACAATAATACGATGAACAGTCTGCGATTTCCTCCACGGATCACCTCGTCTACCATAAGCTTGGAGATGTATGGGGAAACCATATTTAGAGCAATAAACATAATTAAGAGGGCTATAGCGGCTATAAATCTTCCTTTATATCTTCCCAGATAGCCCAAAATCCGTTTAATAATATGCAAAAAAAGACCCCCTCTTTGCCTTTTCAGGATTCTACAATATCTTAATTTAATTTCTTACATTGGTCAATGAACAAAACCAGGGGTTATTAATTATATTTTCCCTTTTAATCCACGGAAGGTAAACCCTTCCTCCACACCTTCAAAGATTAGCGAATTGGTGAGGTTACCTATGTTTTCCTGCTTAAATATATACTATTGTCAGCCCATACAACTACGACGAAAAATGAATCGCATTTGCTATTGCCTGAGCCGTTACCTTGACTGCAGCACAGCCAATGGTGAGCATATCTCCATCCTTTTCACCTGTGGACAGAGTAAACATTGTGTCCCCGTCCACCATTGTATGAACCGGTCTAATGGTAAGAGCCAACCCATTATGGGATATTGAGGCTAATTTGTGCGCCTCTTCCTTGTTTAGCCTTGCGTTGGTAGCTACCACTCCAATTGTAGTATTATCAATAAAGCTGGCGGGTTCGGGGCCTCCAGATAACAGATATTCGCAGGTGTTTAAAAAACTACCGCTTTCCGGATCTCTGGCCCCGGCAATTATCTTTTCTTCACCCAAATCAAAAACGTCACCGAAGGCATTGACGGCAACGATAGCCCCAACCACTATCCCGCCGGGCAATGTAATGCTGGAGGTACCAATGCCTCCCTTCATGGCTGACCTCATACCCAACACCTTACCCACCGTAGCCCCGGTACCTGCTCCGACGCTGCCCTGCTCGAACAAACTCTCGGACGCAGATTTACATGCTTGATATCCCATTTCTACATCAGGTCTTACTTTAGAATCCTTATAGGCGAGATCATATAGGACCGCCCCTCCTACAATGGGTACCCGGGCTGCTCCAGTATCCAGCCCTATTCCCTGTTCTTCCAAGTACTTCATAACTCCATCCGCTGCAGCGAGTCCAAAAGCGCTTCCCCCGGTAAGTATTATTCCATGTGCTTCTTGTACTAGATTTCCGGGTTTCATGAGGGCCGTCTCTCTGGTGCCCGGAGCGGATCCCCTGACATCAACGCCTACTACTGCCCCCTGTTTACACAGTATGACTGTACATCCTGTCCCCGCATCTATATCCTGCGCATGGCCTACTTCTATTCCATTGACATCGGTAATATAGCCCCTATACATATCCTTCCCTCCCTCTAACAGAAACATCACCCGATATAACCTTAGTTATGGTCCCATCCTTCTTCTTAACCAATAAGGAGCCATCTCTATCAAAATTTATGGCAAAACCCTCAAATTCCTGGTCCCTACCTATTACTATCACAGGTTTATTGAGGGTTACCGAATACCTTCTGCACTCATCGAGAATAGCATCAAAATCCCCATACTTGATATATTGATAGTAAATATTCTCTATTTCCTTCATAATCTGAACTATTACTGACCTTCTGTCTACTGCCTGTCCCGTGCTTATGTAAAGAGAGGTTGCTGTTTTGGTAAGTTCCGGAGGAAAATCCGTTTCCTCTAAGTTGGCGTTGATCCCTATGCCAACAACTATGTAATAAATCTTATCCATATCCCCATACATTTCCGTAAGAATACCACACAACTTTCTGTCATTTACAATTATATCATTTGGCCACTTAATCCCAATGTCCAGACCTGTTAATTGATTCAGTGCTCTCCT
>JAAYRX010000111.1 GCA_012518535.1 Clostridiales bacterium | reverse complement strand
TATGAGGTACAATAAGACTAACTTTAGAATGATTAGTATGTCATTCTTTCCGCTAGATGACTATGTCCATTTTCCTTCATTTAGTTCAAATGTGAGTCGAGTTGATGGAATTGATGTCTATGGGCTATTGCCGGGACCATCTGTTCACGGTAACATATCAACAGGTTTGTCTGCTTTTATGAAAATCAACGTGCGAGGGAATTTATCGCCATTGGTATTTGTAAAGCTTTTATTCTAATTATAACTCTTTGTAACTACGGAGTCTGGATTCCTGGATTTCTTGCCATATGAATCCATCGAGATTATCATACCATTTATGAAACGGATAATTCAAGCCTGACCCCCTTGCTTTTTTGATAATAAAAGTCAGGTAATCGGCTTTTGTTTATGAATAAGACAGGCAAGCCAATTCAAACATTTGAAATGATGCTTCATACTTTTTTATCCTCTATTTATATGGACAATTTAAGTATTAAAAAAGGACATACAAAAAGCGGGGGTATCTTTTTAATAAAATACCCCCGCTGACTCAACTCTAGTCTATAGCTTAATTCTGAACATCCCGTGTCGATTGCAGTAGGAGTAAATCCATTTCACACGGTTGATCTTAAATCTTGCATCGGCATTACCTTCCGGATACAACTTCACTAACTGCACACCCTGATCTGATACAGCTGCAAAAAACGAAAGAAAATGTTCCTTTGTCATCGGATGATCGGCAATAACATAGTGCTCATCTTCGATCTGTTCTACATGAACTACATGATCATCATCCTGTTCTTCTGCCTGAACTGGTGGAAGTGAGATACCGCAGCAGCTGATCACTGCCTCACCAGTAGCTTGTATTATATTCCCGCAGACCGGACAAACATAAAAGTGAACTTGGTGCATGTTGAACGCACGATTCCTGTTTTGAACGCTTTCTCCGGCAAACAGTTCTATAACCGAAATATCCAGTGCCTTAGCCAAAGGTTCCAGCAGCGAAATATCAGGCAGGCCTTGCCCTGTCTCCCATTTACTGATGGCCTTACTACTAACATATATTTTCTGTGCCAGCTCTTCCTGTGTCATTTTTTTATTCTCACGAAGCCTTCGAATAACAGCTCCGGTAACATATTTATCCATTCCTAAATCCTCCCTTACAAGGCTATCTTAACACCTGTCTAAGGGTTCAGCAACCTACGCTCCGTGGAATAAAAATTTCTATTTTATAAGAACACCGAGTATATTTGAATATACTTATCATGAAAAGGTACAACAATTTCATTTTTACCGGATACTATTTCCAGCGGATTAGTACAATCCTATAGTGCCAATCATACTCACTGTCAGCTGCTCCATATAGGTAGGTTGGATGTCATATCCATGGCTTCCAGCTAATCTTGTTTAGCTATAAAAATTCTTTTTTGGCATAGCCAATAGAAAATATATAGGGTAAGATTAGGTGTAAAGAATGGTATAAACTACTGGAGGGAAGCAAATGGGTTTTAATTCAGCTAAATGGGTAAGAGCAGGGAGCTGCGAAGCTCCATACATACGAAAAACTTTTATGGCAAGGGACTTTACTGAAGCAAGGATCAATATATGTGGCCTGGGCTTCTTTCAATTGTACATCAATGGGGATCGTGTATCGGATCATGTCCTCGTTCCTGCATGGACAGATTATGAGGACAGAGGAAAACGCAGACTGCTTTATCCGATTAATGACAAATTCACACATCGCATTTATTATCTGAACTATGATATAACTTCATATCTTGTAGAGGGTCAAAATGGTATAGGGGTTCTTTTAGGCAATGGATGGTACAACCAAAACAAGCGAAACGTAGAAGGAGATCTTTGGTATAACAAGCCAAAGCTCATT
>JAAYRX010000110.1 GCA_012518535.1 Clostridiales bacterium | reverse complement strand
CATTTGAAAAGCCTAACGCTTCCAATCCGGCGTCCTGCCGGAAGGAAGCTGCTTTAAGCGTCCTGCTTAAAGCTACGGCTTTTCTGCATTCCATAAGCCAAGTTTTCTTAGCCAAATCAATGAAGTCATCCGCTTATCAATAGCCCATTACCAGCACGTATATGCCTAGTACAACGCAGTAAATCATCCGCTGTGCCAGTTCCTATGTCTCTGCTCTAAACAGTGAAACGGCATTTTCAGAGGTTACCCTCCTCACCTCTTCCACCGATATGCCCCTGATCATTGCGATTTTTTCGGCTACCAATCCTACCAGGCCCGGGTCATTTCGTTTGCCCCTATGGGGCACCGGGGTTAAATAGGGGCTGTCGGTTTCGATCAATAACCTGTCCAGTGGAATGTTTTCTGCAATCTCTATGGGGCGTTTGGCATTTTTAAAGGTTACAGGTCCCCCCAGGGATATATAAAGGCCCAGGTCCAGGAAGAGTTTGGCCATGTCCCAGCTCCCGGAATAGCAGTGCATTACTCCCCCAACCAACAGCTCTTTATTGGATCTAAGGATATCCAGCACATCCTTATGGGATTCCCTGTTATGGACTATTATGGGTAAACCTACTTCTGAAGCCAGCCCTATCTGTTCTGTGAATACTCTTTTCTGATCATCCCTGGGGGAAAAGTCATAATAATAATCCAGTCCTATCTCCCCAATAGCCACTACCTTTTTATGAGCCGCCATGGAACGCAATGACTCCAAATAATCTTCGCCTGCGCTGCTGGCTTCGTGGGGATGGATACCTACCCCTGCATAGACAATATCGTATTCCTCCGATAACTCTATGCATCTTTGGGATGACTCCACGTCGATCCCAGGGCAGATGACCCGAAAGACCCCCCTGTCTGGGAGGCCCCGGATCAATTCGTCCCTGTCCTGATCAAATCTTTTATCATCTAAATGGGCATGGGTATCAAATAGCATATTATCACCTCAGGTTATGGAAGACCCGGATTCTATCTGCCTGTCCGTTGTCACCAGGGACAGTTTGCCGTCCTTGTCGGATGCTGCCAGGATCATCCCCTGGGATAGATTGCCACGGAGTTTGACGGGCTTTAGGTTTGCTACCAGTATGAGGTCCTTGCCCACCAATTCCTCTGCAGAATAGTGTTCTGCTATACCCGATACCACCTGCCTGGTTTCCTCTCCCACCTGAAGTTGGAGCTTCAACAGTCTATCGGACTTCTCTACCTTTTCAGCAGCAATGACTCTGGCAACCCTAAGGTCCAGCTTTGCAAAATCATCTATAGTTATCTCAGACACTTCCTCTGCTTCCTCCTTCTTTTCCTCATCCGTCTTTTGTCCCTTATCATCCTTTTGATCTTCTGCCTTGGCCTGTGTTGGAAGATTCTTTTCCAATTCCTCCAATTCCTTCTTAACGTCCAGCCTGGGGAAGATGGGTTCTCCCTTGGATACTCTGATGCCTGCAGGAATTTTACCAAAGTCAGACAGGCTCTTCCAGGTCTTCAGGGTATCATCACCTTCAATACCCAGCTGCTTTATGATCTCTTTTGGTGTGCCAGGCATAAAGGGGCTTATCAATACCGATATGATTCTCAAGGACTCAGCCAAATTGTATAGAACCGTACCGAGCCTTGGCCTTTGCTCCTCAGATTTAGCCAAAACCCAGGGCATGGTCTCGTCGATATACTTATTGGTCCTGCTTATCAGCCTCCAGATTTCGGCCAGGGCGTTACTGAACAACAGTTCATCCATGAGTTCCTCTACCTTCCTGGGAGTTTTCAGAGCCAATTGGATCAGGTCTCTGTCCACCTCTTCCAATTCCGCCTGAGCAGGGATAACTCCGTCAAAGTATCTGTCTATCATGGCCACGGTTCGGCTTAAGAGATTTCCCAGGTCGTTGGCCAGATCAGAATTTATTCTATTTACCAGAGCCTCATTGGAAAAGACCCCGTCGGATCCAAAGGGAACCTCCCTTAGCAGGAAATAGCGGAGGGCATCCAGGCCGTATCGCTTCTCCAGGATTACAGGATCTACGACATTGCCCTTGGATTTTGACATCTTACCACCTTCCAGGATCAACCAGCCATGACCGAAAACCTGCCTGGGCAATTCCTCTCCCAGGGCCATGAGCATGATGGGCCAGATGATGGTATGGAACCTGACTATCTCCTTCCCTACCAGGTGTACATCGGCAGGCCAGTACTTTCTGAACTTCCCGTCATCATCGGTTAAGTAGCCCAGGGCTGTTATATAGTTGGAAAGGGCGTCGATCCATACGTATATGACGTGACCTTCGTCGAAGGTGACGGGTATCCCCCATTTGAAGGAGGTTCTGGATACGCACAGGTCCTCCAGTCCCGGTCGCAGAAAGTTGTTGAGCATCTCATTCTTTCTGGAATTGGGCTGAATGAACTCGTCATGCTCTTCGATGTATTTTATGAGCCGGTCCTGGTACTTGGACATCTTAAAAAAGTAGCTTTCTTCCTTTACCAGCTCCACTTCCCTGTGGCAGTCGGGACATTTGCCCTCTGACAATTGAATCTCGGTCCAGAATGATTCGCAAGGTGTGCAGTACCAGCCCTCATATTCGCTCTTGTAGATGTCACCCTGGTCATAGAGCTTTTTGAAGATCTTCTGAACTATTTCCTGATGCTCGGGATCCGTGGTCCTGATAAAATGATCATAGGATATATCCAGGGTCTTCCATAGCTCCTTGATACCAGCCACAATCCGGTCTACGTACTCCTTGGGGGTAACCCCGTTTTCTTTGGCAATCCGCTCGATCTTTTGCCCGTGCTCATCGGTGCCCGTTAAGAACATCACGTCATAGTCCGTCAATCGCTTGAAGCGGGCCATAGCATCGGCTGCCACCGTAGTATAGGAGTGCCCTATATGCAGCTTATCGCTGGGATAATAGATGGGGGTAGTGATATAAAAGGTTTTCTTATCCTTCATATTTGTGGTCATCCTTTCTAATAAAAATAATAATACTGTCTTATAGTTGTCACATCCATAGCATATCCCTCAAAATCCCGTGTACATACGATTAACTTCACTTTTTGAAAAGGTCTTGCCATATCAGTAATATGTGACAGTATAATGTTACCCAATACAAAAAACCCCTCGTTCCATATAGGGACGAGGGGCATTCCTTCGCGGTACCACCCTAATTCGCCTTTAAGAAAAAGGCCTCATGAAGCGACCATCATCGCCTGATTCAATAACGAAATCATCCGTAGCTGCCTACTCATACTTCAGCATCTCCGCTCCGGGGCCATCTTCGAACAGGTTCCTCGCTACCGGCTTTCACCTACCCGGCTCTCTTTTAAGCGATTCCTTTGATCTACTCTTCCCTTCACAGCGTTTAAAATATTGTAATATTAAAAATGAGTTTATCGTCTTTACAATAATATAGTCAAAATTCCCACTTATGTCAACAATATTACGGGACCACCTTTACTTTTTTTATAACAGATCCTGAAATTTAATCTATGGCACCGGTTGATCCAATCATACATACGGGTCAGACCTTGTAATGCGGGCTAATGGTCAGTTACACACGCCTGATCATTTACCTTCCAGTACCACCAGTTCAAATTCATCGATGCGGTCAATTGTAAACTGGGCATGTCCGTCATCAAGCTCAAATGGTATTTCCTTTTTGCCCGCCAGGAGTCTGACCCTCTCTATATGGATATCGATGGGCATCTTCACCTTAACCTGTTCTATGGGAAAGATATCGGTACAGTATCCGGGATTTAGGTTGGACCCGCTTAGGTTCACCAAATGCAATAGGAGGCGGTCCTCCTGCTTGTATGGATGGACGATAATCAGGCCCTTGGATTCCACTTCCAGGGTAAAACTGTCGCCTGCCGCCCAGCTCACGGCATTTGCAAGAAGCCTTCCGTGATCCGGCAACCTTTCGCGCCCATAGCACCTGTCTATATCCGCGGGGAAGTATACAACCCGGGAACCACTGGCCAGTTTCCCTGCCAAGATGGTTGACATATCATCCCGTACTTCCCTGATCCAGCTGAATTCCGGTGGAAAAATTGGGAAAGGCATTATATAGCCGCTGATGGGCTTAAGAGGACCATGACTATCCACTATGTGCAGTCCACCCCCAAAGCCAATAATCTCGGTCTCCTCAAAACCCTCAAAGATCTCATGCCGCTCTTCGGGAAGATGGATATAGGTATGGGCATGGGGATACTCCCAGTCGGAAGGCTGACTGCGAAACTCACCCTCGGTTTCACCGGTAAACTCTATGTTCAGCATCTCCCACAACTTGGAGGCCTTTGCCGGAAGACCGTCCCCATCCAGGGTGCCGGTAATGCCGGTTATGACAATATTACCCCCGCCTTCGATAAATGCGCATATATCATCTATCTGGCTGTCGCTGAGTATGGCTACATCCGGTAAAACCAGGGTTTTTATCCGGTGGGAATACTTCCCTATATCCGCAGCGTTTATGGGGATAAAGGGTATCCGCCATTGTATCAGGGCCGATATATAGCCGCTCCAGGGCAGAGAAACCCGTTCGTATACATCATCCCTGCCATAAAAGTCCGCATTGGTTTGGTTCCATACGATTCCCACGTTTGCAAGGGAAGTGCGATTATAGAGATACTCTTCGTTGTCCGCATGCCAGTTATAATAGGGTATGGGGTGCTCAAATTGTCGCCTGTCATATTCTGCACCGCTTACATGGTGGAACCAGGGCGAAATACCGCCGGCACCGCCGGAGATCATCCACAGGTTAGGCTCGTTGGGCGGAGTTGCGCTTAATCGGAAGGTCCTGTCACCGCGAACATAATAGGCCGTGGATTGAGGTACCACAGTCTCCTCATTGCTGGCGAACCGGAGGAGCAACCCGTTTACATAGCTCTGCTCAAAGCCGTTTAAGGGATCCCGGGATTGATGGTCGGTAAATATTATTTTTGACCTTTTGCAAAGCTCCTTTATATCCACAAACCTTCTGCCCGGATTGGTGGGATCGGCATGGATCATACCACAATAAAAGCAGTCCTTGCCCCCTACCCTATTGGTAATCTCATTGAGAAAATCCCAGTTCTCCGTCCGTCGTTTATAATTCCAGCGTACCCATTCCCGATAAACCGGATCATCCCAGTTTACCTCTTCCGGGAGCCCGTATCCCGTAGCCTCCAAAAACATTTCCCTGCAATTATCACAATAGCAGATATTATCCTTGCCCAGGCCACTCCAACTGTTCTCTGCAAAGCTGGCCGGCCTGTACTTTTCAATAATCTCGGTGATAAT
>JAAYRX010000109.1 GCA_012518535.1 Clostridiales bacterium | reverse complement strand
TTCTTTTTAATATTCGCCATGTTTCACCTTCCATGAGTTGATACTAACTACTAGACGCATAAGGTTATTTTTCAATACCGTCCATAAATCCGTGGGCTAATACCTCGCACTGAACCCTGGAAGGCTGACTGTCGTTTCTATTCATACCGAATTCCACTATTTTAACAGGCCTGCTACCATACCTAAGTTCCTTGAGAAACAGCACAATTCTTTCATATTCGCCTTCGAACACAATTTTTATTGGAACGGTATAATACCCTTCCTGCTCAACAAGTTCAAGGGTATCCAACTGAAGAGCATGGAAGTTTCCTTTCACCAATAGTTCATTCAGATAATCGATCAATTTTACAGCAGCATTTTCTCTGGGCATTATCTTCTCAAGATATGCCACCCTCTCCAACAGTACATCTTCTTTTTCCATCAGCTTCTGGAGGTATTCCTTATCCTGATCCAGGATTTGTGATCGCTCTTCTTCCAACTTCAAATCCCCAGCCGCTTTAGAGAATTGGGTCCATTGATTTATTGCCAGAAAGATAAATACTATAAGGCCTACGGCAAAGACACATAACATCACCAAATCCCGAGGACTAATTTGTGCTTTCTTCATAGGATCCTCCCCGATCTAACTTGAATTGTTCAACTTCTCCTATATATGCAATAAATTGAAATTCTGAAGAATAACCTCCCTGCGGTTCAGTTTGTCTAACTAAATTACATTTGATGCTCCTCAGGGCATCTGACTTTCCCAGCCACTCTACATAATCCGTCACAGCCCTCTGGCTTTGGGCCCGACCATCAATTACTAAAACTGTCTCTGTATCTTCGGGATCCGTTTTTATGGAATCAATTATAACCCCATTGGGTTTACTCTCTCCGAGGATAATAATGTATTGAGCCCAGTCCGGAGTTTTCCCCATACCTTTTTCTATGAGGGATTCTAATCTTTTGATATTCTCATTTGCACTCAATATGTGGTTATTTTCCTGGATGTATGCCTCGATGACCTTGTTCCTATCCCTAAGGGTATAAAGCCTGCTGTTTATCTTTATTGTATAAATACCCAGAATAGGTAGTATAACAATGGCACACACAAGCAAAAGTATAAATGCTGACAGATAAATCCTATATCTACGCATCTTTTTTTGTTCAAGTTTAATTCTCGGTGGCAATAAACTTATTGTATTCAAATTTCATCACTCCAAACCGGCAAGAGCCAGGCCTATACAGGTGGCAAAATCAGCAACCTGTCCCCCAAAAGGTCTTGATTTTGAAGTCCTTATCTTCTCTACAGGGTCTATATGTTCCACTGCTATACCGGATATTCTCTCCAGCTCCTTGTCCAATCCGATGATCCGGCTACCGCACCCGCTCAACAGAATCTTATCGACAACCTGGACATCCTCTTGCGCCTGAAAATACTGTATAGATGCCCTTATTTCGTTGTAAAGGATCTGAGCCCAGGTTGATAATACGATATCCATGAGCTCCATTTGATTATGGGCATCGCTTGGGATCAAGCCTGTAGCTTCAACCAGGTTTATCCGCAGTTGTCTCGCCAGCATCGGCTCACCACCCGAATAGATTACAAGGTTTCCATGATTATTGGAGATGTCAACCAATACTACATTTCCATCTAAATTAGCTTTATGGACTGTGTCAGCAATACTAAGCGCGGAAACCTTAATGTCCTTGATACCATACCCCAAGCTGTTAAAGCACTGATAGAAATCCTCTATCATAGCAGAAGCTGCCGCCACAAGCAAAATATCCAACATTTCCGTACCGTCTTCCTCGCTACGGCCTACCACCATATAATCCAGAACCGCATTTTCCAGAGGTGTAGGTATGTAGTCCTGTGCATTATTAGCCACTAAAAGATCCAGTCTGTCCTTTGGAACCGCAGGCATTGCAGTTTTTCTGATGAGTATATCCTGGTTGGATAGACCCAGTGTAATATTGTCCTTGTTAAGCTTGTTACCGGACCATAAGCTGCTTAAATACTCACTGACTACCTGGGACTCTGTTATCTTGCCATCCTTTACAATTTCAGGAGGTAATGAAATTCGATAACAACCGGATAGATGGATACCGCCAGCTCTTTTATGCAGTTCCACCGCCCGAATCTCATAGTCATCAAGCTCCACTCCTATCGATCTGTTTGCAAAAATATTCATAGCTCTTATCTACACCACCTTTTTACAAGAAACAAGCCCCTCAAACGGCTGATTGGGTTATCGCAGTAAATATCGGAATATATAGAGCAACCAACATCCCACCTACAATCAGGCCGACAAAAATTAAGAGAACAGGTTCTATCATGGAAGTTAAGGTTTTGCTGAGGGCAGTTACTTCATCTTCATAGAATTCAGCAATCTTATCCAAGAGTTCGGGAAGGGCCCCGGTTTCCTCACCAACGCTGATCATTTGGGAAACAATAGGTGGGAAAAAGCTCTTTTGACTAAATGTTTCACCTATGTTCTTGCCCTCTTGTATCTCATTTATTGCCTCTTCAATAGCTGTTTGAATTAATCTACTACCCGTGGCTGTACCGGATGATTCCAGTGCCCGTATTACGGGTATACCGTTGGAAAATAGGGTTGCGAAAGTCCTGGAAAACCTAGCTAGTACAGTTCTGTGATACAAGGAACCAAAACCAGGTAGTTTCAACCATATCCTTTCCAGCGTTATAGCTCCGGACTCGGTCTTGGTATACAGGTATATAAGAAGGATAAATATGGATATAATCCCAATCCAAAGGAACCAATAGCCTCGCAGAGATTCAGACATGTTTATTATCAACTGGGTAATCAGGGGCATTTCTATACCCTCGGGAAAAAATCCCTGAAATACCGGTACTAAAAATATGAGCATGGCAATCAATATAAGTATGGAAAAGGACACAACAGCGATTGGGTACATGGTTGCAGCTCTAATGTTATCCTTCAGGTTTTTGTCCTTTTGCATCTGGTCAGAAAGTCTTGCCAGGGTATCCCCCAAGGTTCCACCCACCTCCCCAGCCCTGATCATTCCCAGATACATCTGGTCAAAGATGGAAGGATATTCGCTAAAAGCGCTTATTATGCTCGTACCGCTCTCTACGTTGGCAGCGATCGTCCCCAGAGCCTTTTTTAAGCTAGGATTGCTAGCTTGTTCGCTCAAGGTAAACAAAGATCGGGTAATGGGTATACCTGCATTGAGCATGGTCGCCAACTGACGGGTAAAGATAGTTTTATCCCCATGACTTACCTTCTTTTCCCTGGTTAAGTGCAAGCCACCCATTTTTCTGCTTCCCTGACTTTTTAACTGGACGATCAGGTAGCCTTGATCTTTTAACTTCTGGGCTGCCAGATCCTCATTTTCAGCGGCTATCACTCCGCTTAACAGGTTACCGGATGAATCTACCACTTCGTAGTTAAATGCTGCCAAAACATTATCCCTCCTTTAATCCCCAGATGTGTTGAGATAATTACCTGCTCAAGGAGAGCATCCTCTCCATCTCTTTCCTATCTATACAATAGGCTAAAGCACTTTCCATAGAGATCCTTCCTGATTGATAAAGCTTTAATAAAGCCTGATCCATAGTCTGCATGCCCAAGGCATGGCCTGTTTGCAATACGCTGTAAAGCTGATGTTCCTTGCCTTCCCTTATCATATTCCGAACAGCCGGAGTGTTTAGCATAAATTCTACTGAGACTACCCTGCCTTTTCCGTCCATCCTTCTAATTAGTTGCTGTGATATGATAGCCTGAAGGGAATTGGATAATTGTTGCCTTATATAGGACCTTCTGTCGTTGTTGAAAACATCCACAATACGATTTATGGTCAGTGGTGCATTTTGGGTATGTAGGGTGGATAATACAAGGTGCCCTGTTTCCGCTGCAGTCAATGCGATGGATATACTATCCAGATCCCTCATCTCACCAATAAGGATTACATCTGGATCATGGCGTAGGGCATGGCGTAATGCTGTAGAAAACGAATGGGTATCGCTCCCTACTTCTCTCTGGGCTATTATTGACTTTCCATGTTTGTGCAAAAACTCTATGGGATCTTCCAAGGTTAAAATATTGAGTCTTCTATTATTGCTTATATAATCAAGCAACGCCGCCAGTGTAGTCGACTTCCCACTCCCTGTTGGACCGGTTACCAAGACCAGACCTTGAGACAGTGAGCAGAGATTCTTAACTCCCTTCGGTAGTCCCAGGGAATCTATGGATGGTATATCGTAAGGTACCACCCTGAATGCAGCTCCTAGTGTCCCACGTTGGTACAATATATTGCCTCGAAATCTGGAGAATCCGGAAATTGAATATGCAAAATCTAATTCCAGATTCCTTTCCAGACTTTCAATCTGGTATCTATCCAAGATGGAATATAATAGATTCTTCAGCGTATCAGGTGTAATTCTGGGCATTTCCAAACATATCAGATCCCCATTCACCCTGATATGAGGCGGTGCTCCACAGATAAGGTGGAGATCCGAGGCATTTCTTTCCACAGT
Organism: Clostridiales bacterium; assembly: GCA_012518535.1. Classification (GTDB taxonomy): domain Bacteria; phylum Bacillota; class Clostridia; order Caldicoprobacterales; family UBA3941; genus UBA3941. The sequence goes on along the minus strand of JAAYRX010000109.1, from coordinate 2,501 downwards.
TATCCTAAAGAGCGAATCCAAATCCACGGGATATCCATCAAGATTATAATCAGGCCAACCTTTCTCTGTCTTCAACTCTTGTCCTCCTAGTAAATACTGCATCGATATTATGAATCAATTCATCAGGGTGAGTCAATAAGCTCAACCATATTTTTAACCTTGTTAATCACTTCCACCGTAGACCTTACTAACAGTACCCTGTATTCTTCACCGTCTCTGGTCAGAATATCGTCCGAGACATCAATAACATTCCTATTATCGCTTAATTCATCCATAAGCTGGATTAACAGACTCCTCCTTGCTTCTAAAACATCGACTGCATCGGGGCCAGTCGCAGAGTACACAGGTAGCATTATCTGGCTGGGGCTGTCTCCTAACCCCCTTAGATCCAAACCTTCAAGAGCCGTTATCACTCTGGTCTTCATGTCCTTGGGACAAAGAACTAAAATATCTTTACCGAATTCGGGATAGCTAAATGAAACAGTTTTTACTCCTTCAAAACCGAAAAGTTCAAGCCTTTCTACCGCGTCCTTGGCAGCTGTATTGCGAAGCTTAAAAAGAAATAGTGTATATTGGTCCGAAGAAGATTCTGCAACATCCAAGGAAGATATAACGGACACTGCATTATCTACATCCACCTTAGCACCTTGAAGCCAAAGGGTTCCCATAATATCGGGTATAGTAATCACCTGTACCGGCAAATCCAACTCTGTGATAACCGGGGCTAATTTGTCAGTTGTAATATTCTTTAATTTGACGCTGACCAACTTTGAAGATTCGGTGGCATTCTCTGCCTTATCCAACATGTTGATTATTTCTTTAACCTTGGTCAGGGACTGGGGAGGCCCCTGTACCCAGATGGCTTTCGGATTCTTGTCTATAGTTACTATCTGTATAGGAATGCCCAGCTTTTGGATTTGGGATTCGAGATTATCTGATGAAATATACTTTAAATTAAATCGGGTAAGCATCATCTGGCTATAGAATTCATTCTGTAGTTTGCTTAGTTGCCCTATCACCAGTAGTTCCCCATCCTGAATATAGCTAAGGCCCAAGGTTTGAAGCAAGAGCCCCAATGCCTTATGAGGTTCCATATCCTTAACCTGGAAGTTTACCCGTACCGGTTCCTCCAGCAAAATAGCGTATGAGTCCAAGTAATAGGCGATGGTGGATATCACATCTCTCAAATCAGCATCCCTCATGTCCAGAGAAATCAAGCCCAGATGCTCATATTCATCATAGTTATCAAAATCCTCTTCAATATGATCTGCTTCTATGTTGAACTCCTTACCAAGGCCTGCGGTTTCATTGGTATCCAACTTATTATCCCTTACCTTGAGTTTTTGGCCTACATAGATATGATTCTTGTCCTTTATATTGTTGTCTCTTATCAAGGTTGAGATATCTGTATCAAACTTTTTTGCAATGCCAGAAAGATTATCTCCCTTCTGGACTATGTACTCAGTATATCCATCCCTATCATTGGCTTCGGAGCCATATGAAATATTTTGCATATAGTCAGGGGAAACGCCCATGGATGGCAGTATACTGATCAAAATTGCCAGGCATATGGTCTTGATTAAAAAACTTTTCGTATATCTCACATCCAAAACTCCCGTCTTTAGAATATAAAGATTACTTGCTGGTAAACTCCAATACCAGCTCTACATCTTCATGCTTTAATACGACTCCGGTGTCCTTGATAGTGTCCACTTTCCAGTAATCAGCTATATTATCATCTTGTCTGACTATAAAGGAAGTATTACCATATTCTATAATGGCTATATTATCCTTGGTAAAACTTGAAGTAAGTACACCTGTTAATGTGAGGGAACCCGCAAAGGGATCCAATAGAGGTTTCTGCTCATTTTGCTCATCTACTGATTCAGTGATGGGTCTCTCCAATTGAGGGAGTATTTCATTTCCATTTACCTCTTCCCCATTCATGTTGCCTGAAACTGTATCCTCTTCCACAGAAGCCGATTTATTACAGCCTTGGAAATTGAAAAACACTAGAAGTATCAAAACAAAGAAAAAACCAGCTTTGCCATAGAGTCGTATTGAGTGAGTTTTTTTATGGGTTTTACTTCTCGATTTTCTACCTGTATACATAAGGCAAATATACGTCCTTTCTTAGAAATTTAGGAAAATATCATGTATTACCTTTTATAGCAAAATCATATCAGCTACAAATGAAGCACTGGGGATATAACATTAAGAATAAGGCTACTTAAAATGCTTTCTATGATACGTTTAGGCTAGAATGAAATTTCATATAAGCCTGAATTATTCATGGCAGAATAATTCGCTGCCATAATTGTTAGTTTTTAACCAGCAGTTCATAAATACGAATTTTTATACGAGATTGGTTTAAAAATAGGCATACCCATCACGTAAAGATATTTAATCGTTTTTATGAACTTGCCAAAGAACATCAAATTGTTATTCCAGTTGTATCCTGAGTCCACTTATATTTTGCAGGATTTGATAAAATTCTTTTT
>JAAYRX010000015.1 GCA_012518535.1 Clostridiales bacterium | reverse complement strand
TTTCTGAAACCGGGCTTCTTTAGAGCATATATTACAGGAAGGGTAATTACCCCGTTGCCAAAGTCTGTCATCGCTGGCTTGCCCATAGTCTTGAGATCCCCGCTTATATCCAGGAGATCATCGATGATCTGAAAGGCCATACCCAAATTCCTTCCAAACTTCCATAGATTCCATACTTCCTCCGGGGTGCATTTGGATTCTTCAGCCCCGATGCGGCAGCTTAGGGAAAACAAGAGGGCAGTCTTCCTGCCAATACGTTTCAGGTAATCATTTATGCTGATATCCAGGTTATAGTTGGTCTGGTGCTGATCAATTTCACCCTCGCATATAGCTTTCATCACATCGGACAATTTATGCATGTTTTCAAATGCCACATTTTGAGTGATTAATGAAAAGGCCCGAGTCAGGAGAAAGTCTCCGGTAAATACCGCCATGTCCTTTCCCCATTTTGCCTGTACGGTGGGAACCCCCCGCCGAACATCTGCATCGTCGATAATATCGTCATGTACCAAGGTAGCCATGTGTAAGATCTCGATCCCTGCTGCCAGGGGCATAAGCTTTTTTCTGTCATACTCTCCAAACTGGCCCGATATCAATACCAGGGCCGGTCTGATCCTTTTTCCCCCAGCATCCAATAGTTCCTTCAGTCCTTTGGCCAGCACTGCCTGTCTGGTTCTTAAGGCTCCTTGGATATACCTTTCTACCTCCGTCAACTCTCTGTAGATATCAGTGCTTTTCCTCCAAAAACTCATCCTTAGCTATCCTCCCAACAGCCATATCACTTCAGGACCCAAGCTCCACCTTGTTTTTCAGGTATCCCACTATATAGCGGGCAACCAATCCGTTAAAATATCCCGTGGCTACAGCTGCCACCATCAGTATGGGCAGATAGGTATACAGGATGCCTATTGTATCAAAGATCCATGAGGCGACAAGCAGCTGACCTATATTGTGAAAAACTGCCCCTGCAGTACTTATACCCATAAATGAGAAATAATCTTTAAAATTTTGATAAAGAATTGACATAATTATGCCACTTAGGATCCCGCCGGACAGGCTATACAAAATTCCGGTTACACTGCCCCCCAGCAAGGGGCCGAGTACAGCTCTTATTATTACAATGGCCATAGCTTCCTTAAACCCGAATAAGACCAGAGCTACCATGGTTATGATGTTAGCCAGCCCCAATTTAGCCCCCGGCGCCAGTACCGGAATAAAACCCTCTATATAGTGTAGAACCAATGCCTGGGCGACCAGTAATCCAAGCAATGTCAGTTTCCTTGCCTTTTTCATCATCCCTACCTCACGATGCAGTGTCGTCCACAATCCCCTTATCAGGTCCCCGACCTGTGATTCTCACTATAAGCTTGTGGGGAATGCATACTATGGATTGTCCCGGATTCTTTATACTGGGTGAATAAACACATAGTCTGTCGGGACAATCGGCATCTATTATTTCTACCCCGTCAGCGGAAATCCTCACAATATTATATCCCCCATCCACCGCATCAATCCTCAGCTCCCTGACCGATCCCTCCGCTTCAGGCCCCGACATCTCCACCGACTCGATTATACTGCCATCTGACTCTACCTGAACCAGGACCTTTCCCTCATGATTACCCATGCTCTTAAGGCCTATGAAACTTAGGCCTACCAGAAGAATTATAAAAATATAGACAAAAACATCTCCTATCCTGGGTTTCATCTATTTCCTCCCGGCTTCGGGTTCAATAATATTGTAAAGGTCGTTTGATGGAATGAGCCCATCCTTTAATCCTTCGGTAATATATACATCCTTATCCAGGCTTACGGCAATAGCTTCAAAATTGCCCAGCTCCTCAATAGCTTTAAATCCGTCCTCATGACCCATTATAAACAATATGGTAGACAGGGCATCGGCGTCCATGGAGGATGCGGAAATAATCGTTGAGACCATGAGTCCGCTTTGGGCCGGATAACCGGTTCTTGGATCAAAGATATGGTGGTATCTTTCCCCCGTCCTTTCATAGATATCTACCATATATCTTTCATAATCCCCGGAACTGACAACGGTAGCTCCTTTCACCTCTACTATGGCAAAGTGGTTTTGGCCTGTCTCCTGGCTTCTTGGATCCTGAAGCCCTACCCTCCAGGGACTCCCATCAGGTTTTCCACCTATGGTTATCACATTGCCCCCCAAATTCAAAAGGGCGCTTTTTACTCCTGCCTCCCTAAGGATTCTGGTTGCTTCATCGGCTGCATATCCCTTGGCTATAGCACCCAGGTCAACAGCCATCCCCTCCTCCTCCAAAAAGACCGTCATATTCTCCTCGTCTATCCTGACCTTCCTGTAATCCACCAGTGCTAGCTTGTCCTCTATCTGATCTTCATCCGGGATACTCGCCTTTTCCGATTTTATGTCCCATAGATTTACTATGGGTCCAATGGTAATATCGAATACCCCTCCGGTCAACTCTCCATAATTCAAAGCTCTTTTGATTACGAAAAGGGTGTCCTCATGGACCTTGACCGGCTCCTTTCCAGCCGCCCTGTTGATCCTTGATACATCGCTGTCTTCCAGGGTGGCGCTCATATGATCTTCTATCTCCCTGATCCTTTCCGCCGCCTTGTCCAAAGCCTTACCGGCGGACCTGCCCCCAAAAACCCTGAGGGTTATTACGGTGTCCAGGGCAAATAAATCCCTGTTATGCTCCCTGGTATTTCCGGTTGCACAACCAACCAGAAAGGTCAATAAGGTTATCAGCAGAAGGTTTAGGGAAAGGATCCTTCTTAAACTTATATTCATAAGGTATTCACACCAACTTCTTCAAAATTTACTCCATACAGCCATCTTAATATAATAACACAGTCCCATCTAATCTACCAGCATTTTCACAGAAAAAAGCCTGCCCCATATGGGCAGGCCCTTTACTTCAATTGAATTTATCAGAACGATTATTTGGCTTTTGAAAGAGCATCCTTTACCAGATCTACAAATCCATCAACGTTCATGGTTACTCCTGCTATGGTATCGGTTTTGCCATCGTCTTTTACATCGATAGCGCTGACATCCTGCTTTTCTACCAGGAATTCCTCTACCTTTTCAGCCTGTTCATGCCATTCTGCTATAGCATTGCCCTTTGCTACCATGGCATAGTCCCCATCCTTGGAGAAAGTCTTCTTATCCTTTCCTCCGTCCTTATGGGTGCTGTTCCAGTCAACTTTGGCGATTTTCCCGTCTTTGACTTCAATGGTTACATTATCCTTCCAACCACTCTTCTCGTCAAAATCTGCTTCCTCTGCAGTATAGGTGCCGTCCTTTAAGGCTGCGGCTTCATCGCCTTTCTTGTCCCCACCGCAACCGGCGAAGATGGTAACAACCAGCACTAGCATAAGTAAAATGCTAAAGAGTTTTTTCATCCTTTTGACCTCCTAAATATAAATTTATTATTCCCTATATTGGTATTTAGTTACCCAAAACAAAAGGAATAGTTAGATAGCTATGCAAATTGTATCACAGTCTTCCAGTTCTACATAAGGTAAAAAATGATTTAAATAGCCCATTTATCACCATATATAGTTATATGCTTAATTTACTGCCATCATGCATAATCTATCATTCAATTAATTTGCTTGACACCCTTTTCTATTTATTAACCCGATACTCATCAATAATAACATTTTTTTGTGAAAAAATAAGCTTATATTTAAGTAATAGGCTTGATGTCGATTTATGTCGTTTTTCACAGATATACATTTATGTACTTTATATATATGCTTGTTTAGGAGGAAAGATTCATAATGGCAACCAAACACATTCTTATACTTGGAGCGGGATATGGCGGGCTTCAAGCTGCCAAATCCCTTCATAAAAACCTTAGAAAACGCGATGACGTCAAAATTTCCTTGATAGATCAGAACGATTATCATACATTGCTCACGGAGCTTCACGAAGTTGCCGGCCATGGCCTTGACCCTCATGGGGTAAAGGTATCCATTGAGCATGTTCTGGAATATACCAAGGTGGATTTTATAAAAGACCGGATTATAGGAGCCGACCTCAAGGAAAAAAAGCTTTACTCGGAGAAGGCCCAATATGATTTTGATTATCTCATTATCGGGGTTGGAAGTGAGCCGGCCTATTTCAATATAGAGGGTATGGAGGACTATTCTCTCCCGCTATGGTCTCTGGAGGATGCCAGGAAGATTCAAAGACACATCAACCATATGTTCCAACTCGCTGTAGAGGAAGAGGACCCAAAAAGAAGGAGCGAGATGTTGACCTTTGTAGTGGGCGGCGGTGGATTTACCGGTGTTGAGATGATGGGTGAGCTAATAGTATGGGTAAGAAATCTGTGCAGGAAATACGATATCCCGAGAGAAGAGGTACGGCTTGTCCAGGTAGAAGGGCTCCCCCACCTATGCCCTTTTTTGGATCCCAAACTGATAGCCAAGGTAGAGGGCTACTTAAGGAAAAAGGGCGTGGAGGTCCTTACGAATTCCTTTATCACCAGGGTTACTCCAAACAGTCTGACCATAGGGGAGACAAGTACCATCCCTGCAAGAACCCTAATATGGACAGGCGGTGTTAAGGCCAACGCCTTTGTAGAAAAGCTGGGTATATCCCTTGGCGACAGGGATAGGATCGTTACCAACCAATACCTCCAGACCCGGGAGTATCCATATGTATATGCCATCGGCGACAATATGGAATACCATGACAGAGATGATGAAAGACTGCCTCCCCTGGTGGAGACGGCGATTCAATCTGCAGATTGTGCAGCTTACAACATCGCTGCTGACATAAAGGGCAATGAAAAGAAAACTTTGGACCCCAACCTTCATGGGGTTATGGTCTCCATAGGTCCCTTGTATTCTGTAGCCCAGCTATCTGGCATGCCCCTGATGGCAGGACTCCATGCGACCCTTATAAAGAACCTCGTAAACATCCACTACCTCTTTGGCATAGGGGGCCTGGAGTTAACCCTGGATTATATCAGGCACCAGTTTTCCTACAAATCCAGAAGATCCACCCGCCTGCTGCAAACGGGAATTGGCAATGTGCAACGGAAAAACTCCACCTTCTGGTTACTGCCCCTACGGGTTTGGTTGGGCCTTATGTGGTTGGTCTCCGGCATACAAAAGGTGCAAAATGATTGGTGGTCCAGCTCCTGGCCATTGATTGGTCTCACAGGCTCCACAGACGCTACTGCATCTGCTACCATTACTCCTTTGACAGGACCCCATAGCCCAAACTGGTACAAGGCTATCGCAGAAAGACTGATAATGCCCAATGCCCTCTTCTTTCAAAAGCTTATAGTCATAGTCGAAATTGGGCTTGGCATCGCCTTCATACTGGGGGTGTTTACCTTTATAGCCGGTTTAGTCTCCATAGGTATGCATATCAACTTCGCCCTGGGCGCAGGGCTGCCCCAAACCAACGGCCTGCCGGATCTCTGGTGGATTGCTGCCTCCATCGCCATGTTGGCGGGAGCGGGAAGGGCCTTTGGCATGGACTACTATATTATACCCTTCCTAAGGAATCAATTGAGATATTTCCAAAAAAACAGGCGGCTGAACATTCAAAAAGGATGGAAACTTTAACGAAAAAAAGGGATGCTGTTTCTGATCTTGCAGCATCCCTTTTTCTATCCTGTTTCATTAATTGTTTCCACTATTCTTCCATGACGAATGTATCAGCATGATACCGATGATGATTATAATGGCAGGCCAAAATCCGTGCCTGATAATCCTCCACAGGACAGGGAACATCCCGCTTATAAGGGCCAGTATGCCCACCACAACCAAAACAAGGCCCAGGATAGACATTGCCTTGGCCTTGTCTACCGGCGGAAATCCATCCCCGTTAACAAAGGGTTCGCTATCCTGGTAGCCAAAAGGCCTTTCCGGTATTACAATGGCACTTATAAGGTAGATGAGCAGGCCCGATCCAAAGGTGGACAGCGATAGTATCGCCCAAATGAGCCTCACAATTGTAACGTCTATATTAAAGTACTCCGCAATACCGCCACATACTCCTGCCAGCATCCTCTGATTTCTTGAACGATATAATTTTCTACTCATATTTCCTATCCCCCTATATTTAATGGCCCAACCGGTCCTTAAATTCTTTGATCCATTACTCCTCATATAATTATATCACACTTTTACCCCCTGAAGTACTCTTATGTTTTTGAAAATAAACCCGGAATTATTAAATAATCGTTGCCCCCTATGAAAAGTTGGGGTAGAATGGGATTACAATCTATTTGTTAATGAAAGAGAGGTATTTCCCATGGAAGAGGAAAGAGATATATTGGTTCTCGTTGATGAGGACGGAGAAGAGATTGAGATGGAGGTTCTGGACTATTTTTACTATGAGGACCAGGAGTATGCCCTGCTGACCTCCTATGAAGAGGATTGCCAGTGCCAGGATTGCGATTGTGGCGAGAAAGAACTTTACATTTTGAAGGTGGTCTTAGAAGGGGATATGGAGGAGTTCCAGCCCGTGGAGGAGGATATGATGGAAACTCTGATACAAGCGGTAGAAGCCCTCTACTACGACCAGGATGACGAAGAAGTATAAAAAACCTGTACCTCCAGCCTTGATATTGCCCTGTTATGGAGAAGATGTGGATAATGGATAAGGAGTTGATATACTATGCAAAGAACCGATGGTATGAACTACGCGCCGAAAGGCAAGCCAAAACCCGTCTGCCAGAAGGGGGATTTTGTTTTCTCTGCCATAGCCTTGGACCATGGCCACATTTATGGGATGTGCAACGGTCTCACTGAGGCCGGTGGCCTTTTAAAATCCGTTTATGATCCCGATCCTGAAAAGATAAAAGCCTTTTGCAAGGCCTTTCCCGGGGTCAAAGTTGCCTCCAGCGAGGCGGAGATTCTGGACGATAAAGAAGTTATGATGGTGGCCGGTGCGGCCGTCCCTTCAGAACGTGCACCCCTTGGCATGAGGGTAATGGACAGCGGCAAGGACTATTTTACGGATAAGACGCCTTTTACCACCCTTGAGCAGCTGGACATGGCCAAGGTCAAGGCAGCGGAAACCAACAGAAAGTACATGGTATATTATAGCGAGCGGCTCCATACGGAGAGCGGTGTCTTTGCCGGAGAACTGATCAGGGACGGGGCCATTGGCAAGGTCATTCAGGTTTTGGGCCTGGGACCCCACCGGTTAAATGCCCCCAACAGGCCTGAATGGTTTTTTGAAAAGGAAAAGTACGGCGGTATTCTCTGTGATATCGGCAGCCATCAGGCGGAACAGTACCTGTACTATGCAGGTGAAAAGAATGCCACAGTTGTCAAAAGCCAGGTTGCCAACTATGCCCACCCCCAATACCCGGAGCTGGAGGATTTCGGCGAAGCCATGATCCTGGGGGATAATGGAACCAGCAATTACTTCAGGGTCGACTGGTTTACCCCCGACGGTTTACGAACTTGGGGAGATGGCAGAACAACCATCCTGGGGACCAAGGGATACATTGAACTAAGGAAATACATAGACATCACCCGGGACAATACGCCGGACCACCTATTCCTTGTAGACGAAAAAGGAGAGCACTACATTAACTGCAGTGGCAAGGTCGGCTATCCCTTCTTCGGAGAGTTGATCCTGGATTGTCTGAATCGGACCGAAAACGCAATGACCCAGGAACACGCCTTTAAGGCCGCAGAGCTATGTCTCAAGGCCCAGGCAAATGCCGTCAGAATCAGCGGATAATGATAACAGAATAAAAAGGGACGGTTCTCTGTTCTTATTTAAACAGAGAAACCGTCCCTTTAGTGTTTCTTTTGAAGTGTTCTTTGGAAGTATTTCCTTAGAACATTTTTCTCAGGTTTTCGTATACCTTCGCGCCTTCCTTTTTGGCTATCTCCTTGCCCTCTGCAGCCCAGAGAAAACCTCTTCTCATAATTTCCAGGGCAGGCTCTATTTCAAAGATATCGGCATGATGGCCCAGTGCGTTATAGAAAACACGACCTGCACCCCACCTCTTGGTCCAGATCTGGGGTACATCCACCTGCCCGTTCGTAGCATGGGGACCGTCCACAACCGGGAACCTGGTGGTCGCTAAAACCTCAACAGCCGGATCTACGTGGAGGTAGTACTGTTCACTCTTTACAGGAAAGTCCTCAATGCCCTCTACTATGGGGCTTGAGCCTTTCTTTATATTGATCATGTATTCTATTCCGTCGCCGCCGGGATGGGATACCCAGTTTCCTCCGGTCATAAATTGCCACTGTACGCAGTTTCTAAAGGCATCGCACATGCCCCCATGGCAGCCGGCCAGGCCTACCCCTGATGCAACGGCCTCCACAACGGGCCACATCTGTTCATTGGTTATCTGGCCCATGGTCCACACCGGAATAATCAGATCCAGGGCTTTTAGCTTCTCCCCGTCCAAAAAGGAATCCAGGGTATCGGACAATTCCACCTGAAATCCGGATTCTTCCAATACTCCCTTAAAAATTTCGGATACCTGAACCGGCTCATGGCCGTCCCAACCACCCTGAACTATCAAAGCTTTTTTACTCACGATATAACCTCCTTAGGTTTGATAATATATCATATCTTTTGGAATATCCCCTTAAGCTGTGGATAGATATCCCTGTACACCTTGTATCTCTCATCATATAGAGCTACTATTTCCGGATCCGGCTCTACCGTCGATCTGATCCTTACGAGCCGTTCGGCTGCCTCCTCTACGGAACTATACTCTCCACATCCTACTGCTGCCAGCATTGCTCCCCCTAAGGCAGGGCCTTCCTCAGCCTCCAGGATATCCACCCTTAGGTCTAATACGTTGGCCAGGATCTTTCTCCATAGAGGGCTCCTTGCACCGCCACCGCACATCTTGGTCCTCTCGACCTGGATTCCCAGGGCCTTGGCGATCTCGTAGGAATCCCTGATGGCGAAAGCAACCCCCTCCATCATGGCAAGGGTCATATCCTTTCTCCCGGTTTCCATGGTCATGCCTATGAAAGCCCCCTTTGCGTTGGGGTCATTGTGGGGTGAACGTTCCCCCATCAAATAGGGCAGAAAATATACCGAATTCCTGCCAAGATTTTCTATACCATCCTGTTCCCCTTGAAAATCCTTGGTATTGAGGATCTCCTCCATCCACCATTTGTTACAGGAGGCTGCACTTAAGACCACTCCCATGAGGTGATAGTTGCCGTCGGCATGGGCAAAGGCATGTAGGG
>JAAYRX010000108.1 GCA_012518535.1 Clostridiales bacterium | reverse complement strand
ATTAAGTAAAAACTATCCTATTAAGTCTTTTACTCTGATTTCTCCTTTGGCACCAGTATATTATCAACTTCCGGAAATACTTTTCTTATATTGGGAAGGAGTCATGTTGACCGCCTTTGCAAATCGGCTGACAAAGTAATCCGTGTCCCTATAGCCAACTCTTTCAGCAACTTCATAAACCTTCATCTCTGTTCTTCGTAGCAGCTTTTTGGCCTCCTCCACCCGAAGGGTATGTAGATAATCGTTAAAGTATACACCAAAAGTTTTCTTAAAGAGCTGGCCCAGGTATACAGGATTCATATAGAATTTTTCGGCCATTCCCTTCAATGTAATATCTTCGCGAAAGTTCTGACGGATATATTCCTCCACTTTGGCAATGGTCCCTATGGATTGTCTGTTCCTTAGGGTTTTTATATAGGCGGCTCCCTTAACACAAAACCTTGTTAGTACCTCCCTTAGTTCATTGATCGTAACCTTGTCCATATCCATGTTCAGCACTGAGAATTCCTCGATCAACTCATCCACATTTCCGTCCATTTGGGTGATGATCTTCATGATTTCCAATGTAAAGTTATTCAGATAGACCTGAACGATTTCAGGAGCCAGAAAAAGGCTTGCCAATTTTCTAAATAGAGTATCTACCTGAGTATAAATCTCAACGGTATTGTTTTTTTCAATGGCTTCTACCAGGAGAGGAATCCTTTGAACCTCTTTCAAATCGTAGTTAAAGGAAATCCCCTTAATATCCTTATAAAATATAATGCTGTTTTCGCCCTTATAAAAACGATAGTTCATAGCGATCAGGGAGGACTTATAGGATGCCTTCAAGCTCCTTAGTCCTCGTACCTGCTCGCCTATGAAGATGGAGGCATTGAGCCGGGCCTCGCAATTGATCTTCTCCCGTATTCTTAGGGCCAACTCCTGGATACTCCCACTATACGGTTCCAAGATCCTACCATTGGTAATTATTCCATACCGAAAATCTTCCTCTTCATATAGGTTTCGCGCATTTCTCTCACCTATTACATCAATTAACAGCTGGCGCATATGATATCCCTTGTCTACCAGTTCCATAGGCTCCAATTCATTGAGGGCATTTCCATAATGATCCTGTTCAATTGCAATATAGTGAATGGGTTCATCCAGATGGATTTGAAGCAGCTCCATAGCCTGACGATAAATCTCCTGGTCACCCTCCCCTTTTATTAATTTTTTGATGGCCTTGGATGCCATGGCATCTATCCCCAGGGCATGTTCCTTCTCCAGCCTCATCTCACTTGTGATCTCCTTATATATCATTTTGAGCAGCTGGGATAATTCATCTTCGTCAATTGGCTTTAGGATATAATTCTTAACATTATACCGCATAGCGGTCTGGGCAAAATGAAATTCGTTATATCCGCTGAGTATAACAAATTTCACATTCCTCTCCATCTCCTCATTGACCCTTTTAATCAGTTCCAGCCCATCAAGAACGGGCATTTTTATATCTGTAATGATAGCATGTGGAGAAAGCGTATCTACCATTTCCAAAGCCTCTTCTCCATTGCCGGCCTCCCCACACAGAATAAAACCGCAGTCCTCCCAGTTGATGAGTTGCTTTATTCCCTCCCTCACAAAGGGCTCATCGTCTACTAATAAAACTCTCAAAAGCATGAGTTACCCCTTTCTTTCCCCATGTTCCTTCAGCTCATATTCAAGCGGTATGTATATGGTGATCTTAGTCCCCTTATTCTCACCACTCTCAAGTTTAAAACTAAAAGCCTCCCCATAATACAGCTGCAAACGCCTATACACGTTGGCAATACCTATATGCTCCTTATTTATCTCCTGATCCCTTAATTCTTTTATGATTTGATCCAGCATTTCCTTACCCATACCTACCCCATTATCAGCCACCACCATACGCAATCTGTCCACCATTAGTCTGATGTCCAGCTCTATAATACCACGATCCTTAATCTTCTCTATGCCATGTATGCTGGCATTTTCCACCAGGGGCTGGAGAGTCATCTTTGGGATCATTAATTGTTCGGTTCCAGGTTCCACTGATATCTTATAGTTGATCTTCTTTTCGAATCGATATTGTTGAATCTTCAGGAAGTTTTCAACAAATTCAACTTCCTCACCTACGGTTACCCAGTCGTTCCCCCAGGTCAGAGCCCGGCGAAAGGTCCTGGAAAGGTACATAATTATCTCTGCCGTCTCTCGCTCTCCCTTGACAAGAGAGCGCATCCTGATGGTCTCCAGCGTATTGAATAAAAAATGCGGGTTGATTTGACTCTGAAGAGCATCGAGTTGGGCCTGCTTATTCTCCAATTCCAAGGCTTGCCGCTGGATATCTGCCTTGTATACATCCTGTATCAGTCCTTTAATTCGGATAACCATCCGATTATAGGCCCTAATAAGTTCCCCTATTTCGTCTTTCCCCCCCTCGTAATGGATAACCTCGAAATCCTGGTTCCGCACTTTCTCAATATGTCCGGATAGTGCCTGTATCCGTTGATGGAAAGACCTGGATATCAAGTAGATAATAAAGCTGGCAACCAATAGGTTTATACCAGCGGACATAAAGACAAAGGTGGCGGATTCCCGATAGGCATTCATAATATTCTGATAAGAAAAGATTCCAACGATCTTCCAATCATGCAGGGTAGTAACACTATCAAAACCTTCCTCTATGATTAAATCCCTTTCGTCATAATCTACCTGGCTAAAATCCATAAACTCCAATAAGTCTTCGGGATAATAGGAATCATGGGAGGCATAGACGATCCTGTTTGCGTCGTTAACCAAAAAAATCTGTCCATCCACCCGCCGATCCTCGATGATCCGGGCTATGGCATTAAACTGCAAATCTATTTTTAGTATTTTCTCATAACTGTTCCATTTATCGTAATAGTCCAGCTTACGTATGATGCTAAATACCCGGTTCAATCCTCTGAAGTCTTCGCGTATATGGGCATATACCAAGACTTGATTTTTTATTTTTTTTAACTTTTTGATCCATTCATTATTTCTGACCTCTTGTGTGAGCCTTAAATATCCCGCTGAATCCAGGATCCGCGGATTGCTCGTATAGATATTAATGTCGTAGATATTAGGGAAGGTTAATTTATATCTCTCCTGCATGTTCTTTAAATATTGAATATAGTAAGTAAAGTATTCATCAGAGTTCTCATAATGTCTGTCCAGAAAAGTATAAAGATTTTTATCGGTATAGATGGCATGTGATAGGGTGGCGTTTTCATCGATAATACGTTTAAAGTCCCCCTTGATTTTCTGCATATCCTGAGCAATATACTGCATTTCCCTTTCCCCGACGCTTTGAGAAATCTTGCTATAGAAAATGAAGTTGGTGAAAATAATGGGAATAATTACTGAAAATATATACAATAACAGCATCTTGTCGCGAACTTTAATGTCATTTAAATGAATTAGGGGGTTCTTCATTCTCGCCATAGCATGACCGCCTTTTCGCATATATTTTTCTCTATTTATTTTCTTTATGTGAATTCATTAAATATCTTATCAATTTTACTAGTTATATGCAAGCAAACCCGGCGGATGGATTCTGGTAAGTTTAATCACTAACTAATGAAAATAAAAGGGAGCAAACCAGGTTTTGGATTGCTCCCATTGAGTTAATCCTAAATAATATCCTCAACTATTTCCTCCAGCTCCTCTTCCAGTAGATAGGGATTAGCCAAATATTTATTGACCAACTTAATCGAATTGGCAAAGTACAGCCCATCACAGATTCTCTCGTCTATGGCTATACCCAATGTGCATGCCCGTTTAACTACAGCCTTATCCCTTTCCACCATTGCCATTCGTTTCTCCCTCCCAAGAGAGATGAATATGCCGGTATTGCCAAAATCGTAGATGTGATGATACACATAATCCAGTTTGATGGACTTTAGATATGTTAAAAACAGGGTTGTGTGAAAGGGACTGGCCTCTATAAGTGCCCCAGGTAACAAATTCCACTTATCTATTTGCCTGATAATCCCCATTAGCAATTTGACCAGAATATTTGGCAGGGACATTATAATGCCGGCCAGCTTGTCAGTTTCATTACCGGTCCCTACCTGCCGATTTTCTCCAATAATCTTATCTATAATCTGTGCTACTTCAAAAATACTCTCTTTGCCGGTAAAGCTAAATTTTACTGTTGTTTCCTCACCCTCATCCTTGAGGGCCCTTTTGATGGCCATGGATATCCATATCCTGTTTCTTGCAAAATAGCGATTGTTCATGACAAATCTGTTAAGCTGAGGTCTCTGGGCAATAACACGTACGAATACAGCTATAAAGACATGTAGATAGGTAAGCCTCAATCCACTCAACTGTTTATCCCGGATGTATGAGTTAATGGTGTCGGTATTTATAACTACTTTACTAAAAACATGGGCATCGGTCCTTTTTGGCATGATATAGGGTATCATCTTAACGAAGGGACTAATGGACCGCAGGCGTCTGCCATCATACCTATTTATGAGTCCGTTATAAATCTTATTAAATAACCCCACTTTGCACCACCTTATAACGTATTCTATATTTATCCATATAATAAGCTAAACTACTACCCTCCTAATCTTTATTAACAGGAAAACAATCCCATTCTCTGGATAATATAGATATGCTTAACTATACTTTTTTCCTATCTCCGATATGTATATGGCCTGCATTATGACAATAATAAATAAAATGTAACTTTTTGTCAAGGGAAAAGGAAAGAATCGAGGCAGAGAGCCTCGATTCTTTCTGGTTTTTTATATGATCCCCCGGTCAACTTCTGGAGTAAAACTCAATTATAGGTGTAGTATCAACATTTATGGGAATTTCATCTATATCGGGAATGCTAATCAAGCTACCCGCTAATGCCTCAACATCCTTTTCCAGATAGCTCAGTGTCAGAGGTGCAGCTTGAAAGTTATCCCGGAAAAGATCTATATTCCTTGATCTTTCGTTAAGGCTGATCCTATCTCCGGGCTTTAACCGAAGAGAGGGTATGTCCACCTTCTTGTCATTAACCCTTATATGACCATGGCTTACGATTTGCCTGGCCTGTCGTAAGGTAGAACCATATCCTAACCTGTAGACTATATTGTCCAACCTTCTCTCAAGATTTTGAACCAGGACCACTCCCGGGTTCTCTCCGGACCTTAAGGCCTCCCTTACGTACCGCTTGAATTGACGCTCCAGAAGACCATAATATTCCCTAAGCTTCTGCTTTTCCAGAAGCTGTTTTCCATATTCCGATTGCTTCCTACGGGGTTTTATACCCCTCTTTAGGGCTTTCGGATGATTATATACATTCTCGCCCAGGTGTCTGGCTACTTTAAACCTGGGCTTTTTAGGTTTTGCCAACACAATTCCTCCTTAATCTTTATTTAAAGACGTTTAGCCTTAAATCCTTGATGATTTAATATCGCTAATAAACATCTGAATCAATTCCTGTTGCAAATACAAGGCAATCGTTATATTAATACCACATTATTATCGATTTTAACACCTTTGTCTATCAAATCCATAAAACTTTAGGATATTTTGTTGCACAGAAGTTAATGGAAAAAGCGGTTAAAAATAAGCCACAAATGCGTTTGCATCTATGGCTTATGTTCTTCAATTAATAATCCGAGATACCGTTGCTTGTATTTTGACACCTATCTCTCGATAGGTGGGTGTCCTCAAAAGAATTTCTATCTTCCCCTGCCGTAATCGGACTTATAATGGGCCTGATATCCATTGCTTCATATCGGACTCCCTTATGCACAATGTAGGTTCAAAATAAAAGCTTCACGAATATCTCAGACTGTAATGTCTTTTCTTTTATTATCATTATACCATCTTTAGCACCAGGTTCAACAGGTAAATCTTTGATTTATCCGTTAATCGAAATCTGGTGATTCAGGGTCGCCTGGCATATCCGGCATACCGGCAGGTCCGATTGTCAGGGTTATGGTGCTGCCAGCGGCGGCCTTGGTAGATGCCTTGGGCGACTGGCTGATAACCTTTCCTTCATAGCCTTCTACGAATTCTGTACCCTCTTCAAACCTGATAAAGAAGTTCTTATTATGTCCTTCTGCCAGGATCTCTTCCTGGGTCTTACCCTTAAAATCCGGTATAGTTACCTTTACGTTGGCAGGTACATACTTAAGGGTTATTGTAGACCCTTCGGTTATCTCCTTGCCTGCTTCAATGCTCTGGGACCACACCTCACCTGGTAATCTTCCCTGCTTGCTGGCTTCCTTAAAAATGGGAATGATGTTTAATTCCTCGCACATGGCTATGGCCTTCTCTCTGGTAATAGCCAGATCGTATCCGGAACCGGCAGGAGCAACAAAATCTGGTACATATATTACCTTCCCCTGGGAAACGGTTATATTTATAGTAGTCTTTATTCCGACCACCGTATTGCTCTTATCCTGGTATAGAATGGTCCCCTTGGGGGAATTGCTCTTGGTATTGGTAACCTTTATGGAGATACTTGCACCTTGATCGTTTAATTTCTTGGCCCATGCCTCCATAGCATCCCTGGTCTGATCTACAAATGAGGATAATACTACCTTATTGTCGATGGAATAGACAAGCTCCAGGATATCCCCCTCATTATATTCGCTACCGCCTTTAATGCTCTGAGATATAAAGGTGTCCGCCGGAGCACTGGAATATCTCTCCCTAATAGTTATTGGGATACCCAAGCCACCGGCTACGGCAGTAGCCCTTTCCTTGGAATACCCGGAAAAATCCGGTATGGTTATCATCTTACCCTTAGAGACCAGCAAAGTTATTTCTGTGCCCTTCGCTACCTTTTCCTCAGCTTTGATGCTTTGGGAGATAATCGATCCTTGGGGTACATAGTCATCGTACTCCTCTTCCACTATCAGAAGGATGCCGTTTTCATCGGCAAATAAATAGCTATCTGCCAAGGCCATTTCCTTAAAGTTGGGAATGGTAACGGTCAATCCCTCCTCATCTTCCGGCCCCTTGGACACGATAACATATATAGGTGTATTCCTGCTCACCTCGTCTACAACTGTGTCATCGTTGATCTCATATCTGATAACCCCACCTACGGGCACATCCAGGCTGTGTTCGGCTGTAATCCGTACCTTGGCCATGAAGTTTTCGGCTGCCCAGGCTTCTATCTCTTCTTTGGTCATGGACATAAGATCGGGCAGTGGAAGGGTAACGGACAGGTCATGACCCAATGAGACCAAAACCTGCATAAACTCGCCTTTTTTAATTCGCGTTCCTTTGGTAACGCTTTGGGATATTATCTTGCCTGCCTCAACCTCGTCACTATATTCCTTTTCTACCTGTAAATTTATACCCTTTTCTCTGGCCCAAAGCTGGGCATCATTTTCCGTCCATCCTACAAGGTCTATAGCCTCAACTCCACGATTAAACAACAAGACAGTCCCTATGATTATGGCCAGCAATATCACCACACCAAGGGAAATGCTGATGTATCTGTTAAATTTCTTTGATGATTTGGGAGCTGGCGTCATTGGCTTTTGCTCTGGCTTTACAAACCCGGGTTTTTGGTCGAATTTCAGACTAACTTCTTCACCCTGAGACTCGCCTTTCTTCCCTTCGTTGACTGATTCTGCCAATGAATCTCCAACATGGGCATTAGGGTCTTGTTCTTGAGCTTTCTTTTTATAGGATTCTAAAAACTTGTTCCTTGCATCCATTTAATTATCCATGCCCTCTCTAGTTAGTTATATCCCTTCTCTTGAAGGTAAATATAGAAAGTATAACAAATATAACGGATAGACTCACTAACATCAGTATACCATACCCTATGCCCAGGGGGATACCCTTTTGGATGGCACTTTTTACTACAGAGTAGCGATTAAAGAAAGAAGTAAATTCCATATAGGGTATAGGTGTAAAAGCAATCCATTTCGCCACTGAATTACCATAGACTAAGATCTGCATCATTATGGTGGATCCGATATATAGTGCTATGGGAATTATAATGGCAACTGCTATATTCCTAATCAATACCGAAAGCAAAAATGACAGGGAGAATGTGAAAATAGCCGGCATGATACAGACTGCAAACTTTGGCAGATAATAGGCAAAGAAATTTATCTCCCCGGAAATGGTAAAGTTGGGA
The DNA here is from genome assembly GCA_012518535.1 of Clostridiales bacterium. Taxonomy (GTDB): domain Bacteria; phylum Bacillota; class Clostridia; order Caldicoprobacterales; family UBA3941; genus UBA3941. Next base: position 4,112 of record JAAYRX010000108.1, on the reverse strand, counting down.
TAGGTAAAGTCCTTAAATCCGAAGCAGATGCCGTTAGTAATCATATTAAGGAAGCTTCCCAATATATAGAGGACTAAGAATATGATAAGGGCAGATAAAAACTTGGCCATCAATATCTTTGTCCGGGTTTTTGGTCGAATTATCAATAGCCTGATGGTACCCTGTTGAAATTCACTGGCCATCAACCAACCGCCGATAAGAATAGCAAACATGGCAACGAAGGAGGAATAGCTCAGAAATTCAAAAGTCCTGTTCCTTGATCCAAAAGGCTCAAAGGACATGTCGGGCTTACCTGCGTCCAATGAACGCTCCGCAATAACTATTTGGTTATTAATTTCATCGCGTTCTGCCTCCATGGTGCTCACATATCGCGCATAGGTCTTGTACTGCTCAACCAGGTATCTTTCCCTGTTAAACTCCTCTTCCGTCAGGATCTTCCTGTACATCAGCTCTCGCTTGTTCATTTCTATATTTGAAAGAGCAGTATTTTGCCAGATGTCCTCCCCCGGTATGATGTTATTTTGAAGCCTATATTCCAAGGTGGGAATGTTGTTGGTCTCGATTAGCTCTATCTCATTCTTCATCTGCTCTATATACTCACTTACCCACTCCTCCTGAGATGGATCATCTATTATGATCTTTTCCTGTATGGCTATTCTTTCTTTTATATCCTCTATATTGTGTCTTTCCTGCTTGATCCGCAGGTCGACAAATAATGGAAAGTCATTGGTTTCCACTACTTTATACAGTGAATTCAACTGTTCATCTATCTCGTCCAGGGCGGCCAGTTTCTCTTCAGGAGTTATATTAATAAATTTCTCATCAAATATATCCGGCTCATATCCCATTCTATAGGACATGGCTTCATAGAGCTGTTCTTTAGGAAGGTGATTGTGTTCATACACAAACTTGTCACAGATGATTTCCCGGCCTGCCCAGGCTAATTCTACCCGGTAATCCCCATGCTCTGTTATATGGCCGGCCAGATCTACATAAAACTTTTGCTCTGCTTCCATCACCCCAAGGATAAGATCCAGAACCTCTGGGCTTGAGAAATTCCCCTTATCATTTTCCATATATCCCCGCTCATCTATAAGACTCTTGACATTCCAGAAGAAGGGATTATCGGATTTAATGGTTACGCCGTCCACTATTATGGGTTCCTCCTCATATTCACCCGGATACCAAGGCCTATCATATACGACACTTGTCATCACTCCCCTCGCGACCATGGGATAATACATATCCGTTCTGGACTTCTGTCCAATTAAACTGATTATAGGAGAGGCTATACAAATCGCCAATATAAGGATACCGATAATCAGTATAAACTTTGATCTTATTATATTCTTAATTTCGTACTTAACCTGTCTTAAAAAAAGCATAAGCTTATCCCCTTTCATTTATTTCATAAATTATCTGATCTGAGTTTTCGTGCCGGTGGTAATGGAGATGAAATCCTGCTCAAGGGTTCTATGCTTTTCACTGGCAGCGTATATGCCTATATCACGATACACCAGGTTCTTTATAATATTTGGCATTTCACTCCGCTTCATGATAACGATAACATTACCATTCTCTATCCTGCAATTTGCCTGTAGACTGTTTAGATATTCAACGGTCTTGTCCCTATTGTCCGTTAAGAGAGTGTATTCATATATATCATCAGTTACCGATTCTTCATCCTCATGGATAGCCTTCTCTCCGATAATAACGCCTTCATCTATTATATAAATTCTGTCACACATAAGCTCCATTTCGGATAATAGATGGCTTGATATAAATACACCGACTCCGGCCTCTTTTGCAAGATATTTTAAAAGATCCCTTAGCTCCTTAATGCCCAAGGGGTCCAACCCGTTGGTGGGCTCATCCAGTACTAAGAGACGGGGATTATGTAGTAAGGCTTGGGCTATCCCTACCCGCTGACACATACCCAAAGAATAAGTCTTAACCTTGTCATCGATTCTTCCTGACATTTTTACCATGTTGACGATGGTATCGATGTTCTCCTTATCCACGTTTTTATACATGGAGGCAAAGTACTCCAGATTCTGTCTGCCTGTCAGTCTCTTGTAAAGATCCGGATTTTCTATTATACCTCCTACGTTTTCCATGGCAGCCTCATAATCCGTGACTATATCATGACCGCAAATGCTTATATGTCCTTCCGTAATAGTAAAAAGGCCCATGATAAGCTTGATAGTGGTGGTTTTACCGGCACCGTTTGGTCCTAAAAACCCAACTATTTCACCGGAATTCACAGTTAAGGAGATATTATCAAGTATTTTCCGCTTCTTTATTGTCTTAGTTAAACCCTGAATTCTTAATAGTTCCATCAGCATTTCCTTTCCCACATATGTGTGTTTATATATTTAGACGTAATGTATAGAGGATAAGTTCCAATAAGTTTGTCTAAAATGTACAATACTTAATGGCCAGTCAAAGATCCACGGTATAAGTTCTATTGATATCTTGGCTTAGCTGTCCATCTCTGACAAAAATTAGATACATACATTATATTGTACACCTTGCATAAGAACAAATAAAGACATGTATAAATTTGTAAGGAATTTGTAACGATTTGTTAAATATTTATCATTAGTGTATCAAAAACCCCCGGTACATCCTTTCATACCGGGGGTTTAATTAGCTATTTTAAGATGATGAGTTCATTAAAGCTACCTAAGCTCATTCTTGGTTGGCAAGACCCTTCTCTCTCCATTTTCCTTTCTTAAAGAAAATTGTAGTAATGATGGCTCCAAAAACCCAAGAGACCAGTAGGGAAACATAGGTCGACTCCGGCCTTCCCGTAGGATAGGCAGCACTTCGGGTAAAATAAGCTATGGTATAAGCGATGGGCACTCTCAAGATAATAGTAGTGATCAATGAAATCCACATTGGAGTTACCGTATCACCCGCACCCCTCATTACACCGGATAGACTCTGCGTGACCGCCATGGCTATATAACCGACAGCAAGAATTCGCATCATATGCATACTTAAATCTACCAATTCAGAAGTATCCGTAAATATTCTCACAAGATATTTTCCGAATATTAGTATGATTACTGTTATCACCGTTGAAACACCCACAGCCAGCTTTAGTCCATCTCCCGTCCCCTTGTCTACCCTGTCGATCTTCCTAGCCCCAACGTTTTGTCCTGCAAAGGTCGTCATCGCGTTACCGAAAGTAAAGTTGGGCATCATGGCAAGTCCGTCCACCCGCATTACGATGACATTACAGGCGATTACCATTTCACCGAAGCTATTGGTTAGAGATTGGACAGCGACCATGGCCAGGGCAAATATAGCATGGGTTAAGCCTGAAGGTAACCCCAATTTTATCAGCCTTAACGAATATTCCTTCACAGGCCTTAACATTTCCATACTTAAATCAAAGGTATCTCTCATCTTCATAAGCTTAACCATACATAAAACTGCCGATACCCCTTGGGCAATTACCGTTGCCAGGGCTACACCCGGCACCCCCATTTTAAATCCTGCAACGAACCAAATATCTAAGATCACATTTAGCAAAGTAGAAACAAGCAGGAATACCAGGGCTGAAACCGAATCACCAAGGCCCCTTAAAATACCCGACAAGATATTGTAGTAGTTAAAGCCTGCTATCCCTATAAAAAATATAGTTAAATAACCTTGGCACCAATCAATTATGGACTCAGGTGTATTAAGAAGTGTGAGCAATGGTCTGGCTATCAAAGGACCCACCGCCATTATGAATACAGAAGCCATGGCCGTGAGGGTAATACAAACTCCTATGGAGCGAGAAAGCTTTTCCCGATCCTTCGCCCCAAAATACTGGGCAACCATAATCCCTGCACCAGTAGAAATCCCTATAAATAATACCATCAAAAGATTTAGTATCGGCCCTGCGCTACCCACGGCGGCAAGGGCGTTGTCCCCTATATATTTCCCAACTATTATGGAATCAGCAGTATTATAAAACTGCTGGGCTATATTTCCTAAAAGCATAGGTATAGCAAATTCAACGATGCGCTTCCAAGGGGTACCCTCAGTCATATCCCTTGGTGTAAACAGTTCCCTAAATTTCCCCATCTAAATATCCCCCACGTTCCTATATGTTGTAT
>JAAYRX010000107.1 GCA_012518535.1 Clostridiales bacterium | reverse complement strand
TGATGGCTACGCTGTAGCCCATATCCCTGAAGTATTCCGCAATGGTAATCCCCGTGTATATGGATGCCTCCCTGGCGGCAACGGGCATATCGGAAGTATTGGCGATGAGGACCACCCTTTTCATCAGGGGATGTCCTGTTTTGGGGTCTATGAGTTCCGGGAACTCCCTAAGAACATCGGTCATCTCATTCCCACGTTCACCGCATCCTACGTATACGATTATATCCGCATCCGCCCACTTGGCCAACTGGTGCTGGACCACCGTCTTGCCGCTGCCAAAAGGTCCCGGAACGGCGGCTACCCCGCCCTTTGCTACCGGGAAAAAGGTGTCTATTACCCTTTGCCCTGTTAGCAGGGGAACATCCGGCGGTAGTTTTTCCTTATACCTTCTTCCTATACGCACCGGGGTCCTCTGCATCATGGGGATCTCCACTGTCTCCCCCTTTGAATCCCTTATCCTGGCGATAGGCTCCACGATGTTGGCCATGCCCTGGTGGATCCAATCAACGGTACCTTCTATCCCCAAGGGTACCATGATCCTATGTTCTACGACCGGGGTCTCCTGTACCACTCCCAGAATATAGCCCCCGGCTACCTTATCCCCTGGTTTTACCCTTGGGACGAAATCCCACTCCTTAGTGTGATCCAGGGACGGTACCTCGATGCCTCTGGTGATTCTATCCCCAGCCCTATCACGGATTAAGTTTAAGGGCCTTTGGATCCCGTCAAATATTGATTCAATAAGTCCCGGACCCAGCTCTACGCTTAAAGGTTCCCCTGTAGACTCCACAGGCTCTCCCGGACCCAGTCCGGAGGTTTCTTCATAGACCTGAATGGATGCCATATCCCCGCGCATCTCGATAATTTCGCCAATCAATCTGCTTTCACTGACGCGCACCACGTCAAACATCTTGGCATCGGCCATACCCTGGGCAACAACTAAGGGCCCTGACACTTTTACAATCCTGCCTTGCATCGGCTATCTTCCCTTTCTCTTCAGTCGGACAGATGCTCGCATCTCATACATAACTCCCAAACCCGGGGCTCGTGTTTAATAGTGCTGGCATCCAGCCGGACTGTTAAGTATCGTATTTCCAATAATGAATTAGCATAACTTCTAATGCCATATAGACTATACCGGTAATAGCTATTGAACGCTAATCTACTTCTTTATATAGGATGATGGTTTATACCGTATAACCTCCACCAAAGCCATTATCAATCATTCCCAAACAGAATATCGGCACCTATAGCTTTCTCCACGCTCTTTTTTATCTCCTCAATACCCAGGCCTAAACTTCCCTGGTTGCCAGGGATCAGTATTATAGCGGGATAGGGGGCACTCCTGTACCTCTCCAGGGTCTCTTCCATATCCCTGGCCACGGATTCGGTTATAAAGATCACTGCGTAATTTTCCCTGGCCATCTGATTTACAAGCCTGGATGCCTGCTGGGATTCGGTTACGGGAAAGACGGACAGGCCAAGGGCCTTGAAGCCCAAAATGGAATCCTTATCCCCTATTACACCTATCTTATACATACACGTCACGCAACCTTTCCCGTATGCTGTCGGTAGGCATGTTGTTGATCTTTCCCACCATTATTATCCTAATTATTCTTATCTCATTTTCCTTGGCCAACAAGTAGCCAATAATGGGCTCTATCCCGTCGGGATTCCATCTGGCGGCCCTGGCAAAGCCCAATAAGAAATCGTCCATAAGCCGCTCATATGTGGACAATGAGCCTGTATTTATATATTCCTCTACGCCCTTAACTACTACCTGGCCATACTTTGAGTCCCTTAACCTAAGAACAAAATCCTCAATGGGCTCCTCCATGATATCCAGAAAGAGGTCCTCGCCCATATCACGGCTGGGAAGCAGCAAAGTCTTCAAAAATTCAAAGGTTTCTCCAAGTTTTCTGACCCGCAGAAAGGACCTGATATTGATAAGGTCAGCCTGCATACTGAAATAGTCCAGGGCAAAGCTGCACTTTCTTTTCTCACAAACATCAAATATATGCCGGTACATGGCCTTATCCAGGGTTGTGCCTATTCTCTGTGGATCCACCCTGGTATCCATAGCCTCTTCTATCTCCTCTATAGCCTCGGCCATATAGGGGGGCAGCTCCCGGTAATTCCTTTCTTTTATGGCCTCTGCCAGGATCTCCAAGGGTATGGTTCCCCCGACCCCTATAAGAGGTCCATCATGGTCCCTTCCCAAATACCTGCTCTTTATCAGTACCTTCAGGTTATGAAAATCATATTTCAGGAAAAACAATCTGGTTATATCGGGATTGGGCGATATGGTTTCAAAGAAATCGTAGATCCTTTGAACCTCAAGAGACAGTAGCCTTTCGTAGTCATGAGGACCCTCCAGCTCGGAAATGCCGGCACCGTACTCGGTCTCTGCCAGCACCTTTAAGGCTTCCTCTGCCGATGGGGCTTCCACCATCCTGTCCACCCTGTCCCGGCCTATAAGCCTGTTCTCCAGAGCAAAGATATGGGCGGCTGCATATGGGTAACTCGGTAGCGGCATACTATCACCCTTCCTCCTTGAAGAGAATCTTTGCCAGCTGAGATTCCACTTCGTCGCGGCTCATTCGAATCAGGGCACCAAAGGTATTGTTGATCTCCATTCCTCCGGTCCGCAGGATAAATCCTCCATGGAATTCTTCCCTCCTGGGGGACAGCTTAAGTTCTCCCTTCCTGCCCCTGGCCCTTAACAGTTCGTTAACCTCATCCACTATGCTCTGATCAAGCCTTGCCTCATCGGCCACGGAAAAGTACACCTCTTCATGACCCTGGGCGGCTTCCAGCAGCATTTGGGTTACTATATGTCGGTATTCCTCCCGGGGCATTTCCATAATGGCCTCCCCGGCCTTTTCCATGACATGGTCGATGAGCTCCTGTTTGGCAGCCAAAACCTCTTTTCTCATCTCCAGGCCTGCCATTGCCAACATTCTCCGTTTGTGTTCCTCGGCCCTTAGGATACTTTCCCTGTTATACTTTTCATTTTCCTTTTCTACCTGTCCTACCCTGTCTTCCTTTAAAGAGCGAGCCCTCTCCTGTGCTTCTTCAATAATGCGGGCAGCTTCAGCCCGGGCATCCTTTAAAATCCTTTCGCTGATCCTGTCGATTCCGTTCATGGCTCACACTCCTTAGCTTAATAGAATTAATCCAGTACAATTAGAGCTGGATCCCGTTTATCATCAAAATAGAAGCTAAGAGAGCAAGAACAGCGTAGGTTTCAACCATAACCGTCATGGTAAGACC
>JAAYRX010000106.1 GCA_012518535.1 Clostridiales bacterium | reverse complement strand
CATATAGCTTTTAACGTAATTACGGCCGTTATCTTGTTGCCCTTTGGAAATAGTATAGTTAGTTTGTCGGAAAAGGTGCTACATGGAAAGAACGGTGAGCCCGATGAGAGGGGACTCATTTATTTGGACAAGCGTATACTGGAAACACCGCCTATCGCTATAGCTCAAATCCTAAAAGAGGTCAATAGGATGGCCGATATGGCAGTGAGAAATGTAAAGCTTGCCATGGACGCTATCTTTCAAAAGGATCAGGCAATAATTGATGAAATATACAGAAAAGAAGAGATCATTAATTTTTTAAATCAGGAAATAACCCATTACCTTGTAATGTGTAACGGGCTCGGACTACCAGATAGTGATTTACACGTAATAAGCGGTTTATACCATGTAGTTAACGATATTGAAAGAATAGGAGACCATGCTGAAAATCTGACAGAATATGCCGAATACAGTATAGAGAATAATCTGACTTTTTCTGATATAGCCATAAAGGATCTGAACGAGATGTATCAGAAGGTTATGGAAATGTTAGACGACACTGTTCACGCATTAAAAGAGCGCGACCATGAGCTGGCAGAGTTGGTGATGAAGGAAGAGGAAGTTATTGACACCTTAAAGGACAGATTAAGGAAAAGTCACATAGAAAGATTAAATGCCCAATTATGTTCCGCGAATGCCGGCGTCATATTTCTTGATATAGTTACCAATTTCGAAAGAATTGCCGACCATGCGACCAACGTAGCCCAATCCGTATTGGACGAAGGAAGATCCAGGAATTATTAATTTTCGTAAAAAAACTTGTAATTCCCCATAAAAATGTTATACTTTTTATATAAACTATTATGATTTTATAATAGTTTATTTTTTCTTGACATTGAAAGGAGGACTCTTCTTGCGACGGGGGAGAACCAAGGGACCATTGATGCTATTCCTATTTTTATTTGCAGGGGTTATTGTCGGCAGTATAGTGGGCAATATAATTGCGATCTATTCGGATGCCAAGATATTTAGTGAGAGTCTCACTATAGGAACTCAAGGAATGCCCGCCATACTGGATTTTAATGTAATAAAGTTGGCATTTGGATTATCCTTGAACGTAAATTTCGGGACCATGCTCGGTGTTTTACTTGGCATCTTTCTGTACTATAGATATTGATATGATGAGGATTATTTTAGCATCGGCTTCTCCCAGGCGGAAGCAATTGCTGGAGCAGATGGGTTTGAAGTTTGATGTAATTACCAGCAATACAAAAGAACAAATGCCCTATGGTTTGGTTACAGAAGAGATACCCATGGAATTGGCCTATAACAAGGCAATGGATGTTGCATCAGGTGTAAGCCAACCGGCTATTATAATAGGTGCCGATACTGTTGTAGTGAAAGATGAAATCCTTGGAAAGCCCAAGAATGAGGAAGAAGCCTGCCAGATGCTATTAAGGCTACAGGGTCAAACTCATGAGGTGATTACCGGGCTTGCATTAGTGGATACATGGACGGGGAAAATTAAAAAAGGCTACGAAAAAACATTAGTAGAGATGGCTCCGTTGTCACTTCAGGAGATCGAGCATTATGTACAAACCGGGGAACCAATGGATAAGGCGGGGGCTTATGGTATCCAAGGGTCGGCCGGTATTTTTATTTCAAGGATAACAGGCTGTTATTTCAATGTTATGGGACTACCCATACATCGGCTGTGGTGTATGCTCAAAGAATTTGGGATAGATATACTCGATAATATATAATCTCAATTTGGTTATCAAACAGCTGAATATTGGCCATAATTAAGACAGGGACAGCCATGACTGTTTTTAGGGAATGCTTTATGATATCGTTCCTAAAGTATTCAGTGGCTAAAGGGACAATTAGGAAGGAGCAAAATTTGATTATGGGGTTTTTGAATATATTTACTAAGGATATGGGAATAGATCTGGGCACAGCAAATACACTGGTACATGTGCGTGGAAAAGGCGTAATTATAAGAGAACCTTCGGTGGTGGCTATTCGCAGCGATACAAAAAGGGTTTTGGCCATAGGGGAAGAAGCTAAGAAAATGATCGGCAGAACCCCGGGAAACATTGTAGCTATCCGGCCTATGAAGGAAGGTGTTATTGCTGATTTTGACGTAACTCAGGAGATGCTCAAGTATTTTATCCGCAAGGCGATAAAGAGAGTCTTTCCATTGCATCCAAGGGTAGTCGTATGTGTACCTTCAGGAGTAACCGAGGTGGAAAAACGAGCGGTCGAGGAAGCTGCAAAGCAGGCAGGTGCCAGGGAAGCATACCTGGTGGAAGAACCTATGGCTGCAGCCATAGGTGCGGGATTGCCCGTACAAGAGCCCACCGGCAGTATGGTTGTTGATATTGGAGGGGGAACCAGTGAGGT
>JAAYRX010000105.1 GCA_012518535.1 Clostridiales bacterium | reverse complement strand
TTTCCATCCGCATTGAAGTCTCCAGCATTTCCCTGGTTGGACCTCCACCACCGTCACCATAGCCGTAGGAGATTAATATATCGTTGTTTATGTCCTTGTTCTGGTAGCGTTCCCAGCCCCCCATGATGGCATCGGGATGCAGAAGACCATTATAGGTGGTAAAAAAGTTGCTTACATCCTGCCCTATTCCCAGAGTGGTAATAAAGTGGGCCAATACCTCGGTTCCGTCAATCCCCCTCCACCGCATTGTATCGTAGGGGATTTTGTTGAACTGATTCCAGGCCAGTTTTGTGGTCATGAAATAGTCGATCCCGCTTTTTTTCATTATCTGGGGCAGGGCTCCGGAATAACCAAAGACATCGGGAAGCCAGAGTATTCTATTGTCTACGCCAAACTCTTCCTTAAAGAACCTCTTTCCATGGATGAATTGGCGTACCAGAGATTCTCCGGAAGTCACGTTGCAGTCGGCTTCAACCCACATACCACCTTCAGGCTCCCAGCGGCCCTCCCTGACCCTTTCCTTCAAGCGGCTGTAAAGCTCCGGATACCTTTCCTTCAGAAAATAGTAGAGCTGGGGTTGACTGGACATAAACTTGTAGTTGGGATACTCATCCATCAGCTTCAATACAGTGGCAAAACTTCTGGTCACCTTTTCCCTAGTCTGTTCTACTGTCCACCACCATGCAACATCAATATGGGTATGGCCGATACAGGTTGCAATAATGTCGTTGTATCCTGCCATATCTTCATATAAGGCCTTGGTGATATATTCCCTGGCCTTGTCCAGGGATGAATAGAAAGCCTCGGAGTAAGGGTTCCTTAAATCCAGATAGTTGATGGTATCGTTTAAGATACTCTCTATGGCAAGCCGGTCCTGATCTTCCTCGTCCATACGGGGAAATGCCTCTAAGGGTACTTTTAGATCATAGTATAGCCCTACTATTTTAGGATCGATCTCCTGTACCTCCGCAATAAGCTTAAATTCACTGTGCAAGGTTCCGGTATAGGCCTGCAGGTCAAAACGATAGGTATCTCCTGATTTTGCAGATCCGGTTATCAGGACCTCCCTATGGTTCATATCCAGGCCTTGAACAACCACGCCATTCACAAAAAGCAGGAATTGAGGGTTTTTGCCGTCATCCCATTCCTCAATCTGGGTCCTTACCCTGAGCCACATGGGTTTGTTGTCCAAACTCTCCGGAACCGTAAAATCAGTCCGGAACCAGTAATGCTTGTCGGGCCCATACCAGTGCATGACCTTGCTGTCAAAGGGCTTAAATTCCACATCTGCAGCGTCTGCATCCTCTGGGCGCAAATATTTTCCCTCTTTGTATACCAGGCTTTCTATTGGGATTTTCTGCACTACCGCCAACTTTGCCAGCTGATCACAAATAACGCCAATTCGTCTATCAATGTATCTCATGCTTTCCTCCTCCTGTTCAGTTTGTTAGCCATTCATATAAGCCGTGTGATAAGTTCCGTGCAGTAAATAACAAAGCTGTAATGTGATAAGCATGGAAACCCAGGTTAATTAATAATTATTTTGGAAGATTCTCCTTCATAGGTACCCAATCCATCTACAGTTGTTAATGGCAAAGGAATGAGTTCATATAATGGTGTAAGTGGTTTCAAGATTATCCTGGGAATTGCCGCCTACAAAGATTTTAACGTTTCCTGGCTCGACGCAAAACTCCATCTCTCTGTTCCATATGCCCAGTTCCTCTTCACCCAGGGTGAATATAACATCCCTCTTCTCGCCGGGATTCAGGTGCATTTTCTTAAATCCCTTTAATTCCTTTATACGCCTCATAATGCTGGCTTCCAGATCCAGGATATAAAGTTGCACAACCTCCTCTCCCGGAAGATCTCCTGTGTTTTCAACAGATACCTTGACCTTTATATTTTTACCCTCTTGCAAATCCTTAACAGTTAATTCCCCGTCTAATACTTTCAGGTTGCTATACTTAAACTCCGTATAGCTCAGACCATGCCCAAAATGGTATAAGGGAGCTCTATCCATATCCAGGTATGAATTTACCAGGCCCAGGTCCTTGTGATTATAGTAGACCGGCAATTGTGCAGAAGCTCTGGGTATGGAAACCGACAGCTTGCCTGAAGGGTTATAGTCGCCAAACAAAACTTCGGCAATGGCCCTACCCCCTTCTTTTCCCGGATACCATCCACATAGGATCGCCTTGCAGTTTTCAGCTATCCATGGAATGGCATGGGGTCTTCCCTGAATAAGTACTACAACAACCGGCGTACCGGTCTTCTCTATCTCCTTTAACAGTTCTACCTGCACTCCCCCCAGCTCCAAATCGGCCAGATCCACACCTTCACCGCAGTCCATTTCTGCAGGATCCCCGCCTATAATAGCAGCACCATTGATATCAAAAACAGTGGAAAAGTCCCTGGCACTGGATCCGCCCAGAACAACCACAGCTATATCGGCCCGCTTCGCAGCATCAATAGCCTCTTGGAATCCTTCCTTTGACATATCGCGAATGCCACAGCCTTTGGCATATATCAATTCTGTTTGGGGCGGTGCTACAGATTCCAGACCCTGCAGAACCGTAAATCCTGTATTCTTTCTTTGAGGAGCGGTATAATCCCCCAGTTGGTTATAAAGGTTATCTGCATTAGGACCTATCACTGCGATACTCCTTATGTCTTTATCTATTGGCAGAAGATTATCCTCGTTCTTTAACATCACTATGGATTCCCGGGCTAACTGTAGGTTGACTTTCTCGGCCCTTGGGGAACATACTACCTGACTGGCCAGGTTTTCGTCAGTATATGGATTCTCAAATAATCCCAGCATAAATTTAAGCTTTAATACCCTACTGACAGCCCTATCTATATACTCCTCCGAAACCTTGCCCTGTTTTACCGCTTCTTCCAAGGTAGTGAATGAATCATCCCATAGGCTAAGGTCTATACCCGATGTTAATGCCAGAGCAGCCGCCCCCTCATGATCTCCTGTCAGGGACAGCAACTTGTCTATTGCTATGCCATCAGCCATAACTATTCCATCAAAGCCCCATTCATCCCGCAGTATGTCTATAAGCAACTTTTTATTGGCATGGCAGGGGATTCCATCAATTTCATTATAGGCAGCCATGCAGCCTAAAGCTCCTGCCTCCACTCCGGCCTTCATACCCGGTAAAAAGATCTCCCTGAGCTCTCTTTCACCAATCGGAGCCGGAGCTGCATTATGCCCACCCACGGATGCCCCCTGTGCACAGAAGTGTTTCATTACAGCAACCACTTTATCCCCGCTCTTAAGTTCCTCCCATACTTCCCCCTGAAGCCCTTTTACGGCCGCAACTGCCATCCTGGCAGCATGATAGGGATCTTCACTGAAACACTCTTCGCTGCGTCCCCACCTGGGATCACGAACAATATCCAGGAGGGATATAAGGCCCAGATTTCCTCCACGGGACCTGATCTCAGCCGCCACCTGGGATGCGGCTTCCCTATATAGTTCCGGATTCCAGGTACAACCTATACCTAAATTGGTCGGCAGCATGGTCCCATCAAGGGCCTGGTGGCCATGGGGACATTCTTCCGATATAAGAACCGGTATACCCAGCCTTGTATTTTCTATTACATATCTCTGTATCATATTGGCTACTTGGGCGGACTTTTCCACTGGTATACCTGTATCAAAGGTGACCCCAGACCACGGATCAGCCCTAAAGAGGCCGTATAAGGCCCCCATGCCATCTCCAAACTCTACAGCAGCTTTAAATTCCTCCGTAAGTTCTATACTGTCCCCCTTCCTCCTATAGGCGTTCCAGCCAAACATCTTTTGGTTTAACTGGCCTACTTTTTCCTTCAAAGTCATCCTGGACAGTAGATTCTCAACCCTGACATCAATATCCTGTGTTTTGTCCTTATACTTGTCCATTCCCTGTTTTCCTTTCTAAAGTTATAATGCAATGGTTTCCTCTTTGATAGAATATCTTCTAATATTATATATATATCTTTATACAAACCCTTATGAAATGCTTCTTTTTTCATTAATGACAGCACATATGAAGAAACAAAAATTGAGATAGAGAGCCAAACTAAGAGCATGAATTAAAGCAGGAATAATGTTGAAAATACATATGTGGCACTATTTCCTTGGTGGCAAGCTTTGCTGATAAACAAAAGCCCAATCAGGAAAATGTACATCTTCAGTATATCTTTCATCTGACAATAAATCAACCAAATTTAACCATACCCGGAGAATAAAATAAGGCTTCCACTGTCGGCTATTATTGCCGAATGTCCGGAAGCCTATGATTTAAATCCCTTTCAGGGTGAATTCTATTCTACAAAAAACGCGAAAATTTTTCTGCTGGCCAATCATCAAATACTGCGATACTTTTTCAAGCTTTACAGGGAATGATCTTTGTCTTTCTTGTACCGGTATAAAAACTGCTTGGTCCTCTCCTCCCTGGGATTGTCAAACACTTCCTGGGGGGAGCCCTGTTCGACAATCACGCCTTCATCCATAAAGATAACGCGATCCGCAACATCACGGGCAAAGTCCATCTCATGAGTCACTATGATCATTGTCGTGTTCTCATCTGCCAAGTTCCTAATGACTTTCAACACTTCCCCTGTGAGCTCGGGGTCCAGGGCGGAGGTAGGTTCATCAAAGCAAAGAATGTCCGGTTCCAGGGCAAGGGCACGGGCAATGGCCACTCGCTGCTGCTGTCCACCGGATATCATATGGGGATAGTTGTCCAGCTTATCCGACAGTCCAACCTGGGCCAGGAGCCTTTTGGCCCGATCCTCAATTTCATTCATGATAGCCTTTTTCCCCTGTTTATAGTCAGATCGTTCTTTGGCCAGGAGCTCTGCTGCCAATGTAACGTTTTTTAGTACCGTATACTGGGGAAACAGGTTAAAGTTTTGGAAAACCAAGCCGAAATGCAGGCGTTTTTTCCGCACTTCACTTTCCCTTTGGGTAGTGGGATCCAAGGCGTCAAAAATCACCTCATTATTGACCATGATGCTTCCCTTGTCAGGCTTTTCCAGGAAGTTAAGACAGCGCAGCAAGGTCGTCTTTCCACTTCCGGAAGAACCTATAATAGCCAGTGATTCTCCTTTTTCCAGGGAAAAGTCTATCTTTTGCAAGACTTCCAGTGTCCCGTAACTTTTTCCCATGTTTTTTACTTCTAAAACTGCCATTGGAATCCCCCCTTTCATGTACGGAAATAGCCCAGTTTCTTTTCCAGCCAATCCAGCATTATGGTTAATACCCCTACAAAGACAAGGAAATAGATGCCTGTAGCAAAGAGAGGCCAAATAAGTCCTTTACTGCTGTATTCCCCAGCCATCATTATGATCTCCTTATTTGCAATGATGCGGGCAAGGGATGTATCCTTCACCAGGGTGATCACCTCATTGCCTACCGGTGGCAGGATACGCTTTATAACCTGAAGGAGCGTTACCTTGAAAAAAATCTGACTCTTTGTCATGCCTAAGACCAGGCCGGCCTCATATTGTCCCCTTGGTATGCTCTCAATACCCCCTCGGAAGATTTCCGAAAAATAACAGGCATAGTTAATGACAAAGGCAACAGTTGCTGCAACAAAACGACCTGTATCGCCGGCCGGCCATGTATAAGACAGGCTCAAAAGACCCGGGCCGTAAAAAATAATCATCAGCTGCAACATCAAGGGAGAGCCCCGGACAACCCAGACAAGAGTTCTCATCAGCCAGCGGAGGGGATAAAAGCGGCTCATGGACCCAAAAGAAATCAGTAGCCCCAGGGGCAATGAGAACAAGAGCGTTAACGCAAAAAGCCTGCAGTTTAACAAAAAACTTTCCGATAACCTATTAACAATTACAAAAACCTGATCCATATCACTATTACCTCAACCTACAAGCGATAGGACAGAGGTTTTATCCTCTGTCCCTGCTCCATTTTTTATGTCACACAGCATACACAGCTTTTATTCAGCCAAATCCAACCCGTACTTATCAGCCAATTCAGCCATGGTACCGTCTGCAACAAGTTCGTCAAATATCTTATTTACTTCTGCACAGATATCGGAACCCTTGCGGAAGGCAACCCCATAATCCTCTTCGCCCAAGTAATCCACTATGGTAACATCCTCAAAGTTGGTGCCTTCACCGGTCATGGTGTTTGCCAGGGTTAAGTCCAGTACTGCGGCATCAGCGGTTCCTGCCTTTACTTCCATCAGGGCTTCAGTCTGCAAGGTCTTGGGTACGTAAGTTGCCTGCTTCAGGTTTTCGTCTGCCTCAATCGTGTCTTCACCGGCGGAGCCCTGCTCTGCAGCTACGGTCTTGCCAATTAAGGAAGAAGTGTCTTCATAATCTGCATCTTCCTTCATGACAACTACCTGGGCATTCTTCACATAGGGCTTGGTAATTT
>JAAYRX010000104.1 GCA_012518535.1 Clostridiales bacterium | reverse complement strand
TTGATTTGGATAGCGAGGATGGTTATACCGAAGTTGCTATTTTTGACGATGGGGCAAGTGGAGATCCTGCGTTTACATTTATTCGCTATGATGGTACAAAGCTATATACCTTAGGAACAATAGATCGGCATGCATTAATGGATGGAAAGGGAAAATTCATATCAAGGTTTCATTTGGCCAATAACTTCAAACCTCAATTCTTTTCAGCATTGGGAGAATTTAAGAACAATGAATACCTTATAACGAATTATGATGTGGAACAATATATAGGGGAGACTTATGAAGTCTATGGAACTGGCTTTTTTGTACCCTTAGACTTTTATCCAGAAGACTATTTTGAACATGTTGTATGGGACTCAGAAAATCTGAGAGAATTTAAAGCAACGAAAATAAAGCTACTAGGTATTCATATAAGCCCGGATGATCCGACTCTAAACTGGTTTTATGTTGAACTGCCGGATGGTGAGAAAGGACTCTTGTATTTCTGGATAGGAGATTGAATGATGCCTATATGAGTGGAATGATAGCAAGAAACATTTTTAGAGAATATGACCCGCTAAGCGGGTCTTTTTTGGAGCCTAATGAAGAAATGCCAAAAGCGACTTTAAACAGAACAGACCCTGTAGAAGGAAATGAGCTTGCACACTTTGAAATGGGAAGCGCCATGGTTCACCAGCTGATAAAGCTAGAAACCATGGAGCAAATCAAAGCAGCCGGGGCTGAATCCTGGTATACAGATTAAAAATAAGATTAATCTTACCAAATATAAGCAAATTCCAACTATTCATATACCAAACCGGTAAATAGAATATAAATATCAAATATTTAACATATTATCCCGAGGATTTGGAGAAGTACTATAATTCAGGTAAATCGCGTGAAATACTCGAAAAACACCAATAACAAAATAGAAAAAAAGGAGGGTTATTCTATGTTTTCAACAATAAAAAGAAGGCCTGTGCAACTCTTATATCAATTGACGGCCATGATTTTGATTGTCTTGCTGCTTGTCAGCTGCGGCGGAAAAGCTAACTCGAGCGATGAAATAAATGATAAAGGACAATCGGAAGTGATGGAAGAGTCGGATGAACAGCAAGATGCGAATTCGGAGTCCCAGGATATTGGGTCAGACGATTCTGATTCATCTGATACTGCCTCAGAGGATTCTGGTTTTCCTGCTACTGCATCTGACAATTCTGGTTCTCCTGCAACTGCATCAGAATCATATACTGCTTACATTCAGGCAAAAGGCGAGTTGTTAACAAAACTGTCTGATGCATTGGCAAGCAATCCCGATACTGCATTAAACTCAATGTCCCTGCTTGGTATATCAATGATAGACTTGGCCCTGGTTCCGGCCAGCAGTTTTGGGCTTGGCGAAGAATCCGCCATTATGGTGCTTGGGTTCCTGGGAGTAGAGGATCTCGTATACAGCGAAAATGGCAACCAATACAGTGTTAAGTATAAGGATGAAGACGGTAAAAGTTATGAACTGCAGGGCGAGTATGACAAGGCAGCAGACACCCTTAAATGTACTTCGTTAGTAGACGGCAAGGAAACCTTGACCTCTGAACATCGAAAAACACCCTATGGATATGTGAGTCAGGCATATGTTATTGATGATGACGGTTCAGCATATGTTTACCAACTGACAGCGACCGGAACTGATGGTGTGGTGGGCATGTCCAAGGCATCTGAAAAACCTTCGTCCCTGACAGGCAGCGAATCATTTGATTTCCCAAAGCAGTGCCAGGAGTGGTATGCAATGAATGGCAACAGGGTAACAGGACTAACTGCTGATGGAAATGAGATATCGTTTGATTACACTCCATAAGAGGACGGTGAATAGGCAATGAAAAAAGGGTTATTGATACTAATACTCTGTGCCATAGTTTTTACTGCTGCTTCAGTTATAGCCGTAACTGTGCTGGTACCGCTTATAAGATATAATCAGGCAGAAGCTGCATTGAACGAAGGCAGGTATGAGGATGCAATTGCTGCATTTGCTGACCTGGGAGATTATAAAGACTGTTCAGAAAAGCTGCTGGAATCCCGGTACATGGCTGCAAAGGCAAAACTGGATGAAGTAATGTATGAACAGGCTATGGAGGAGTTCTCAGAGCTGGAATCATATCGGGACAGTCCCGATCTTTACCGCGAAGTTCGATTTCGCTGGGGAAAGTCGCTTATGGCCCAAGGAGCATACAGAGATTCTCTGGAGCTGTTCTTAGCAGATATAGAGTATTCTGGTGTGAGGGATG
>JAAYRX010000103.1 GCA_012518535.1 Clostridiales bacterium | reverse complement strand
GGTGACTGGACTTCCGGTTGTCTGGAGTGGGCGATTATATCCATACCCGGAGGTATGTCAAAGTCCCGGCGCATCTGCCTGTCAATGAGTTCACTTTTGACGATATGGCCGACACCTCCGTATCCCCCCTGGCCGAACTGGATCTCCACGGCATCACAGCTTTGGAGGATCTCAGGGGTTTTGCAATAATGTCCGCGGTTATATTGGTAGATAAATATGGCCGACTCTGCCCTCTCTTCAGGCAAAAAGGCACCTTCCCCGCTGTTGGTAGCAGTTCCGGCCATCCTGGCACCTCGGGCCAGAGCCAGTTTAACCTTTTTGCTCAGGGCAACGCCATAGGCCATAGGAGCAATCATGATCGGCATCTTTATGGTAAAGGGCTTGGCTGCTCTTTTGCCTATGGTTACCTGGGTTTCAACTTCCGTAAGGGTGTCGGTGGGCATGGTATGAAGCTGGGCGACATTGAATTGCAGACTGTCCAGGTTAGGCATTTTTTTGGGGGTACCCATAGGCCTTTCCAGCATCTTTGCCTCGGTGGCCCGTAAACTGGTCTCCACAGCTACCTGGGGAGACATCCTTACAGTGGAAGAGATTAATTCCCACAGGTTCTCATCGTACAGATCCTTGCTTATAATATTGTAAAACCTATCCGAAATTCTATTTACAATGGTACGGGCGATTAACCTGGCGCCTGCGACACCTACTAATGAAGCACCAATTCCGACGATCAAGGCCTTTTTTAGATTATTTTTGTTTATATCTGAACCAAATCTCATGGGATTTTCCTCCTCTTTATCCTGTATAGTTAAATAAGGGACAGAATATATGGACGGTAATCATATTATGTGGAAAAAACCACTTATCATTCGGCTGAATAAACCATCCTCCATAAGGTGTTGATTAATGCAGCAAAACAGCTTTGGAGCAATCGAACATAAACAAAACAGTTGGAAAAATCGGGGGAAAAATATATAATAAAACCATTGGTTGCCTTTATTATTTTATTCATTAAAAGGGAATAGGATTGATTTTGTCCTTGCACAGGAATGTGGAGCATTTAAATCGCATTGTATATTGCATTGGATGAGGGGAGGAAATGGATTGATAGAGGTTAATAGTTTGCTTAAGAGTTACGGCGATAAAAAGGCCCTAAATGGTATATCCTTTCATGTAAGGGAGGGTGAGATCTTTGGCTTTTTAGGGCCCAATGGTGCCGGTAAAACCACTACTTTAAGGATACTTACCGGTCAGCTGAAGGCTGACAGCGGAGAAGCGAGGATCATGGACCTGGATGTAATGAAAGGGACAAGGGAAGTTCACAGCCATATAGGCGTAGTTCCGGAGGAAACCAACCTATATGAGAGGTTGACCATAGGGCAAAACCTGGATCTCTTCTGCCGGTTATACGGATGCGATATCAGGCAAACGGACTATTATCTGAAAAGGATAGGCATGTCGGAGGAGAAAAATACCCAGGTTAAAAAGTTATCCAAGGGAATGAAACAAAAGGTATTGCTGGTCAGAGCACTTTTACACAGTCCAAAGATATTATTCCTGGACGAACCTACCTCCGGGCTTGATCCGGCATCAGCCGATACCATACACAGGGTCCTGAAGGAATTAAACGAGCAGGGGATAACCATTCTGCTTACATCCCATAACATGGAAGAGGTTGACAAACTGTGCAACAGGGTAGCATTTTTGAACCAGGGAGAGATTGTGGAGATGGGAAGCCCCGAGGCCTTAAAGCTGAATTATTCCAAGCGACGAATGAAGGTTCTGATAGACGATGGCCATGAACTGGTGTCAAGGGAACTGGATATGGATGGGGAGGAGTCTGCCAGGCTCGTATCGGAGTGGATGACAGAGGGTAAGGTGCGATCGGTTCATTCCTGTGAGCCTACATTGGCTGAGATATTTGTTAAGGTGACAGGGAGGGATTTCGTATGACCTTATCGTTTAAGAGGATAGGCGCTATTCTGATAAAAGAAGCACACGATTTTAAGACCAACATCAATATCCTGATAATGTATCTGATACCCATGTTGCTGGCTTATATATATAATAACTTTATTCCCGGGATGCCGAAAGGGTTTGCCCTCTCCTTTGGCCTTTTATTCCTGGTGGTTATGGTCGGTATGTATGTTCCCTCCATGATGATTGCAGAGGAGAAGGAGAAGAAGACCCTGGAGGTATTGCTCCTGTCCCCGGCCAGTTCAGTAGAGGTGTTTATAGGGAAGGGACTTTTAACCTTCATTAGCATTATAGTGAGTTTCATTATCCTTATAGCCATGTCCGGCGGAGTTGGCTTTGATGAAACGGTCGTTATCCTGGTAGGCGGTATATTGACCGCTGTATTTTGCATACAGGTGGGAATTATCGTCGGTTTATTATCCAAGAATCAAATGGCTACCGGCGTGGTGGGTACCCCTGTCTATATGGCTTTGCTGCTGGTACCAATGCTGGGCAGTATGGGCTCACCGGCCTTAGAAAAGATTGCAAAAGTCTTTCCAACCTATTATTATAATGATATGCTCTACAGGGTACTCTACGAATTCGAGGGGAATCATACCCTCATTGATATGTTGCCTGAACTGGGGATCCTGCTAGGGAGCATATTTGTTGCGTTTGTACTGCTTTTATTGGTATACAGAAAAAGGGGACTGGGTTGAATAAGGCTATGACCCTAAAAGTAAGGCTGGATGGAATTTAGATGGAATATAATGGCATAAGGCGCGCAAAATTTATTGACAGGCCAAATCGTTTTATTGCGAATGTTGAACTGGACGGAAAAAGGGAGACGGTACATGTCAAGAATACCGGCAGGTGCAGGGAGATATTTGTAGAAGGAACTACAGTAATCCTGGAGGAAGGAAAAAACCCAAATCGAAAGACCAGGTATTCCATAATAGGTGGATATAAGGGTGATTTGCTCATAAATACCGATTCCCAAGCACCCAATACCGTGGTCTATGAGGCCATTGTCCAAAACAAAATTGACGGTTTGCAAGACGTTACCAGAATTAGAAGGGAAGCAACCTTTGGGAATTCCCGTTTTGATATCTATTTTGAAGACAGGGACCGGAAGGGGTTTATTGAGGTTAAGGGAGTGACCCTTGAGCACGATGGCGTATGCATGTTTCCCGATGCCCCTACCCAAAGGGGGGCAAGGCATGTTCATGAGCTGATAGAGGCTAAAAGACAGGGCTATAACAGCTACATTCTCTTTTTGGTTCAGATGGAGGGGATGAAGTGCTTTATACCCAACCATGGTATGGACCCCGAATTTGGGGAAGCCCTGAAAGCTGCCTATAGCCAGGGGGTGGAGATCCTGGTCTATGACAGCATGGTAAGGGAAGATGAAATCGCTATAGGGGACAGTTTGGATTTTTTTCTGGAAATGCCTGGGGTTGTATTGAATGATATTGAAGGGGAGAAGGATGATGAAATTTAATTTGACTATAAAATTCAAGTCTTTAATTTCGCTGGTGCTGATAATGGCCCTGGCATTCTCGGGTTATGGAATTAAACCATCCATGGCCGAGGGAAAGGTTACATCCTCAGAACGCTTTGTAGGAGAAAATGTGGGTTTGATTGACGGGAATTATTACGTCCTTTCCCAATCAGGTTTTATGATCAATTATGATATACAGAATGGAACTGATAAGAATATAACCCATATATTACTGGAGGAGACCCTTCTGGATAACACCGGTCATGTCGTACCTGGAGAAGGCGCCCCCGATGGCGTTTTTAGAATTGAAGCAGGACAAACGAAAACACTTCAGGGAAGAAAATTCAAGGCCCAGGAAAAGCCGACTACCTACACCTTGGAATATTCTATACACTACATCTTTGAAGATGAGGAAGAACCCCATCCCATCACCAGCGGTAAGAAGCAGATAACGGTCCTGTCAACGGGGGTTAGCGTTGTATATAAAGCCAGCACTGGCGGACCAATACTTCCGGGGAATGAGGTCACCTATACCTTTGAGATAAAATCATCGGCCAATATAAGTATTAACAACATCGCTGTAAAGGACAGTGTACTGGGAGATATAGGTGTTATTCCTCTTCTGTCTCCAGGCGAAACAGCGAGCATTTCTCAGGTTTTTAAGCCGGAGTCTACCACAAAAAGCTACCCTGTAATTGTTTTCCAGGGACCAATAGAGGGACAGGGAAATATAACAAGAGAATTCAAAAATGCAGCGGTGGAAGTGGTAGTAGAAGATGAGCAGGTAGAAAAGCCGCTGGTAATAACAGGGAAGACCAACAAGACCAGGATAGCCCCCAACGAAGAGGTGGATTTTAGTCTGATTGTTGAAAACAAAGGGAACAGACCCATTACAGGTGTTAGTCTCAAGGATTGGACCGGTAAGGAGATCTTGGCCAAGGAGAAGCTGGAACCGGGAAAGGAAGGGGCAATAATATATGCCCATAGGGTAGAGCCCGGGAAGGAATATACCTTTACAGCAACCGGTGTCGAAGAGGGTACCGGCAGGAATGTACAGGCATCCTATACTGCCAAGTTTTCGGGCATAGAGGCTGGACTGGAAATAACCAACAGGGTAACGCCGGAAGAACTGGCTGCAGGTGATACCGCCATTATCGAGTACACTCTTAGGAATACTGGGCAGGTTACTATGACGGATGTACGGGTTCACGAGCCGGAGTTTGGTGAAGTTGCTACATTTGATGAGCTGAAGCCAGGTCAAACGGAAACCTTTACAATTGAAAAAATTGTCGAGAAGGATATGATCAGCAATCCCAAGGTGTATGCAAGGGACAAGGATTCCGGATATGAATATGAATTTCAGGGAGATTTAATTGAGATTGTAATTAACGTTGTTGAAGAGCATCCTCTTTTGATTATAAGGCTTGACTCAGAGCCCAAAACCCTATCTGAGGCTGGGACGGTGGATCTCATATGTACCGTGATAAATGAAGGGGATGTAAGAATAGATAATATTGATCTTATCTTAAATGAAAGGGAGCTTAGCATTGGAAGCATTCTGACTCTGGAACCCGGAGATGAAGAGACCCTTACCCTGGCCGGCTTGAATATCGAGGAGGATACATCCTTTACTGTTACCGCCAAAGGGGTAACCTACCAGGGGGAAGAAGTGGAATTTGTGAGTTCTCCATATGAGATCACCATAGGCGGGGATGAACTCCCTCAGGAACCCACCCAAAACCCTAAAATCAGCTTCCTGAAGAAGCTTTTGTGGGTCGTAGCAGGTCTGGCTCTTGCTACGGTTGGCGGTATGATATATCTGCTTCGGGATCTCAAGCGGGGTAACAAGAAAAATCCTAAGGGCAAGACAAAAAAAGCCGGGGTAAGGAGAAGGAAGCCCAAGCACGGCTAGGTGCCCGAAAAATTTACCCATAAGCTAACGAACATATTCATTCAGCAATTGCTCCAGGGACATCCAGTATTGGTAACCCTGGCGCTTTCTTTTTTTTCTGGATGGGGTTTTCGCATCCCTGGGTGAGAATACCCATTTTAGAAAGGTCATCCATATCATGATCATCCTAGCCCCCATACTCTCGCTCATGGGTTCCAAGGTAAAGCCCAACCTTCTCAAAGCAGGGCCCATCATGGAAACTCCCCAGATTGCCTTAATCCTGGGATCCAGCTTGCCTTGATGGACCAGCTGGGCCAAATGGGCGATCTCTTCCCGGAAAAGGCGCAGGAGCTGAATATCCGATGCGACTTCTACCCCGGCCACCATGCCTTGAGCCAGGGTTAGGTTGGAGATGTGCAATTCCAACACATAGTCTCCGGGGTCTACCTTGGTTCCGTCATCCAGGGTGGCAGGTAGACCCTTGTATGGATGGACCGACATCCTTAACAGGCCATAGGGCGAATCCTCTACCGGCTTTATGTTTTCGGCCCATGAGAAAAGTTTTTCCCAAAGGGTTACAATAGGCCTGATTATTGACTTAAGCATGGTATACCCCCTTCACTTGTTCCAGGCCTGCGAAGCTGTATCCCTTTTTACGGAGGGATTGAATGATCATGGGCAGGGCCCTCAGGGTGTTTTCCGGGGCCCCGGGATCCCCTTGATTGTCATGGAGGACAATAACAGAGCCGGGTACCGCCTGATTCGCAACGGCATGATAGATGTCTTCAGCAGTAGTGTTTGCCGACCAATCCTGGGCTTCTATGGACCAGAAGGCCATATTCAGGCCCAATCTCCTTGCAGCGGCTATGCTCAAGAGATTAAATCCTCCCCAGGGTGGACGATACCACTCAGGGGTTACGCCCGAGGCCAGGGTTATGGCCTTATAGGAACGGGTCATATCCCTGAAGGTGTGGATAGGGGGCATAAGCCAGGCATGGCGATGGGAATAGGAATGACAACCGACAGTGTGGCCTTCCTGGGTTATGCGTTTAACTATATCAGGATAAAGCTTGGCCTGCCTTCCCATGATGAAGAAGGTGGCCTGGACTTGGCTTTCCTTTAGAATATCCAATAATCTGGGAGTGTAGTCAGGGTTTGGTCCGTCGTCAAAGGTAAGGTAGATTTCTGTTGTCTTCCCTGTGCCCTCCCTGAAAACCCTACTTGAACGATTGCGGGCCCAATAGCTGGGCAGTAAACAATATATTAAAAAAATGGCCACCAGGACAAGGAGAAATAGCCACCACATATTTTCACATCCCTTAAATTATTCTAAAACCCTTCGACAGTATCATCCATATCTGTTTCCATGAGTGTATAATTTTTCTTCCTGCACGACTCCGTCCCCGAGCTTAATATAATGATCCCGGGACACAAGCCCTATAATTGCATCTGCCGCATGCCTGGCGGAGAAGGGCTTGGAAAGAGGGAGCATGGCCCTTGATATGTTTTCAAGGATGGAGGGATCCCCTATGGAGCTTTTAATGAGCTCCACTGCCTGATTCTCATTTTGGGCCATTAGGGCTGCGCCATTATCCAGCAGGAAGTGTACGTTACCCATTTCATGCCCCGGCAGGGGCTTATACAGTAGGATTGGAAGCTTCACCGCCAGAGCTTCAAATACCGTTATTCCACCTGCTTTGGACAGAAGTAAATTGCTACCCTCCATAATGGGGGCAATGTTTTCCGTATATCCAAGTACCCGAATAGGAATGGAGGAGCGACGAGCCAGCTCCTGCAGATTTCTGGCAAGGCTTTGGTTGGAGCCCGCCAGGGCAATTATCTGTATGGGAAGCCCCATATTCTCAAGCCTTTCAGCTATCCTGTCTATACCCGGCATAAGCCCCTCCCCTCCTCCCATAATGAGCAGGGTAAATAGGGACTGATCCAGATTATGCTTAATCCAGAAACCGGGATCCGGTGCAGGAGCTTCGAACTGCGGTCTGATGGGTATACCCGTAGTATGTATCTTCTCTGCAGGGATGCCCTTTTTTATAAGGCGCTGGGCAACCACATCCGCCGCCACTATATAGGCATCGACCATGGGATGTATCCACTGGCTATGGGCAGACACATCGGTAATAACAACAGCCAGGGGAGTATTGATCCTGCCTTTCTGTTTTAATTGCGAAACTACTCCGGCCGGGGTGGGGAAGGTACAAATAACCACCTTGGGGGAGTGTTCCAATATCAATTGGTGTATCTTCTTTCGCCCCATATTATTCAGCATTTGCCGAGATTTAGAGTTGGGGTCTGTCTCCTTGGTTACCCTGTAAAACAAATCATATCCCCATGAGAAGTGTTTAAGCATTTGGGTATAGCCAAACCTTAGGGATTTGTCGAAGAAGGGGTTAATATATTGAAAGTAATTAAATATTCCAACCTCCCAAAAGGGTCGGCGCTCCACTAAAACCTTTTTCAAGGCAAGGGAAACCTGATGGTGGCCGGAACCAAAATCTGCAGATAAAATTATCACATCACATTTTTTCGAACCTGCAAGGGACATCCATATGCTCCTCTATTATACTTATGGTTTATAAGGTGCTTATCGGTATATGAATTCAACCAGGGCGGAATCTGGTATAAATTATTATATCAAAGTATACAGGGGTTTGTACAATAAAAATACTATTAAGGAATATACACAGACAAGACTTCCGGGTATCGGCCGGGCTGGCATTTATGATATAATTATACGGTGGTTATCATCCAGATAGCCGGTTTAAGGGGGTAAATCGCATGAATATGGAATCCCAATTGATTAAGAGGTCTGTTGACGGCGATATGGACGCCTTTGAGGAGCTGGTGTTGTTATACGACAGGCAAATATACAATTATTGCTTTCGTATGACCAACAATGCCGATGACGCTGAGGATTTGGCCCAGGAGGTTTTTATAAAGGTATATAGGAGTTTGGGTTCCTTTAAGCGGGAAAGCAAGTTCTCGACATGGATCTATCGAATTGCCCATAATACCTGTATAGACAACCATCGAAAGAAGAGGTTTAAGCTTTTGTCCCTAAGTCCACGGGAGGAAGATGACAGGCAAATGAATGTTCCCGACGGGGAACCGTTACCTGAAGAGCAAATAGTAAGCCGCGAAAAATATGAGCTTATAAAGGAATGTATAGCGGAATTAAAGCCTGATTATAAATCCATAATTATATTGAGGGATATTCAAAACTATACCTATCAGGAGATTTCCGACATTTTGAATATACCCCTGGGAACGGTAAAGTCCAATATAAGCCGGGCCAGGGCCCTGTTGCGGGATACCCTGAGATCCCGTCTGGCAGGGTATGACGAGAGGAGGGTAAAGTGATGGATTGCAAGGATTTTGATTATAATATCAGCCTTTATATAGATGATGTGCTGGATGAACAGAACAGGGAAGAGTTGGAGAATCACTTAAAGCTGTGCAAGAGATGCAGAGAAAGTTTCCAGGAAACCCAAGAGGTCATTTCTATGGTTAATAGCCTGAAACCGGAGCCCTTACCCCATGGCTTTAAGGATAAGTTGTTTAGTAGAATAGGATCCGGGAAAAGCCTGCCTGCATCCTCCTGGTTGAAGTGGGCGGGAGCCGTGGCAGGAGTTCTCGTAATCTTCTTCTCCATTAAAGCTGTCCTAAATACGGGTATAACGGGCAGGTTGGCAACCACCGCACCACCCCCGGGTGAGATAGCAGCAGATGCTCCAGCGGAAGAATCAGAGGTTATGAGTTTGGAATCCCCCGCCGAGGACGAGGCTGCCATGGAGGCGGATAAGGATGCAGGATATGTT
Source organism: Clostridiales bacterium (assembly GCA_012518535.1). Lineage (GTDB taxonomy): Bacteria > Bacillota > Clostridia > Caldicoprobacterales > UBA3941 > UBA3941. The sequence continues at coordinate 478 of JAAYRX010000103.1, read as the reverse complement.
GATATTCAGGAAGAGGTTTCAAGGGCTGAAGATGGGGTAGATATGATAAGTAAAGAGTCCCCTCAAGAGGGGGCATCCGGGATACAATCCAATGTGGTGGAGGTATATGTACAGGATATATGCATAACCCCGGAAACCCTGAAGTTTATAGCCATAGACAGAGAACTTGAGCTGGTGGGAAGCGATGAAAACTCCGTCGATATTAAGGTTTCCGGTCAAGAGGACAGGAATACCCTATACCATGAACTGTCCAAATTGGGAGAGGTTAAGGATATAGGGGATAATATGGACAGTGATCAAATCAAAATAATTATAAGAGCCGGAGAATAATGCAATGGATTTCCTTCCATGAGAATGGGATATGGGTTTTAGCTGTATAAATAGGATAATTATGGTGAATAATATACCTGTAACACATAAACCGGAGGAGTTGAGGTTAATGCAGGATAATACAGCTAAATCTTTCTTAGATCCCGTT
>JAAYRX010000102.1 GCA_012518535.1 Clostridiales bacterium | reverse complement strand
ATAGTGAATTCCGCCGTGGATGAAATTGGTGTCATCCAGAGGGCATTGGAGCTGGGGGCGACGGACTATTTTACAAAGCCCCTGACTATGGAGCAGATGGGGGTGGTCTTGCCTGTAAAGGTAAAGAACGCCCTGAAGGCATATGAGCAAAAGCGGCTCCTGGTCCAGATGAATCAAAGGATGAGGGAGGAGCTGGAGTTTGCCACTGCCCTTCAGAGCATCCTGATAGACGAATCCAAATCCCTGCCCGGCATCGACATGGTGGGCAGGTACATACCAAGTGCCGAACTCAGCGGGGATTACTATGAGTGCCTGCAGACCGGAGATAAAACATGGCTGCTGATAGCGGATGTTTCAGGCCATGGCGTAGCCTCTGCAATGATCGCCTCCATGATAAAGGTTATGTTTCAAAACCTGGTTGAACTATATACCTCCCCGGCACAGGTTCTGGAAAGCATGAATGTGACCTTCTACAATCTGACTCACGGTGCCTATTATATAACGGCCTTTCTGGGGCTGATAGAGGATGGGGTCTTTACCTATTGCAATGGTGGCCATCCTTATCCGGTGATCCTGGATTCCCGGGACAACAGGACCTATATGCTGGAGGAGAACGGCCTTATCCTGGGAGTTATGGAGGATTATAAGTATAAGACCTACAGCAGGGAGATAAATCCCGGGGATTATATATTCATGTATACGGACGGCCTCCTGGAGCCAAAAGTGGAAGGCCATGCAATGAGAACATGCAATGATTTTTTGGATTATATAGATGAGCATAAGGATATGGTAAAGGGGGATCTTGCCCTGCTCCTGGATTCCATAGTCGAAGACTTTGGCAAGGCCAGTACGGAGGAGCTAAGGGATGATGTGGCGGTTATCGCCATGAAAATAAAGGAATGGAAAAGTCCATAGGACCTTTCCATTATTCCTCGAAGTTTACCTTGTTCTTTTCTGCGAAGGATTTGAGTACGCCGGCGACCCATTCAAAATCGTCTTTTATGATGCCTTTTTCTATGATGTAAGGGACTTCTTCACCGTGGACATCAATCTCCAGCCTGTCAACGGTCCTGGTAATAAATAGTTTCTTCTTTTCTACCTGCGTCTTTCGTATGGTGGCTATGTTCTTAGCTGCAAATCTTTTCCAATGTTTACCGGCACCAGTGTTAATGGATAATTCACCAAGGTCTGCGTTGAACTCCTTAACATATTGTGGTGTAGGCATTGACATTCCCTCCTTAAACGTATTTAGCTCTCCTTAATTAAGTAGAATTACGTTCAAGAATGATTTCAAGTGTCAAAGCGAAGAGTAATAAGAAGACAATGATGTGCGCAAGAGAGCCATTATGGAAATTATACCATATTTGGGTTTATATTTAAAGGTTGTTTTAAAAAATATCAGGGCTTTAGGCTTAATTTTTATTAATATCCAGCTAAAAAGAAGGGGATTTTATGAAAACTCTTATAAAAAACATAGATATTTTGACCATGGACGAAAAACTGGGTCAGATCCAAGGGGGCTGCATCCTCATTGAAGATGACGAGATTGTCTTTGCAGGCAGTGAGGCAGACCTGGGAGAGGGCGCGGATTACGATAAAATAGAGGACGGCAGGGGGATGCTGGCAATACCTGGCCTTGTAAACACCCATACCCATACGGCCATGTCCCTCTTTAGAGGATATGCCAACGATCTCCCCCTTATGAAATGGTTGGAGGAATTAATTTGGCCTGCCGAGGACAGGCTGGAGGAGGCCGATGCCTATTGGCTGTCCCTCCTGGCCATTGCCGAGATGATAAGGGGCGGGGTGACCGCCTTTGCCGATATGTACATGTTCATGGAACAGACGGCCCAGGCCGTACTCGATTCCGGGGTTCGAGGGGTTTTGGCCAGGGGCCTTCAGGGTCCGGATGGGAAATCCCATAACAGACTGGAAGAGAACCGGATACTCTGGGAAAACTGGCATGGAGAAGGGGACGACAGAATCCAGGTGATGGTAGGTCCCCACGCTGTATATACCTGTGGACCTTCCTACCTTGAGGAGGTCGGGGACCTGGCCCGGAAGCTGGGGACAGGGATACATATCCACCTGTCGGAAACCAGGCAGGAAGTGGATAACTGCATAAAGGAATATGGCAAGAGTCCGGTCAGGCACCTATATGATCTGGGTCTTTTAGATGGCCATATCCTGGCAGCCCACTGTGTCCACCTGTCATCGGAGGATCTGGATATTCTTAGGGACAAGGACGTCCGGATAGCCCACTGTCCCGCCAGCAATCTAAAGCTGGGAAGCGGCATTGCACCGGTCCGGGAGATGCTGGATCGGGGAATCACAGTATCCCTTGGTACCGACGGTGCTGCCAGCAACAACAACCTGAGCATAATAAAGGAGATGGCCCTGGCTGCCCTTATCTCAAAGGGGGCGGAAGAAGATGCCACCCTTGTGCCGGCTTCCATTGCTCTTGAGATGGCCACGAGCTATGGGGCCAGAGCCCTGGGCCTGGAGGACACGATAGGGAGCCTCAGCCCCGGTAAAAAGGCCGATATTGTCCTGGTGGATACCCATAAGCCCCACTACCAGCCCCGGGGGGATTGGGCGACCCATCTGGTCTACAGCGGACATTCCGGGGATGTGGATAGTGTATGGGTCAACGGCAGGAAGCTGATGGAGAAGAAGGAACTACTGACGATAGATCTGGACAGGATTTATTCTGAGGTTGAAAACATCTATAATAAGGTTATGGGTACCGGTAATGGATGATCTGGGGGTAGACGGAAGATGAAGGAAAAAAGAATAGATACAGGGACTTTTAGGGAAGAGCTTGGGGAGATTTTGATGGCAGCCAGGGGTCTCATCGTCTATAGGGAGCTGAACCGGTTGCCTGCCTTAAGGCGTTTAACGGAACTCCTGGAAGGTCTCCTGGAAAGGGCTTGGAGACCGGCCCGGATCATAGAGGGCTATAACGGTTTCCTGAATGCCTTTTTGTCCTCAATCCCCATGGACCAATCCCGTGACTGTTCATGGATGGATTGGGTCCTGGATGCAGTGCTGTATACGGAGAATAAACTCACCCTTTGGGCGGAAAAACATGGGAGCCATCTTCCCAAAGCCATGTCCATAGCGGTGGAGAGTGATCTTCGCTCCATCCAAAGGCTGGCGGATATTCCCTGGCAGGACCTTGTGGAAGTGTTGGGGGAGGAAACGGACGGTTTTCATCCGGTAAACATTTTTCCTGTGCAAGGGGCTGATAAGTGGCAGCAGGTCTGTGCCCGCAGGGGACTTAAGAGTTGGGATACAGAGGCTCTGGCAGAGTACTACAGCCTTAAGGGCTCCGGCATCTTTAGCAGCTATTACGGCTTCTATTGGGACGGCTCTTCCCTTAAGGGTATTAAAAACACCGATCCCATAACCCTGGACCGGCTCCTGGGCTACGATATTCAAAAGCAGGTGTTGCTGGATAACACCGAAAGGTTTGTGTCCGGCTATCCGGCCAACAATGTCCTTCTTTACGGGGACAAGGGGACGGGAAAGTCCTCCATGGTCAAAGCCCTGATCCATGAGTTTGGAGACAGGGGCCTTAGAATGATCGAACTGCCCAAAAAACACCTGGACGATTATTATTCCATAATCAAGTATATAGAGGACAGGATGTACAGGTTTATTCTCTTTGTCGATGACCTTTCCTTTGAAGAGCATGAGGTGGAATACAAGCATGTAAAGGCCCTGCTGGAAGGAGGGCTTCAGCCTAAACCATCCAACCTGTTGGTCTACGCCACCTCCAACCGCAGGCATCTGGTGAAGGAGGTAGTGGCGGACAGGAGCAGCGTGGGCTACAACTACAACGATAGAAGCGAAATATCACCCACGGATTCCATGCAGGAGAAGTTATCTCTGGCGGATCGGTTCGGCATTACCCTTACCTTCATATCTCCAAATCAGGAGGCCTATCTTGAGATGGTGGAGGCCATGGCCGGAGAACGGGGCCTGGATATTGACAGGGAGGTCCTGCGGGCCGAGGCCTTGAGGTGGGAGAAGAGGTACAATGGCCGTTCGGGACGAACTGCCAAACAATTTATAGATCATATAGAGGGCGGTCTTTGACCGTCCTTTTTCATTTTTAAAAAATAGTATCTATGGGATGTTTGCTCTGGGGAAAAACTGGGTATAATATGCATACACGTATAATATAGTTATTAATACTTTGTTATATAGTATTTAAAAGACCTATAAATGTTTCGTAAAACTTTTGAAATATTTTTGGGGTATAATATGCACAAGGAAAAGAGTAGTTTAACTAAAACCATAGGTTAACTAAACTCGCAGGGAGGGGAGACGATGAACACAATCTTGAAATCCGACATTGTAAGGGGTATTACGGGAGTGGGATTGTCCATAGGCATCATTTTGCTATTTATGTTTCCCATTGTTTTTATGGACCTGTTTTCAAAGTTTATAAACCTGGGATAAACCAAAGCTTTTTATAGATAGCTTAAGATAATAATGGCTATTGAACGCTACAGGAACAAATTATCCTCCTATTACAAAGACGTTACTTATCGTTCAATAGCTATTACAGATTAAGCTCACAAAGGTTTTGTCTTGAAAAACTAAAGTACACCGCCGGGCCTTGTTTACCCGGCGGTGTTGCTTTTTGGGGATCAATTATAAGGGCAAACAATAATCGCCCGAATCCTATATGGTTCCGGGCGATTATTATTTCTATTATTTCATAAAGACATGATTGCCTATGGTTTCGGTATAATCGGTAGGCCGTTTGAACATCCACCTGGACGTCGCGGTTTTGGGATTGTAGTAGAACAGGCATCCATTGGTTGGGTCAATTCCATCCAGGGCATCCCTTGCAGCCCTATAGCTTTCCTCATCGGGCTCCAGGTTTATCTGCCCATCCTGTACACAGGTAAATGCCCAAGGCTCATATATTACCCCATACAAGGTATCCGGAAACAATGGGGACTTCAGCCTGTTTACTACAACGGCACCAACGGCCAATTTACCAAGATAGCTCTCACCACGGGCCTCCCCATGGATAACCCTGGCCAGAAGATCAAGATCCTCTGACTTTCATGGGGTTTCCGCTAAGGGTTGGCTGTCAACCAGGGTTGGCTCGTCATCCACACCTGGGTTGTTATGGTGGGCTGTGACGGGGAGCGTAAAAAAGTTTAAAATCATCAGGTTAAGAACACAGAGATACAAAAACTTTTTCATCTTTTATCCCTCCTCGAGTCTATTATTCACCGATTGGAAATAAAAATGTCTGGAAGTTTCAATAAAGAAAACCAAAAATCGCAATTTTGGTATATAATGATTATTAACCTATAAGTCCTGATTTAAATTTTTATACATAACAAGACCTGGACATGACCAGGGATAAAGCCACTTCATGGGTGAAGATAATACAGCATTTGGCAAATTGAGTATTATTAATTTTTTAAATTAACCATAAGGAAAGGATGGGATTCTTTTGCTGACGGATATTGAGATAGCGCAATCGACCAAATTGAGGCCTATAGACGAAATAGCAAAGCAGGCCGGGATAGACGAGAAATACCTGGAGATGTACGGAAACTACAAGGCCAAGGTAAAACTTGGGTTATTCGATGAACTCAGGGACAGGCCAAAGGGTAAACTGATATATGTCACAGCCATTACCCCCACTCCCGCAGGGGAGGGAAAGACCTGTACAGCCATCGGTCTTACCCAGGGACTTGGCAAACTTGATAAGGATGTTATGGTTTGCCTCAGGGAACCCTCCCTTGGGCCTACCTTTGGTATAAAGGGCGGGGCGGCCGGCGGAGGTTACTCCCAGGTGCTGCCAATGGAGGATATCAACCTTCATTTCACAGGAGATATCCATGCGGTCACCGCTGCCCACAATCTGCTGGCAGCCATGATAGAGAATCACATTACCAAGGGCAATGAGCTGGGGATCGATCCTACCCGGATTCTGTGGAAGAGGGTTATGGATATAAGCGACCGGCAACTGAGAAATATAGTAGTGGGCCTTGGTGGAAAGGCCAATGGCACCCCCTTGGAATCGGGCTTTGATATTTCCGTGGCCTCCGAGGTTATGGCCATCCTCTGCCTGGCAACGGATATAACCAACCTCAAGGAGAGGCTGAGCAGGATCCTGGTGGCCTATACATACGACGGCAAACCCGTCTACGCGGGACAGCTGAAGGCGGTGGGGGCAATGGCGGTCCTCCTGAAGGATGCCATCCTGCCCAATTTGGTACAGACCTTGGAGGGACAGCCCGCCTTCGTCCATGGGGGTCCCTTTGCCAACATAGCCCACGGTAACAATTCCATCATAGCTACCAGACTGGGACTCAGGCTGGCCGACTATGTGGTAACGGAAGGCGGATTCGCAGCGGATCTGGGGGCTGAGAAGTTCTTTGATATCGTTACCAGGGTTACGGACCTAAAGCCCGATGTGGCCGTACTGGTGGCAACGGTGAGAGCCCTTAAGTTCCATGGTGGAGTAGCCAGGGATAATCTGAACCAGGAAAACCTGGAAGCCCTGAAAAAGGGTATTGCCAACCTGGATCAGCACATAGACAACTTAAGGAATTGTTTTGGACTTCCCGTAGTGGTGGCCATAAACAGGTTCCCCTCGGACACGGAGGCTGAGTTGGAGCTCTTGATGGAGCATTGCCGGAGTCTCGGGGTAAATGCTGCCCTGTCAGAAGTAGTGGCAAGGGGCGGAGAGGGAGGAATCCAACTGGCTGAAGCCGTTTTAAAAGCCTTGGAAGAGGAGAACAGCTTCACCCATGCCTATCCCTTAAATATATCCATTCGTGAGAAGATTGAAATGCTGGCGAAAAAGGTCTATCGTGCCGATGGAGTTGCCTATACAAGCAGAGCCAGCAGGAGCATAAACTCCCTGGAAGAGCTGGGGTATGGGGACCTGCCTGTCTGCGTAGCCAAGACCCAGATGTCCTTCAGCGACGATCCGACACTAAAGGGGGCACCCAGGGGTTGGACCCTTAATATCAGGGATGTGCGGGTATCAGCGGGAGCAGGGTTTATCGTGGTATTGACAGGCGAGATGCTCACCATGCCCGGACTACCCAAAAACCCCGCCGCCGAGAATATCGATATACTGGAGGACGGTACCATCCTTGGACTCTTTTAAGGACTGTCCCCGCTGGATTTCAGGAATTCATCCGCAACCTTGAATACATCCCCGGCCCCCATGGTCAGAACCAGATCCCCCGGCTGGACGTTTTGGCTGAGAAAATCCACAGTCTCACTGAAGGAGGTCATATATCTGGCGGACTTTCCCTTTCTGTGGATTTCCCTGGCCAGGTTCTCCGAATTTACCCCCTCAATAGCCTTTTCCCTGGCTGCATAGATATCTGTTAACAGGATTTCATCGGCATCCAGAAAGGATTCAGAGAATTCATAGAACAGCTTTTCCGTTCTGGTATAGGTGTGGGGCTGGAAGACACACCATATCCTTTTATGGGGATACTTACGGGCTGCCTGCAGGGTAGCCCGTATTTCAGTTGGATGGTGGGCATAATCATCTACTACGGTTATGTCGTTGAAACTGCCCTTTACCTCGAACCTTCTGTGGGTGCCCTTAAAGGAGGCCAAAGAATCCCTGATGATTTCGGCGGATATACCTATTGACCATGCGGCAGCCGTTGCAGCCAGGGCATTGTATATATTGTACCGGCCCGGTATCTGGAGCTGAAACCTGCCCATATCCTGTCCCTTGTATACCCCGCGGTAGGAGGGACAGCCCCTATCATCATACTTGATGTCCCTGGCCATCCAGTCTGCCTGGTTCTCTATGGCAAATCCAATCCTTCTTAGGGGGCTATCCTGCAGAAGTTTGGCGACCAGGGGATCATCCATGCAGCCTATGACCATCCCTATAGGGGATACAAGGCCGGCGTATTTCTCAAAAGCCTCATATATACCCTGAAGGTTCTTGAAATAGTCCAGGTGATCCTCGTCTATATTAAGGATTATGGCGATATAGGGCTCGAAATTCAAAAAGCTCTCATTGTATTCACAGGCTTCGGTTATAAAGTACCTGCTGCTGCCGATTTTAACATTGCCGCCGATGTCGTCCAGCTCCCCGCCCACCAGGATAGTGGGGTCCAGATGGGCATTTTGCATGATGATGGACAGCATGGATGTGGTGGTGGTCTTTCCATGGCTCCCGGCCACACCTATGGAGTATGGGTAGGCCTCCATGATATGGCCCAGGAGTTCAGCCCTTTCAATGACGGGGATGCCTCTTTCCCGGGCAGCCATCAGCTCTGGATTATCCTCTCTGACTGCGATGGTATACACCACCCAATTCGCCTGCCCTATATTGTAAGGATCATGGCCTATGTAGATCCTGGCCCCCTTGTTTGCCAAGCTGTCGGTCAGGTGGGTCTGCCTTATATCCGAACCTGAAACGGTATAGCCCTTGTGGATGAGGATATCAGCCAAACCGCTCATGCTGATTCCCCCTATACCTATAAAATGAACATTATCTCCTTTGAGCTCTTCTATTTGCAATTTCTTCATGGGATTCACTCCTCTGAAATCACTGATTATTTTAATGTATCCATTATTTTGCCAAATTATGTATGTCCTTAGGGTTTTGGGACAAATTTTGCAGTATCAACAAGAGGACAAAAGGGAGCTTTTCAGGGTAAAGGGGCAAAATGTACTAGCTAATGGACAATATTCCATTAAAATAACCAGATTTATTTTCAAATATCCAGTTGACATTCTGAATATCATGTACTATAATTATGAATCGTGGCCAGCAAAGGTGAATGGTCATAAGAGAATATGGAGGAGTACCCAAGTGGCTAAAGGGGGCAGACTGTAAATCTGTTGGCTCAGCCTTCGGTGGTTCGAATCCGCCCTCCTCCACCAAAACGGCCGATAGTCTATCGGCCATTTTTTATATTTATTTTCGCATATGAACTAATTAGATTTTTCCTATTATGGATTCGCAATTATTTATGTATGAGTTTTTGAGAGGATTGTTTCTTTTCAATCTTAGAGGGGTGCTGTAAGATGGGGACGTTTTTTGAATTTTTGGAGCTCATTAAAAAGGAGCTGGTTGTGTTTGGTACTGCCGCCCTGCCCGTGGTCGAATTAAAGGGGGCCATCCCCGTAGGGATAGGCATGGGGCTGGGTACCTGGAACTCTTTTATCCTTGCCTACCTGGGCTCAATCCTGCCGATTCCTTTTCTCCTGCTTTTCTTAAAGCCCGTGATGGCTTTTCTAAAGAAGACCAAACTGCTGGCGCCCTTTGCCAATTGGGTAGAGAGGCGGACCAACAGAAAGATGGTAAGTGTAAGAAAATACAGCCTCCTGGGCCTGTTTATATTCGTTGCCATCCCCCTACCCACAACGGGAATCTGGACAGGCTCGGCCATAGCATCCTTTCTCGATATCAGGATAAAGCATGCCTTTCCCGTTATTGCCCTTGGGAATTTGGTAGCCGGCCTTATAATAATGGCCTTATCCCATCAACTCTTATAAGGAAAGGGATCTCCCTTGACTCTTTCCTTTTCCCTATGCTATAATCAACCGGGTTAATTAATCCGTTTTGCTGGTTGGAAATGTGTTGATAATGACTATTGAAAGCTAATTAACTTCCATGTATAGGATGATGGTTTATTCCGGCTGCTTCCAAATTACATCGGAAAGCTGCCTTAAAGGTCCCGTCTCTGTGGGATTATTAGCGGCACTTCCTTTAGCGGTCTTCCTTTTGGGCTGTTGGAATCTGCCTCCATAAATCCATCATCCCTAGTAACGGCTTTATGGAAGCAAATTTCCAACTTCAAATGATAAGAGAATGTAGTCATTCGCTTTTCAATAGTCAATTGCTTAAGATAATGAACTGGCAGAAAGGTTAAAATACTAATATAAAAAACAATAGATTTTCCTTATCAAGAGCGGTGGAGGGACGGGCCCTATGAAACCCGGCAACCAATCAGATTCAGATCAGGTGCCAATTCCCGCAGAATTCTATTCTGAAAGATGAGGGTAATTATGAAGACAGCCCTCTT
>JAAYRX010000101.1 GCA_012518535.1 Clostridiales bacterium | reverse complement strand
TCATCAACCAACAGTGAGGTATCCCTGAAATTGACCAGGTTAAAGTCCAAATCATCATCAATTCTATGTTTCCTATTGATGAGGGATAGAGAATTTGTAGTTTTAACATTGGTGCTGAGTGACGACAGCTCATCGAGAGGAATGCTTTCTATATCCTGGCTATGGTATTCCAGGACCTCCAATAGGACACCTTCTCTCTCGTGAAAGAGGGTATCCATTAATCCAAACACCCAATCGTTTCTAAAATTTACAGTATAGAGGGTAAGCCCAATAAAAGCAGTAATGATTAGAAAGATTATCGGCTTTCGCAATTTAAACCTGGATGTTTTCTCTTGTGTTTTCATAAAAATTCACTCCCAGAAAAAGACTAGATTGTTTTAGGCAAATTATTAGTGCCGCCAGGAGTGATTATAAAATATAAACCTTACATAAAAGTGAATATAAATCTTACATTATTCTGATTCTTTTCTTGTATTTTTAAGTTTAAATTTGAAGTTGTCCAAAAATAGAAATATATCAAGAAGGATTAGAAGAAAAACTGTGCAAACATTTCCAAAAATATTTGACTATAATTAAAGGATTTATGCTTGATTTTGTATAATAAAAGTATATATAAGCTATAAACAAATAAAATCAAGAAAGGATGGTAAAATCATGATAGGTATTCAAGAAGCCTGGAACAACATTGTTTTAGCCTTACCCAGTATTTTGAAAGCCATTGTGTTTCTCTTAATTGCTTGGGGTGCAGCTTCCCTGGTTCGAGCCTTGGTTATCAAAGGGCTGACTAAGATCAGATTTGGCAGGAAAATCCGAGGTGCCGAAGAAAGTGTGGATGAGCAGCGTGAGAACAGAATCAAAAGTATTGGGCAACTGTTGTATTTACTAGTTTTTGTATTGTTTATACCCAGTATTCTGGATGCACTGAATATGGAATCCATTTCAATACCGATATCTAATATGATGCAAAACCTACTGGCCTTTATACCCAACATTATTGGAGCCCTTATCATATTGTTTATTGGTTTTTTTGTAGCTAAAATCATCAGGGACATCGCATATAACTTTTTAAGCACTTTAAATATCGATAAGTGGTATGATAAACTAGCCATCGAGTCTGAAAAGGGTACTACAGCTGAAAGGCAGACTACTCTGTCACGGATATTGTCCAATGTACTCTATGGTATAATACTGATACCCGTTATAACTATGGCTTTGGAAACTCTCCAGATAGAGACGCTGACAATGCCCATAGTATCAATGCTTAACAGTATAATAACCATGGTACCCAATATTTTTGTGGCGATTATCTTAATACTTATAGGGTACTATATAGCAAAGTATGTTGGTCAGATCTTAACAGCCCTACTCAATCGGATTGGTATTCACAAAATTTACTCCTGGACCGAAAAGAATTCAGAAACCAATATACCGCGGATTGATCTGGCTCTGGTAATTGGGAATATTGTTAGAGCTATTATCATGCTGTTTATTACCGTTGAGGCTCTCAATGTGCTAAAGCTGGAGGTATTGAATAATATAGGCACTGCCATAATACTCTACATCCCATTATTGGTAAGCGGTCTGTTAATAATAATATTGGGAACCCTTGCCGGGTACTTTGTTGAAAGTATTATTGTGAAGCATGTTAATAGCCCGATATCAGGCAAGATAGCAAAATATATTATTATAGTCTTTGCGATTTTTATGACCTTGGAGCAGATTAAATTTGCATCGACCATAGTAAATACGGCCTTCTTATTGGTCCTGGGCTCACTGGCTGTTGCTTTTGCCGTAGCTTTTGGTATAGGCGGCAGAGATTTTGCCAGAAGACAGCTGGATAAGCTTGATAGGAGTATCGATGTTCAGGATGACAAGGATTAAGTTTAGTGCCAGGTGTTATCTGGTATATAAGGGGCTGTTGCAGAATAAGCCCTGGATCAGAATGCAGATGGGAATCATGTTTTTGATTTCCATCTGTTTTTTTATCATTTTTGAAATAAGCTGTTAAATGGTGGTTTGATTCGCAGGAATAAGGTTGAAAATCTCCATAATCGGTGTTAAAATGTACAAAATTGGTCACCAAGCTTAGAGAGGGGAAGATCGGGTTGGCAATCATCAAAGTAGGTCTATT
>JAAYRX010000100.1 GCA_012518535.1 Clostridiales bacterium | reverse complement strand
TCTTTTCAGAGTGGTCACAACCTTATCGGCCTTGGATAGGTCCTGATTGCCCGAATTAGGATTTAAGAAGGCTATACACTTCATCCCTGCCTTTTTTGCCGCAATCACCCCATTTACTGAATCCTCCAAGACCAAGCAGTCACTGGGTTTAACCTTTAATAAGCTGGCTGCCCTTAAAAATATATCGGGCTCCGGTTTGCTTTTGTCAACATGCTCCCCGCTAACAATAATATCAAAATATTCGCTAATACCAACCTTTTCTATGGCCAGTTGAATAAATTTCATGGGGGAAGAAGATGCCAAGGCTATAGCTATATTATTATTGATTAGATCCGAAATCAAATCCTTGATTCCATCAATGGCGTCAAATTTCCAGGTTTTCAATAAATCCAGCTTCACACATTGCAATTTAGTCAACAAATCATCCAACGATGTTTTAATCCTGTACTTGTCCCTAAGTTCTGTTACCATTCGTCTGGCATCTATGCCAACATAGACATCCAGTTCTCCATCAGCCAATTCAACACCATATTCCCTAAAGACTATCCTATCCGCCTCATAATGCAAAGGTTCGCTGTCTATTATTACTCCATCCAAATCAAAGATAAACGCCTTTATCATAACCCTCCCCCTATTATATGTAATAGTCCCCTATGTGTTTACGATATTCCTATAACTATAGAGCAAACCAACTATATGTTTCCTTTAACCTTCTTATTACCTTTCAGGTGCCTAAAGACATTACCTTATTTTCATGTTGTGAAAAGTGCCTTTATTTTAGGTAATACCTTATATATTACTAATTTTTTCATGACTGGCCAGCTGTAATTTTAGAGAAGTTGAAGTATGAACATTATAACCTAATGAACGGTAAAGTGCGTTTCCTGAAACTTACCTATTCATTCAGCATAATTTCTGTCAGCTGTATGGGCCCTACATATGACCCATCTTTGTAGACCCTCATATTGCCCCCCGATATCTCATCTATAAGGGCTATCTTGTTATTATCACCCACTCTGCCAAATTCCAATTTTATATCAAAGAGTTCCAAACCCTTATCTGCTAACTCTTCTCTTATAATTTCACATATTTCAAGAGTCAGGTCCTTCAGAATCTCATATTCCTCGGTAGTCAGTATACCCAATCTCTCCAAGGCATCTTTTGTTATTAAAGGATCGTTGCGGAGGTCATCCTTTAAAGTAATCTCAACCAGACCATGGAGAGCTTGCCCTTCCCTGGCATATTTACCATATCGCCTGAGAAAGCTGCCAACGGCCCTGTACCTGCAGATTACCTCAATACCCTCTCCAAACAACTTTGCCTTCTTTACCTTCATTGTTGATTCCCCTATATCGGAATCTATAAAGTGGGTTGGTATACCTCTATCTTTTAAAACCTTAAAAAAGTATGTGGTTAGTCGAAGGGCGGCATTTCCGGCCCCCTCCATCTTTAGCCCAACCGTATTAGCCCCCGGGTCGAAGATACCATTCTCTCCTGTCACATCGTCCTTAAATTTAAACAGGTAATTGCCATCATCCGTTAGGTATACGTCCTTGGTCTTACCACTATTAATCAGCTTCATCTTATATGTCCTCTCCTTTATATCAGTTAGTCCAAAGGGGTCAAAATGCTGTATTTACGTTCACTCTCCCTTTTCCTGTCTCTCGGATCCTATATCATTCCTATAGGTATTAGTAATTAACCCAATGTATCAATAAAGGTTGAGAAATGGTTCAATGCAATACCAACGGCTACAGCCAGATTAAGAGAATCTATTTCCTGACTGTGGGGTATCCTTACACCTACACCGACCTCATCAAATTCGGATCCTAGGCCTGAACTCTCATTGCCAAACACCAAAGTATAGGGCCTTTCATGATATGTCCTTATCTCATGCAGAGTTGTTTCGCCGTTTAGCCTAAAGGTAAAAAATTGGTTATTGTAACTAGCCCTGTACTCATGAAAACTATCAAAGTATTGTAAGTTAACTTTGAAAAAGGAGCCCATGGATCCTCTAATAACTTTAGGGTTGTACGCATCAACAGCAGGGCTGATGATACCTATATCAGTAAAACCAAATCCAACGGCAGTTCGAATAATTGTTCCCAAATTCCCCATGTCACTGGGGTTTACCAGCACAATATGGTTTGATGCACCGGACAAATACCCAGGCAACTTGGAAAAGACCCCTATGGCATAGCAATTCTCCTTTTTGCTTAACCTGTTAACCAGCTTGTCGTTTGTTTCTAATTTGATACCATGCCGCTTGCATAATTCTATAATTCTATCCATACCCTGATTCTGGATCCCACCTGAGTGTAATACAACCTCCTTTACTATACCAGGTTGGTTTTGAAGGAGTTCAATTGTTGGAAAGACTCCAAGAGTGTATGAGTAATCAAATCCCTTTTTATATGGTTTGACCATCATTTATGATATCCTCCCTAATCAATGCATAATTAAGCCTGTCCCATCGCCGCCCTGCAAAGTAGACTGCCTTTCTTTCCCTGCCTTCCAAGATAAATCCCGTCTTCTCAAGGGATCTCTGGGCAGCCACATTCTGCTCTAGTGTATTGGCAATAATTCTTTCAAGCCCAAGGTTATGAAACCCATACCAAAGCATGGTTCTCACCGCCTCCGTCCCATAACCCTTATTGCGATATTCCAACTTTGCAATTCCAAGGCCTATGGAGCAGGAGCGGTTTCTCCAGTCAATATCCTGTAGTGCCACATCTCCAATAACGGTTCCATCCAGCAAGAATATTCCTAAACGGATGTGCTTGATGCCCTGATCCTGTTGGATCTCTTCAAACCATGAATCAGCTTTCGTATTGGAATTCCCTATATTAAGGGGTTCAGTCGCTGATTGGAAATCATATTCGTAATCCTCCCATAATTTCCTGCAATCTTCCTTTTCAAGGGCTGCAAGGTAGATATTATCACTAGGCAACCTTAACATGTACAGACCTCCCATAGAATAACAGTCCATTTATATATACCCCATAGTACAATGTGTTTCCCATCCATCCATGAAATACTACAATACCAATACTCATGTGTTATGCAACCCGAATATAACTCAATGGAAGTTCCAGCAGAAAGTTCTAACCAATCTGATTTCCGACTATGTGGTGGATAGCTCCGGGAACTTAAAATCTCCGAGATCGCATGAAATATTTCTGACAAATATGGGGTCAGTCTCATAATCATGCATGTTATATTCAATATCAGGCCAATAGGGCATAAACCCAAATTCCACCTTCTTTACACTATGAAATGGAATGTGTTTGGCCAGGTCACCAAAGCAAATATCCATCAGAGAAAAAACACCTATCAGCTTAAGCGTTGATTCCTGCTGTTCTGCAATTACCATTGTTTTAAGCTCCGGTATTTCATATATCGAGTCTTTGAGGTATCCAAAGTATATATGGAACATGTTTATGCTCTTGGTATTCAGACAGTCGAGCCTATCCGAATAGTTTTTACGGTTATACACGTAGTCCCACACCTTGGGATCATCGTATTGTAACTTAATTGGACTGATATGGTTATCAATTTCAGTTTCACAAACGGGCAGCTTTTCAAATATACGTTTAAATCCAAACCTGGGGTAGAAATCAACGACGCCATCGTTAGCAGACAGATACATGGGAATACCTTCGTATTTGCTGATAATGTGCTCCATTAAAACCCGTGACAGACCCCTGCCCCTATATTCCTGTTTTGTTGCTACAGCCCCAATAGACAAAGCGGTATAACGCTTTTGTTTAAAAACTATCTCTGACTTATAGAGGCATATATTGGAAACTATCTCCCCGTCCACAACGATTGAATAGCTTTCATAGTTTTTATCCCAAAGGTTAAGGTCGTACCAAAACTGAAAATCAAAAAAGATATCCTTTAGAAGATTGTTCAGCATATGCTGATAATTTTTATCGTTTCCGTTATTAAAGGTAATTTGCATACTCGGTGCTCCCTTCTTATATAACCTCTAAAATTTTTACACTATAAGGGCCTTTCTTCTTAAACCCTGACAGGTCCATTCTTAGTGCCTCTATCTCTTCAGTTTTAAGACTCTTAAATGGTCTCCTGTTTCTCCCACAATCCACACCTAACCATTTCATTGCCTGTTTTAGGGATACATGATAGTTATATTTCCCGAATATTTCGATGATACAGTTGGCAATTGTCTGGTATTCCTGTGCCTTTTTTATATCATTTCTCTCTATGCTTTTAAGGATGTTTATAAATACCTCCGGCATGCAATTATAACTGCTACCGATTACACCGTCTGCCCCCATAAGCATTCCCGAAAGAGCCATCTCGTCCGTCCCGGAATATATGGCAAATCCGGGCCTTAATCTTTCTCTTATTCTCTGCATTTCATAATGGTTTGTAGATGTAAACTTTATCCCCTTTACATTTTCTATTTTCTCAAGCCTGGTAATTGCGTCAACGCCCATATCAACTCCGGTTGTGGCAGCAATGTTGTATATAATCAAAGGAAGGGGCACGGCATCAGATATGTCCTTATAATATTTGTAAATCTCATCCAATCCAAATCTATAGTAGAAGGGTGGTACCGATGATATCGCCGATGCACCACATTCATGGGCATGCCTCGCAAGTTCGATAGTTATTTTAGTTGATATGGCCCCAACGTGTACTATTACAGGAAGCCTGCCTTTTACCTGGTCTGTAACTATCTCGACTACCCTTTGTCTTTCCCAGGTATCCATCAAAAACCCTTCCCCTGTACTTCCCGTAAGATAGAATCCGTCCACACCGGCGTCTATGAGGTAATCTACAAGGTGCCTGGCTTTTTCTTCACTTAATGATTCATCCTCATTAAATGGCGTCACCAATGCGGGTATCACTCCCTTTATCTCATTTAGATTCCACCGTTTCACCTTATCCCCACCTTTTTAGTTTTATTACCCTTGGATACCCCCTGCAAATTGTCAACCGAGATGAGTGTTTGATGTTATACGGACAATTTTTTAAGAAAAGAGCTAAAATAAGCTTTCATAGGCCAACCTCTTGCTACCGTCTTCCAGGAAGACTATCCCGCAATATTCAAATCCACTTTTTGATAAGGACCTTTGCATGGGAATATTGCCTTCATGGGTATCAATCCTTATACCATGGATGCCGCTATTCAGGCATATTCTCTTAGCTTCATTGTATACTACGGATGCAAATCCAAACCCCTTATGGTCAGAATGAATAGCTATTCTATGTAATGTTGCATAGTCCTTGTTACTCAACCATTGTCCGTCATAAATAGTTTCATAAGCATTTTCATTGCCAAATATAATGGCTACGGTGCCGATAATTATATTATCCTTTAAGAGGACATAGGAATTCCCGTTACTGATATCGTCTTCTAAAATTTGCCTGTTAGGATAGCCATTTTGCCATTGATCAATCCCCAGCTCACTGATTGAAACCTTTGCCTCCTCTATGATCTTCAAGATTTCTTGTATATCCCTACAGGATGCTTTTCTAAATACCATACCGTAACTCCTTGTTCCCTTATGATGGCTTCTCCGCCTTTTAGCCGGTACTGATGTCACTATAAGAATTCCCAGAATACTCCATAAGCGAAAGACCTTTTAATGTATTTAATACTGTGGTAGAATCATCATATCAACCTTTCCCCATTGATTATGGTAGGTGATTGCTCTTCCCCGGTTAATATGTGAAGTCCCCAAAAATATAGTTCGATGGTCATGCTGTTTTCTGAAAATCTAAGTTTTTTGAAACCCCAACTGACCAGTTACTATTATGATAATATCTTACAGAAAAAAGCAATATATATCAACAAAATATTTGTATCATGATATTCATTTTTATTAATACGAATCATTATAAAATATGACGGTTAAACGGTGGCCTTACCCACTGCTTAACACAATACTAATTGTACAAGGAGGATCTAGAAGTATGAAACCGGTAAAAGTTGCAATGATTGGTGTGGGCGATATCAGTGGTATATACCTTCAGAATATCGCAAATGTTTTTCGGGAAGTCGAGCTCTATGGTGTCTGCGACCTGATTCCGGAACGTGCCCAAAGGGGAGTTTCCTACATAAAGAACCAACAGGATAAAGGTGTAAAGATCAATACGCCAAAAATTTACGCCGATATGTATGAAGCCTTTAATGATCCCGAAGTGGAGGTTGTTCTCAATCTTACACGTCCTTATGAGCATTATGAAGTTACAAAACAGGCTCTCTTGCACGGTAAACATGTTTATTCTGAAAAACCCCTTGGCATTGATATGGAGGAAGGAAAAGAGCTGGTGGAGCTTGCCGAAAAAAATGGGCTTTGCCTGGGTGGAGCACCTGATACCTTCATGGGCGCAGGCATACAGACAGCCCGCAAGCTCATAGACGATGGTATTATAGGAGAAGTTATTGGTGCTAATTGTGCTATGATTTGCCATGGTCACGAAACTTGGCATCATGATCCAGAGTTTTACTATAAGCGCGGCGGCGGACCGATGATGGATATGGGCCCATATTATGTTACAGCTCTCTTGCAGCTCATAGGTGAAGCCAAAGG
>JAAYRX010000099.1 GCA_012518535.1 Clostridiales bacterium | reverse complement strand
TGGCGGTTGCGCCTGACTACCCGGAAGTAGAGCTAAACCATATGTATGTGGATAATGCAGCAATGCAGCTGATTCGAAACCCAAAACAATTCGATGTAATAGTCACGGAGAACATGTTTGGGGATATCTTAAGTGACGAGGCATCCATGCTTACCGGCTCACTGGGCATGTTGCCCTCTGCCAGCCTGGGGGATAAAAATCCCGGCATATATGAGCCCATTCATGGCTCGGCTCCGGATATAGCAGGACAGGACAAGGCGAATCCCATAGCCACCATTATGAGTGTTGCCATGATGCTGCGGCATAGCTTTGATATGTATGATGGGGCGGCGGACATAGAAAGGGCGGTTTCGTCGGTACTGGATATGGGGTACAGGACCGGAGATATTATGGAGCCCGGGATGAAAGAGGTAGGAACTGACAGGATGGGAAGCCTTATTGCCCGGGAGATATGACCTAGTATATTGTAGTAACTAGAAATATGTTGGTAATGGCTATTGAACCTTAATCTGATTCCATAAATCCATCCTACCTAGTAGCAGTACTAATATGGCAAATCATATAAATACAGCCAACTGGATCATAACTTGTAAGGGTAATGAGTTATTGCTAAGCGGATGGAGGGGGGAGAGGTCAATAGCCATAATCTATTATAATAGAGGTTAATTTCGTTTGGAATCGTTGTAAATCCATCCAAAAGATAATAGACTATTTATTAGAGGCTGGAAGCTTATAACAGAATAGTCATAATAATATCCGGGATGGTGACAATTATGGGGACCGTCAGGTATAGGGTGGGTCGGCGGAGAAGATTTAGAATAAACGGTAAAAGGTTTTATCCCTTTCTGGCCCTGGTTACTATATTTATAGTTTTATTGATCCTTAACAGGATCCAGGAGAAGGATTTTTATACAGAATACAAGATCGTAGAATTTGACAGCCAGCATCTGGAGATGTATTTTGATGCAGGCGATGCCCATGGCGTACCCTGGTATTATCTCTTGGCCGTTGACAGGGCGGAAGAAATCCCCAAGGAGGAGATAAGCCCGGGGAGGGCGGAACAGATAGCCCTTCATCTGCGGGGTATAAGTTCTCCACGGGAACTGTCGGAAAAGCTTAAAGACTATAATAATGAAAGTAAGTTTATAAAAAAAATAGAGAAAGAGATAAAATCCCTTGAATATATAATCGGTGTTTATCAGGACAAGGTCTTTCCCATTAACGGCTACAAATACGACTATGAAAACGATTATGGTGATGGGAGAAGCTATGGCGGCCAGCGCAGTCATGAGGGAATTGATATAATGTGCGATATGGGTACCCCTCTCCTGGCTGTATGCGATGGTGTAGTAGAGAAAAAGGGCTGGCTGGAACTGGGGGGTTGGCGCATAGGAATAAGGGGAAATGACGGAATTTACTACTATTATGCCCATCTATCGCGGTATGAAGACGGCCTGGATATAGGACATAAGGTTAAAAAGGGTCAGATAATAGGCTATGCCGGGGATACCGGTTATGGCGAAGAAAGTACCACCGGTAAGTTTGCTCCACATCTGCATTTTGGCATGTATGAACGGGACGATTGGACCGGTTCAGGAGAAAAGGCCATCAACCCCTACCCTTTTTTAAGAGCATGGGAAAGATCAGGGATAAAATAAATAGGAGGTAACAGGGATGAATTTTATGGATATTATCAAGGGAAGAAGGACTATTCGGAAGTACAAACAGGATAGAATCGATCCCGCGATCCTAAGGGACCTGGTGGACGGCGCAAGGCTGGCTCCCTCCGCTTCAAATCTCCAGCCTCTTAGATACTTAATTGTGGATGACCCTGCCCTGCTGGAGAAGGTCTTTGTTAATCTTTCCTGGGCCGGGTATCTAAGGCCGGATGGAGACCCAAAAGAAGGAGAAAAGCCCGTAGCATATATCGTGATTCTGGTTCCCGGCAAAAAGGGGCCATATACCAACCATGATATCGGTTTAGCAGCCCAGTCCATCCTCCTGGGAGCATGGGGTTATGGTATTGGCAGCTGCCTCTTTGGAGCTGTGCAGAGAGAGAATCTGGCAGAAGAATTTAGTATTCCCGAGGATGTAGAGATTGATACGGTTATATCCCTGGGATATCCGGCTGAGGAATCAGTATGGGAGGACGAAAAGGGAAGTATTAGATATTATAAGGACGAAAATAATGTTCTGCATGTGCCGAAGCGAAAGCTGGACGATATAATATATTGGAACACTATGGACTAGCGGACTGCATTGCCTAAGATCTTAACGCGATGATATTTATTGAGTTTCAGTTTCGCCACCGATGAGGAGGGTAACTTAATGATAAGTGATAGGGTGAAAAAAGGTTACGAAAAGGCACCCCATAGGTCTCTGTTTAAGGCCATGGGGTATACCAACGAGGAATTGGCGCTGCCCCTTATAGGGGTGGTAAACTCCCAAAACGAGGTAGTGCCGGGACATATACATTTGGATACTATAGCAGAAGCAGTTAAAAGCGGTATAAGGATGGCAGGGGGTACCCCCATAGAGTTTCCCTCCATCGGAGTATGCGACGGTATTGCCATGAACCATGTGGGCATGAACTATTCACTGGCATCCCGTGAACTCATAGCAGACAGCATCGAGGCGATGACAATGGCCCATGGATTTGATGGACTGGTACTTATACCCAACTGCGATAAGATAGTGCCTGCCATGCTTATGGCAGCGGCCAGACTTAACATTCCCTCAATAGTCATAAGCGGGGGACCTATGCTGGCAGGAAAGAAACGGGGAAGAAACCTCGACCTGAACTCGGTATTCGAGGGGGTTGGCGCCGTCAGTGCCGGGATGATGACGGAGGAGGAGCTATATGACATAGAAGAGGATGCTTGCCGTAGCTGTGGCTCCTGTGCCGGTATGTTCACCGCCAATTCCATGAACTGCCTGACCGAAGCATTGGGCATGGGACTGCCGGGCAATGGAACAATACCGGCGGTTTATGCCGAGCGCACCAGACTGGCCAAGAAGGCAGGAATGAAGATCCTGGATCTGGTAGAAAAGAATATCCGTCCAAGGGATATCATGACAGAAAAGGCATTTCAGAACGCCCTTACGGTGGACATGGCCTTGGGTTGCTCGACAAATTCGGTACTCCACTTAACGGCTATTGCCCATGAGGCAGGGGTGGAGATGAACCTGGATATTATCAACGAAATAAGCATGAGGACCCCGAATCTGTGCAGGCTCAGCCCTGCAGGAGAACACCATATAGAGGATCTATATGCCGCCGGCGGTGTACAGGCTGTAATAAAAGAGCTTTCAAAAAAGGACCTCATAGATCTGGATTTGATGACGGTGACCGGGCATAGGATGGGGACCAATATAGAGAAGGTCGGAGTCCTGGATAATGATGTGATCCGGCCTATTGAGGATCCCTATAGTGAGACTGGAGGCATAGCAGTTCTGAGAGGGAATTTGGCACCCAACGGTGCGGTGGTTAAGCGATCTGCAGTTGCGCCGGAAATGATGGTCCATGAGGGCCCAGCCAGGGTGTTTGATTCGGAAGAGGATGCCTTTGCAGCCATTTTGGGCGGTAAGATAAAAAAAGGGGATGTTATAGTAATTCGCTATGAAGGCCCCAAAGGCGGGCCGGGTATGAAGGAGATGCTTTCACCAACCTCGGCTATTGCAGGTATGGGCCTTGATAAGGATGTAGCCCTATTGACCGATGGCAGATTTTCCGGAGCTACCCGAGGTGCATCCATAGGCCATATATCCCCGGAAGCCATGGAGGGCGGACCTATAGCTGCGGTTCGGGAGGGAGATATAGTTTCTATCAATATTCCGGAGGGAGTATTGGATGTGAAGATCAGCGACGAGGAGCTGCAGTCCAGGATGAGTAGGTGGAAGGCTCCGGAGCCCAGGATAAAGAAGGGATACCTGGCCAGATATGCGAGAATGGTAAGCTCTGCCGATAAAGGAGCTATATTAACTTAACCTATTGTGCTAGATTATCTTGCACAATGCAATGGTATATTATACCAATAAAATAAGGTAGACTACTCCTATATGTAATCAAGGCCTTATTAGCATGGTATTGTTAACCAAATACTAATTCT
>JAAYRX010000098.1 GCA_012518535.1 Clostridiales bacterium | reverse complement strand
TTGCAGCAATAATCAATAGTTTTGTGAGGATTGTTCATACTTCATGGACCTGCCTTCTTGTTGAAGATACGGCTCCTGAAGATAGGGTGCATGCATATACCTTGTTACAGGTTGCGGGAATTTTAGCAGGCTTCGTTGCTCCCCTTGGGGGACTTCTGGTAAAAAGATTTGATTTGGTACCCGCTGTGAGAGGGATGTACTTCTTCGCTTGTATTTCTATGACTACTATGTTTTTTCTGAGAAATTATCTGGTTCGCGAGACGAAACAGGGTCTTATAAGAATGGAAGAGTCCAAAAACGAGAATTTTCTTGGCAGTATAAAGGATTATATAGTTGCAGCAAAGAAGTTGGTTTCCTCTCCATATACCATGGTAGCCTTCCTCTTGTCCGTATTTACCAATATTAACAATATTATCAGGACCAATTTTTTTGCCATAGTATTGACCCAGAGATTGGGCTTCAGCCAACAGAGCCTGTCCCTTTTCCCGGTTGTACAATCAGCAGCAATGCTGCTTGTATATATTCTTGTTATGCCCGCCCTGGGAAGACTTAAGTTTAAGCTGCCCCTGATGAGTGCCTTCGCTGCAATGGTACTTAGTAACTTATTGCTGGTAATTTCACCTGTTGAAAGCTTTTCTATGGTTATTATATCAACCGCCCTAACTGCCTATGGTACAGCGGTATCCTACCCATTCGTGGAATCCATGATGGCAAATTCCATTGATGATAGTGAAAGGGCCAAGACCATGTCCATCCTATATGTTATCCTCTTTGGTATAACAGCCCCCTTTGGGTATATAGGGGGGACACTGTCCTCTATCTCGGAGGAGCTGCCCTTTGTTCTCACGACCATATTGTTTGTTATTTGCCTGGTGCTGGTGGTGGTTTTGGACAGGTTGGATAGATCCAAGGTGGTATCAACGGATAATACAGTCCAGATGTAATAATTAATAATACTATCCGGGAATAATCAGTGGAGTGACTTATTTGCCATTGCGAGGATATTTATATAGAAATTTGGTGACAAACGAAACGTCCCCTTGACACTTGACATAGTAACGGATTTAAGAAAGGAGAACTTTCTATGATTATATTAGCAAAAACAGACCGTTTCATCACAGGTGTATGCCATCCCCGGGACAACGTGGACCTAATAAAAAAAGCCAACATAGGCTGGGTTAGGAATGATGTGCCCTTCCCCTTTAAGCCAGGTAAATTTGGTGAATTGACTCCCGAATACATAGCTTACCGGAACAGGGTAAACAGGTATGCCGACGCAGGTCTCAAAACCATGTGTGTAACACCCTATCCCCGCGCTTTCGTGGAATTTGGCATTGACCCTGCTACGCCGGAAGGTTTGGAAGTAGTGGAAAGGACCCTTGAATGGCTGGCCCGTGACCTAAAGGCTGCCGGAGTAGGCGGCTATCAGATCACCAATGAGCTCAATGTATTCCACTTTCGCATCCCGTTGACCCTGGAACAGGCCCCCGCCTATATCATTGCAGGCATTAAGGGCGTTCATAAGGGCGATCCGGATGCTGTTTTGGGTTACAACAGTGCAGGTGTCGGCCCGGATGTACAGAAGATGATCGAGGAGATCAAGCCCTACCACCACATGTTGGACTATATGGGGGTTGACTCCTATCGTGGTACCTGGTCCGACGGTGAACCGGATGATATCATTTCAGAGATTGATGCCGCTTATAATGCGGTGGGTTTGCCCGTATTGGTACAGGAATTTGGGTTCTCCAGTAAAGGTGAAATATATACTGAGGAAGAGGCCCTGGCTTATGTAAGATCCGCCGGTTTTGAAAGTTTCGAGGAAGTATACGAGGATCCCGAAGGCTTTGTAGAGCGTCTGCCCTACCACTTGGCAAAGAGAGTCATGGAAAGCCCCAGGGAAGACTGGGCTGAAAACGCTCTGGGCTTTATTCCCCATCTACTTCGCAAATGGCCCGGTGGAAGCAAAAAATATCGTCACACCAACGAAGGTCAGGCAGCCTTCTATGACGAAGTATTGACGAAGATGCTGGCCCACCCTCATGTATGTGGAGCATTTGTCTATAGCTGGAGTGATCCGGACGTATGCTTCAACTGCCGTTATCCCAACTGCCCTTGTGAAACAGCTTGGGGAATTACCACCCCTGATGAGGAGCCCAAGCCAGCGTATTATGTAGTTCAAAAGCATTTTGCCAGGGTCTAGGGCAAGTAATCGAAAGATAATCGTGACAAAGATGAAGCCGACCAGGAATATCCCTGGTCGGCTTTGATGTTTGTTTTTATATCCGATTGCTAAAGAAACATCTCCTTGTTATCATAAAAAATGTGACAAACGAAACGTCCCC
>JAAYRX010000097.1 GCA_012518535.1 Clostridiales bacterium | reverse complement strand
GCAAGCCTATCAACTAATAATGTTTCGTACTATCCTTCCGGTATAAAGTTTATTTAGAATCTTACCGAAACGTTGGAAGTGGATAACCTCTCTTTCTTTCAGCCATCTCAAAGTGAGCAAGTTCATGGGTACATTTGTCAATGAAAAACAGATTGACCCCTACCTAAGACAGATTAAGAATTCCGTAAGAAACAGGGCTATCTTTTCGTAAGGATATTCAGCTATAATAACCCTAGGGTTCAGTGGTTTATCTATTGTTTAGTTATTAGGGAAGGTGAGACGTATGGAAAAGCCGTGTGTATTGGTTGTAGATGATGACAGGGAGATTGTGAGAGCCATTAGCATCAACCTCCAAAACGAAGGTTACAGGGTTATAGTGGCCTATGATGGTTTAATGGCCCTGGATGCCATAAGCAGCCAGGACATTCATTTGATTCTACTGGACATAATGATGCCCCGGCTGGATGGTCTATCGGCTACCATGAAGATACGTCAGGACAAAAATATACCTATAATTATCCTATCTGCAAAATCCGAGGACTCGGATAAGATCCTGGGCTTGTCCATGGGAGCGGACGACTACGTTACCAAGCCTTTTAATCCTATGGAGCTCATGGCCAGGGTGAGATCCCAGATCCGAAGATATATGACCCTGGGAGATGTAAACTCCAACGGCAGCAACATCATAAGGACCGGGAGGCTGGCCTTTGATACCGATGCCCGCTGCCTAACGGCTGATGGGGTCCCCGTCAGGTTAACGGCAACGGAGACCGGGATCGTGGAGCTGCTTATGAAGAACATGGGACGCATTTTCTCGGCGGATGAGATCTACGAAAGGGTATGGAATGAAACACCCTACAGCGTGGAGAATACCGTCATGGTGCATATCCGCAGGATCAGGGAAAAGATAGAGATAAATCCCAGGGAGCCCGAGTACTTAAAGGTGGTGTGGGGAATTGGATATCGAATTGAAAAGATCTAGACCCTTTAGAATATGGTTGTATCTCTTTATCGGTATTAACATAGTGGTTTTCAGCCTGACCGCTGCCTTCAGTGGGAGCTATCAGGTTAATTATCTGGGTACGAACATTATTGGTCTGGATTATAGGGATACCCAGCAGTTCAAGGATTTTTTGGGGGAGAAGTTTCACTTCCTGGCCGAGTATATAACCCATGACTGGGACTACGACTATGAAGGGGATTTAGCCAAAGTCGGCGATCTATATTATGACTATGATGACGACATGGATGAAAATGAGCGTAAAGCCATGGAAAGGATACAGGCGGAGAGGGACTTTCGAAATTATGTGGACTGGCAGCTTGGGTCATTCAGGGCCGAGGGCCAGAATCTAATCTACTATGCCGCAAATCCAGAGGCTGATGTTTCTCTAACCAACTCCGCTACCGATCTTGGAATTTCCAATGACCAACCCCTAACCCTGCCAAAGGGCTATGACTTTTATATCCACTATGACGGGAATAGATTCGTGACTCAAAATGCCGGGAAACCCCTGGATATATACGAAAGCAAAAACGGATACTGGGGTACGCAATTCCACAACTATATCGGAGGGGATTGGGATGTAAAAGCAATTCACCAGAATGTTCCCGACATCCGGGGATGCCAAATACTCCTGGCGGTAAAAAAGGACCTGGTAACCGTTCCATATGAGTACAGCATCCTATATTCCATGGAAAAGAATCTGACTAAGCAGAAGTATTTGTACTTAGCCCTGCTGCTGGCCTTTACCGCCGAACTAGGACTCTTTATATTTTCCCTCCTGAATC
>JAAYRX010000096.1 GCA_012518535.1 Clostridiales bacterium | reverse complement strand
CCTCAGAGGATCCCGAACGTGCTATGATGTTCATAAACATGATGCATACCAATAAGGAACTTGTAAATCTGATGGTATGGGGTCTGGAAGGAGTTCATCATGAAGTAGTACAGGAAGAGCCGAAGCTGGTTAAAGCTATAGAAGGAAATACCTGGACCACCAGTATACTTCCCTGGACCGTTGGTAACGTATTTAACCATTGGCTGGGTGATCATGAGGATCCAAATAAACATGAAGGCTTCCGTATAACCAAAGAGGAAGCACCCAAGCACATTACGCTGGGATACAGGTTCCTCCATGCGGAAGATTATCAAGCTGAGGCTGCTGCTTATGACAATGCTATGGCAGAGTTCTCTTGGATTATGGGTACCGGTGCAGTTAATGACTTTGATGCAACCCATGCAAAAATGGTAGAGGCAGTAGAAGCAGCCGGTCTGAGAGAGATGCAGGAAGCCATGCAGGAGGACTTGAATGCTTGGCTTGAGAATCAGAATAATTAACAGGCCAATATTTATAAAAGTTAACAATTCACTAAAAACCCCCTGCTTTTGCGGGGGGTTTGACTATTTCCTCTTCATTCATCATGGTCTTGACTTGTGCGCGATACTATACGTCTACTAGGTAGTTCATTGACAATTTTTACTTATTAGGGGGTTATTCCATGAAATATTCATTTGCAAAAGAACTAATTACACCAGGGTGGCCAACCCGTATGTCAGGATTTGCTTCCAGGACATCGAAGAGTGAGGGGGTCTACGATGACCTATACGCCAGAACACTTATGATAGACGATGGCGATAGGAGAATCCTAATTATAACCCTCGATATCTGTATGATAGAGAGAGGTTTTGTTAATGGGGTCAAGGCGATTATAGAGGAACGTTTTGGGATTAATGGTAAGGATATATTGGTCCACACCGTACACACCCATGCAGGTCCTGTGTCCTCCTTGGCATACAGGGAATCATGCCGGGAGGTAATGATGACACCATAAAATTCAGGGAGTTTCTAAGGGAAAGAATAATAAGCTGTGTGGAGAAATGCCTGGCTTCGTTCAGGGAGGGATATCTGGAAATAGGTTACGGTGAGACCTATATAGGCATGGATAGAAGACAGAAAACACCTGATGGCGTAAGGATAGGCCCAAACCCCCAAGGGGAGATAGACAGGAAGATCTTTGTAATGGCCATAAAGAATGAGGAGGACAGACCCAGGGTTATCCTATTTACCTGTCCCTGTCACCCGGTGGTACTATATCACGATAACCTATACATATCCGCTGATTTTCCGGGCGCAGCCATCAGCCAAATCAACAGAAAGTTTCCAGGTGCCGAGGCCATGTTTCTGCAGGGGGCCGGTGCAGATATAAACCCGGCTGTTCTTGTGGCGGATGATGAATACCGTGATACATTCTACAGCGATGTTATCTTTACCGGAAATATCCTTGCCAACGATGTGTATAACATAATGCGTTGTGGGATGGAAAAGGTGGCTCCCGAGCTGGAGACCCACCTGGAAAGAGTACCCGTATTCATAGACGAAAGCGGTACCCCTAAAGAGGATCAGGTGGATGCCACGCAGGAATCCGAGGTACAGGTATCCGTTTTTAAGCTGTCAGAGGATGTAAGGGTTATTGGTCTGGATGGTGAGGTGTGCAACCAGGTAGGTGTCCATATAAGTTCCTTGTTTGATGATGGGTATACTATAGTTGTTGGATATGCCAATGGATATATTGGATACATACCTACACCGCAAATCATTGAAGAGGGAGGCTATGAGCCAAATACCAATATATTTGGGGGTACATTTGTACCGGATGTTGAGGAAATTCTCCTGGAGAGTATTAGAAATATTAGTGAACAAATTTCAAATAAATAGTTTAGTGAGTACAGGACATACTCAAATGATACCAACAAATCAGGATAAGATCCAATCATAAACAGGTGGATATATATCATAATCAGCAAGAGGGCCTCCCAATCATAGCAGGGGAGACCCTCGTGGTTTTTTGATATTTTATTGTCAATCTTGGGTAAAGCTATAAGCAGGATAAGCTTGAACCATACCAATTAAAAGAGTATGGCACCCCTATCGAGCCTTATGCTGGTACCATTTATATGGCTGCCCTTCTCGGAGGCTAAGAATATAACTGCATTTGCTACATCTTCCGGCGTACCGACTCCACGGAAGCCATACTGCCGTTCTCTTTCTATTCTCTTAAATTTAAAAGGCTGTGTCTTACCGGACTTAAATTCGATCTTGGTACCTCCGGGCAGCAGGGCATTTACACGGATACCATATTGTATAAGTTCCATGGCAGCTTCCCTGGTCAGCATCTCAATTCCGCCCTTGGACATAGAATAACACACATCAAAATCGGTTGGACGTTTACCGTGTATGGAAGATATATTGATAACTCTGGGGTGTTCGCTCTTCTTCAGGTAAGGTAGAGCAGATTGTATACAACGGAAATAGCCGCCCAGGTTTATATCTATAACTCCGTCATAGACCTCTTCCGTACATTCATCTATATCCATATTAGGCTGCCAGGCAGCATTGTTAACCAGTATATCAATACCACCATAGAGTTCTGCGGCCTTTTGCATCATGGCATCGACCTGTTCACGGTTCTGTACGTTTACAAGACAGGTGTAGGCTTCGCCACCATTTTGCTTTATCTCATCAACGGTTCGTTCCGCAAAGTCCGGATTGGAGTTGTAGTTGAACACTACTTTGGCACCTTGAGCAGCCAAAGCTCTGCTGATTCCGCCGCCTATACCTTTTCCGCCACCTGTAACAACAGCAACGCGTCCTTCTAATAATCTATCCATTTTTATCACCCTTATCGATCAAAGTAGTAGAGCAGATGACCACCATCTACACGAACATCGGCACCGTTTATAAATGAAGCTTCATCAGAGAGTAGAAAACTAACGATTCCAGCACAGTCTTCGGGTTTTGCCAATCGACGAAGCGGTATTTTCGTAGCTGCATCATAGTTATATGGTGAAATGAGGCTATCGAAGAGTTCGACTTGTTCCTCGACAGGATCCAATTCAACCACATTTGCTCGTACACCCTGCCGGCCGTAAAACAAGGCCATTTCTTTGCACAGCATTTTTACGGCACCTTTACCTACGCTGTATGCAAAAGCACAACCCGTTGGCTTGTCATCATGTACGCTTGACAGATAGACTATGGCACCACCATCATTTCGGGCCATATGTTCGGCAAATACCTTCGTGGTCATAAAGGCGCTTTTGGCATTATAATCCACGACCCTTTTAAAGTCGTCCTCGGAAATTTCCTCGATGGAGGAACGGAAAACCACATTATCGCTATGGATAAGGTATTTTACATTTCCAATCCCTTCGACTATCAACTCTAAAAGCCTGCTCATCTCCTCATAAGACCAGGTATCAAAAGCAAAGGAATCAGGCTCCCCGTCAATGGGTCCCTTATTTTCAGATCTTGGATAGTTTTTTACAACTGTTATCCCTTGACTCTCTAATTTTTCTGCAATGGAAGCAGCCGATGGATGAGAGCCATCAGTAATCAGAGCTACCTTTCTTTCAGTCACCATAGATGATTTCCCCTTTCAATAGGCTTATAGTCTTTCGATTAGCTCGAAATACATCCTTGCATTATGATATGGGCAGGTCCACCCATCAGCCCTAATTCCCGGTATATTATCCGAAATGGCACTGGAGAACCATCCTCCATTCTCATGGTCGGTTAATTCCTTATCTATGAACTCATAGATATCCAAGGTGGCCTTTAAATACTTATCATCGCCACTCAATTGCCATGCGTTATAAAATCCTACCAGAGCTTCCGATTGTACCCACCATGAACGAAATTCGTGTACTGTTCCCTTCTCGGGATCTCTTTCATAGATAATACCACCCTCGGGATGCCATCCTTCATTAAAAACGGCTTCCGCCATCTTCAAGGATATGGATTTGACATATTCGTCGAGTTCCGGGTCCCCAATAATCTCAGCGGCTTCCCATAGCAGCCAGCTACCCTCAATATCATGTCCATATGAAATATCAGGGCTTTGGGATTGCCAGTTATCGCTTAAGTAGAGCATATAATGCCAATGCTCATGGTTAAGGATCTTGTCTATCATAACATGTATATGCTCTTTCAATTTTTCTTTCAGGCCTTCATCCTTCCATACCCTGTATAGGGAAGTATAGGCTTCCAGGAGATGTAAATGGGTGTTCATGGTCTTTGATGCTGATGAATACGGGTTCAGATTGCTGACCTGTTCCACCTCATCCATATTCCAATCCCTTGAGAAGGCCTCATAATAGCCTTTGTTCACCCTATCGTAGGCATGGGTTTCCAGGCAATTATATACGGAAATAGCTTGGTTAAGGGCATTAACATCCCCGAAGGCACGGTAGTATTCCGATAGGCCATATATTGCAAAAGCCTGTCCATAAATCCGCTTACTGGTATCCAGTGGAGTACCGTCGGCATTTAATTCCCAAAAAGCTCCCCCGTGTTCTTCATCCATGAAATGGGAAATAAAAAAGTCATAAAGTCGTTTTGATAAAAACTTATATGAATCTTTTTTGAATATACGGTATGCTGATGAAAAGGTCCAGACCAATCTTGCCCCCAAAACAATATGCTTGCTAGCGTCGGGATGGGGGATGAGTTCGGAATCAACCATACCATAGAAGACATCATCGCCGCTATGGATAACATACTTTTCCCAAAATCCCAGGAAATCCTGCACCTCTGATTTGAAATCGTGCTTTAAAGCCTTTATTCTTTCTATCATAGATAAAATCCCATCCTTTTTAAAGATAATATGATGATTATCCGGAAAGCGTTATTGTGGGAACACACATACAACACCTATATTGGGTAAAACCCAAATATAGATGTTGTATATGCAAAGAAAAAGTATATGTTTCTAGTTAGTTAAAGTTTCTTATTTTAGAGCAGTGACAGATTATTAGCTCCACAGTCTGTCATGGGAGTAGTCATTATTCCACTCATCGGTGGGCTCCCATAGTCCGGGAT
>JAAYRX010000095.1 GCA_012518535.1 Clostridiales bacterium | reverse complement strand
GCCTTGAGAAGTAGATCCCGTGTTTGGACGCGATGGTCTGTATATATTTATGATCATCGGCATTCTCAAATCCTGCCTGAAGGGTGTTATGATCGATATATGCGACAGACTTTTTGGTCTTTACCCTTGGAACTCCCATGGCTTCGAACTGCAGATAAGCCATAGTCCCGGTGGAGTCCTGGGTTAGGGTCTGATCTATCTTAATTGCTATCTCCTGCCCCGGTATCATCTCACCCGATACCAGATGGCTTTGTATTATTTTCTGTACTATATTCTTCCCCATACTAAACCTCCTTACATCTAATATAACGCGTTGTGCCAGTCAAACATATGCTGGTAATGGCTATTAACCGCTCATTACTTAAGATTATGATCTAGCACAATAGGCTATTACACAATAGGCTATTATAAGTATTGTATATAACAAGCCGGTGTGTGTCAATATTACGGGTTTTCCCAAGTACCCTTGGACACAGCCTCTTTTATCCCTGTATTGCATTTCATTCATATAAACTTGCTGCCAGGCTTCTTAGACACAGGCCTACTTGATATATACTTACCTAAAACATAGATTTGTTTGATAAGGACTGCTTAATGTATAGTCTTGTTTAACATAGACAGACTTACTTTATTGACAGTCCGTCCCAGGCCACTGTAATGGGGCTGGAGAAATTTTGTTCGGCAAAATAGGATTCCAGATCCTTATGGGTGGATGTATAGTGGTTTATATGGGTCAGGAATATATTGGTATCCGGGCCAACTGTACTCTGCTCCGCCAGAGCGTGGAACAGATTCATACAGCTGAAGGCATCCAGGTGTCCACCCGGCCGCTCTCCCCTCCCGGGTGTAAGTCCAAAGGTACATTCGCTGATCAAAATGTCCAGTTCCACACCTTTAAGGGCTTCAAAGGTTTCCTCCAGATACCAGCCCGTATCCAGACCATAGTAAAGCTTCCTTCCATCAGGCAGCCGGACAAGGTAGTTGGCGCTGTTTTCCCCCATGCTGCCAAAGTGGTTCCCCCGCAGGGGTGTAACCTCCATTCCGGCAATAACGGAGGTCTTTCCAAATTCCAGCCTGTGAAAGGCAACAATCCCGCTTTCCTCCAGTGCTGAAATCATGCCCTTTATGATTATGGAATTACTACGGTAAAACTCGACGATATCATAGGCCTTGTCGGTGAAATAATAGTGAAGGGGTTCCTGGGTGCGCTCAATTGCCATTTTCCTGACGTTCATCATCATATAGTCAAAATGGTCCTCGTGGGTATGGGTCACCAAAACATGTTGCAAGCCGGTAAAGTCGCCAAATTCAATAGCCTGCTGCAGAGCATCCGCACCAAGATCTATACAGACCTCCTCGTTGATGCGAAACATGGATCGCCTGCGAATCTCCTTCCCTCGCTCCCGGCGGGCATTTTCGCATACCGAACAGGAACAGAATGGGCTGGGGATACCTTCGGCGGCGCTGGTTCCATAGAATACCAAGTCCTTTGTCATAACAAGCTCCCTCCTGAAATAGGCATAATAAAACCCTTGGATACATCTATTGTGTATCCAAAGGTCTATTTTTTTTGGTCAATAAAGATACCTTCACTTATATTCTGGGATTGGGTATAGGCGCTATGGCCTCTTTGACCCGTTTGTACATGTCCTATCTTTTTTCTTAAATCTTCCATAACTTCTTTCGCCTTGGTATTGTTAATCATTTCCTGGCTATGTATGGATTTGATGATATTTTGAACATCGGATATCAGGGCCTGCAGCTCTGTGTACAGCTCCCTTACCCGGGGATCCTTATTATCCAGTTCCCCATCCGTCAGCCCGGACTTTATATTGGGTTCATATATATCGGTAAACTGCACATCAAGGACGTCAATGGCATCTATGTGCCTTTGTTTCTCCTCCAAATACTTGGAAAGCAGGTCCAGATCTATCTCCTCAATAGCAGCTGTTTGCATCTGGGTCATCTTTAGCAGGCTCTGAAGCCTGTGCTTTTTATCCGAGGTAATTACAATCAACTGTCTTAAGTCCTCATACAACTCCCCGTTTTTTCTTTCTTGCTCATCACCCATTTTTATCCCCCGTAGACCAATCTTCGATTTATCTTGATAGCTTCTGCCCAAGTATCCCTAATCTCCGTTACCATCTCCAGAACCTCATCCAGGATGGATAGATCCTTGCCAATATTGGCATCTATCAACCGGTTGTACATATAGTCATATAGGGCCGACAGGGAAGCTGAAATATCGTATTCAGGCTTCAGGGTGACCATCAGCTCTTCCAAAATGTCCTGGCATCTGATAATTGAGTTGTTGGCCCTTTCTATATCCCCGGCTTCAATTCCCAATTTGGCCTGTCTTATAAACTTGATGCAGCCGTTATACAGCATTAGGGTCAGTTCTCCGGGTGATGCCGTCATTACGCTTTGCTGTTGGTACTGTTGATATGGGTTTGCGATTGCCATTTTAAGTAGCCTCCTTATTAGTTAACCGTTTAGTACATTCCGCCTCCAAACTGTTGCATCAGCCACATGCTCTGGGAGTTCATCCGCTGAAGGGCGCTCTCCAGGGCGGTAAACTGTGCCCAATATCTGTTCTCTACCCTGTACATCCTCTCAAGGGCGGCATCGATGCGCTTGTTCATATCCTTGAGCTGATCATCTACAAGGTTTACCCTTTCGGAAACATCCCCCACTATACCCGCTTTTTCAATGAGGGTACCCTTTCTGCCATCTTTATCCCGCCGGGTGCGGATATTGTCCTGGAGAATATCCGAAAGCCTCTGTACCAGTCCGGATTCCCTGTACCTAATCTGTCTCTGGTCACTGTCATTATCGGGAGAGTAGTCTATATTCGACCTGTTGGAGAAGAGGCGCATTACCTCATCGCCCTTTTCCCTAAGGGCCTCCTTCAGCTTGCCCTCGTCTATATGCAGCCTGCCGCCTTCGGTATAGGATCCTGTGGTAATCCCTAT
The DNA here is from genome assembly GCA_012518535.1 of Clostridiales bacterium. GTDB lineage: Bacteria > Bacillota > Clostridia > Caldicoprobacterales > UBA3941 > UBA3941. The sequence continues at coordinate 2,186 of JAAYRX010000095.1, read as the reverse complement.
GGAGGATAGGTTTATGTCTACTCCCTCCACCTTGTCTACCAGGGCTCTTCGCATATCATAGACTATCTTCTGAAGTATGGGATCCCTTTGCAGGAGGCCGCTTCTGGCCTTTTCTTCCCAAAGCTCGATCTCCTTGTCGCTCAATTCCTCCCGCTGATCGTCGGTCAAGGGGAGATAGTCTCTAAAGCGCTCCTCAGACAGGCTCTTGTTCAAGGTGTCGATTACCTTGTTGTAGGAATCGATAAATGACTTTATGTTTTCAAAGGCCTGGTCCACGTCCGTGCCCATGGAAAGGGTTATGGGTTCCTGTCCCTCTTCGACTTTGAATTCTTGTGTCAGGTCATAGGTGACACCATCAATGGTAAAGTTGTTGGTGCTCCTGTATATTTTTATACCATCCATAACCAGCATGGCATCCTCGCCTTTTGGAATGCCGTTCGGATCGTCAAAATCCAGGGGAGCAAAGCCCAGAGCCTCTAAAAAGTTTCCTCCCTTGGGTTCGCCACCCTCGTAGCTCCCCTCTAGCCCGTCCCTATAGGTTAAGGTCTGGGCAGCTCCGGTGTTCTTATTGGTTAGCTGAAAACTATCCGTAAGGGAGCTGTAGGCTATGGTCACCCCGGCCTTGCTGCTGTTTATCCGGTTCATAACCGTCCGCAGGGTATCATTTTTGCTGAAGCTGAAATCTACGCCGTTTATGGTAAAGTTGACCATGCCCTCCGAGTTGCACACCAGGGGAGTTCCTGTCATTTCAAAATCCCTGATCCCCAGGAGGGTGGTATCCAGATTGATCCGATTGCTCTGGTTGGCCCTGAAGCCCAAGCTGTCCGCATTTTTACCAGTGGGATGTTCCCATATGGTGACAATGCTGCTGCCTGCGTCCAGGAGGATCCTGTTATCCACAGAGCTTACTTCTATCCGATTCTGGCCGAAGGCCTCGTTGAGCTTTGATTGAATATCGCTTATCAGGGTCTGATAGCCATCCCCGGAACCATATTCTCCGTTTAATTCTATAAGCCTGGTAGTACCATCCAGGGTTACGGTTATGGTATGCCCGTCAAGTTTCAGGGTTTCACCCAGCTCCCCGCTCCTTAATGGGGCTGAAACGGATGCGCTGTCTACCTGGGCAGCCTTGGCCAGCCTTATCTCCGTAATAGCCCTATCGGATACATATGCGTTGGGACTGGCTGTAGCGGTTATGTATTTATCGTCGCTGGATTGCACCTTCAGGGTATTATAGGTGCTTTGGGAGGTCATATTGGTCTTGGAATAGAGGAGATCAAAATAATCATCATAGAACCCCCTGAGTAGATTGGTGGTACTGCGATAATCATCTTTGCGCCACTCTATTATCTGTTTTTCCTGTTTAAGCTTGTCCACCTTCATCTGCTCGATCTTCATGAGATCCCTGACGATGGTATCGGTGTCCAGACCGCTGGCCAGACCTCCAAACCTCATCCGGTTCAATGAATACATGGAGTTTATGCTCATATCCTCACCTCTAACCTTCCTGATTTCCTCCGATTAATATCTAGACATGCCTGTCTACAATTATCCCTGCTATCTCCCACATCTTGGCCACCATATCCAATATCTTCTCCGGGGGAATTTCCCGGATTACCTCCTGAGTATCGCTGTTTATAACCTTTACCATTATGGCCTTGGTGTCCTCATGGATGGAAAACTTGAAATTGGTGTTGATACCACTTAGGGTCTGGTTGGCCCGTTCGATAGCCTCAATAAGCTCCAACTCGCCTATGGTTATGGGCTCATGTTTCTTGGGATCGATGGTTTTGAAATTCTGGGGCACATCCCTTTGGGCAGTCCCCTTTCTTGTAGTTATTCTTTCTTCTACTACCTGGGTTTCCGAAGCTAAACCCTTATTTATCTCCATTGTCCTGCCAGCGGCTATGGGACCTGTTACTTTCATGGCGTTTCCCCTCCAATCTCGTTCTATAAATTATATCGGATGATTAAGCAGGAAACTTTAGGGGTTTGGCATGAAAATTAAAGCCTTTATTAATTAATCTTCGCTTTTAGGTGTGGCCCCACCGTCTACAGCCCTGTCTATATGGCAGTTGCCCACGAAAATGCCGCCTTCTTCTATTATGATGGTAAAGCATGAGATATCGCCGGATACAGAGCCGGTGTCCCGGATGTGGACCTGATTTGAGGCCTTGATGTCGCCG
>JAAYRX010000094.1 GCA_012518535.1 Clostridiales bacterium | reverse complement strand
CAGCACCTCAAATACGGCCTTGTTGTATAACTGTGGATAGTAGTTGTGCATCCTTTCAGGATCCGATCCGTCATAGTAGACTACATCGGTGGGGATCCTTTCGCCAAAGTCCGTCTTAAAGCAGTCCACGCCCATATCCACAAGCCTTCTTAGCTCGGATTTATACCACTCGTAGGCCTCCGGATTGGTAAAGTCCACCACAGCCATACCCGCCTGCCACAGATCCCACTGCCAGACATCGCCGTTTGGCCTCTTTATCAGGTATCCCTTTTCCATGCCTATATCAAAAAGCCTGGAACGCTGGGCTATGTAGGGGTTGATCCACAGGCAAATTTTAAGACCTTTGGCCTTTAACCGCCTTAGCATGCCCTCGGGGTCCGGGAACACCCTCTCGTCCCACTGGAAGTCACACCAATGGAACTCCTTCATCCAGAAGCAGTCAAAGTGGAAGACGTGCAGAGGTATATCCCTGTCCGCCATGCCATCGATGAAGCTGTTTACCGTGTCCTCATCGTAGCTGGTGGTAAAGGAGGTGGTAAGCCACAGACCAAAGGACCAGGCTGGAGGCAGAGCCGGTCTGCCCGTCAACCGGGTGTACTTGTCCAGTATGGCCTTGGGCTCGGGACCGTAGATTACAAAGTATTCCAGATACTGTCCCGGGACAGAAAACTGTACCCTGCTGACCTTTTCCGAGGCCACCTCAAAGGAAACCTGTTCCGGGTGGTTTACAAATACGCCATAGCCCTTGTTGGTCATGTAGAAGGGAACATTCTTGTAGGCAATCTCGCTGGAGGTTCCCCCGTCTTCGTTCCAGATCTCCACGTTCTGACCGTTCTTCACAAAGGCGGTAAACCTTTCCCCAAGGCCGTATACATTCTCCCTGACACCCAGGGAAAGCTGCTCATGGACATAGGTTTCGCCGTCATGGGTTTCGATATAGCCCATGGCCTTGTCCTCACTCCTGGTGATGATCCTGCCGTCACCTATGAAGTCTACGCCCCATCTCCCCTTCTTGTTGATCCTGACCTTAAGCCTTCCGGAGGTCAGGGAAGCATAGTCCTCATCTTCCTGGATCTCTACCTTGGTATCGGCCTGTTCAAAGATCTCAAATTCAGGAGTTTTTCCCAGGCCCCCTTTATAGTTGTAGAACCTCACCCTGATGACATCCTCCATGGGGGATGAAAACTGGGCGGTAAGGAGCTTACAATTGAGGGTATCACCCCTGGTGTCAACGGGTCTTGGCGGTGCAAAGGCGGTAATGGAATCCCTGTCCTTCTCCAAGTCCTGTAGATGAACCGGGAAATAGGCATCAAGGCCTTCCCTCATCAACCAATATCCCTTTGTAAACTTCATCTGATCAGCCCTTTCTTTTTATCTTTATGTAAATATGACCTAAACCCCTTGTACTGTTGTGGAAAATTGATAGCTTGTGATAAGCTTATCATACTATATTTTATCCGACATAACAATAATCTGCCTAAGGATATTGTCATTAAACACCAAAAAGGCATTGAACCCGTCAATGCCTTCTTAGTATTATTTGATTTAATTCTAAACTATTCCTCCATTTGCTTTGCTAAGAACCCGGCAGCCGTTTCGGCAACTTTTACTTCCGATTCACCCATGTCCATATTCGCTTCCTTGGATAGGAGGATTATGGTACCAATTGGGTCCCCCTGAGAGACGATGGGGACAATAACCTGGGATGAATACTTACCTGCGTCATCACCGTTGGAAACAATACTATAGAATGTATTATTCTGGCTACGATTGGCCACCACGGTCTTTTTGCCTTCCATTATCCTTTCGATATCCATACTTATGGATTTTTCGTAAAACTCTCTCTTGGAGCTTCCGGCCACTGCAATAATAAAATCCTTGTCCGTTATGCAGGCGATGTGCCCTAGGGTATTATGCAAAGACTCGGTGTATTCCTGAGCAAAATCACTTAGCTCGCCTATGGGAGAGTATTTTTTAAGTATTACTTCACCATCGCGATCCGTAAAGATTTCCAGTGGGTCACCTTCACGTATGCGCAGGGTTCGGCGGATCTCCTTGGGTATTACAACTCTACCCAGATCATCTATCCGCCTGACGATTCCGGTTGCTTTCACAGACATCCCTCCTTGTTATACACATTATTACAAAATCATCCTTGCAACCTTATTATCCTACTATCGCAACAGTTTTATGCAATACTCTTGAAAACTTTCCTTTTATCGGAATATGTTCAAAAAGATTTAGAGGGATTAGAGCCGCTTCTCAAATTTCTTTATATGCTTTTCTTTCCATTCCTCCAGGACCTCCGCCCACTTCTCGTCCTGCTTCTTAACATCCAGAATTTCCTTGATCTCGTCCTTCTTTTCCTCCAGGGTATAGGTCTTTTCCGGATATTTTTCTTCCAATTTAATTATATAATAGCCGCTTGGTGTGGCCACAAGTTCCGAAATCTCCCCCACCTTCAACTCAAAGGCCGCTTCCTTGTATTCCTCCGGTAAGTAAATATTCTCCCTGTGTATGGTTATGCCCTCTTCCATGTCATCGGCAGCATCGGGGTTATATTCCTCCACCACATCGTCAAAGTCGTCATCCCCTTTT
>JAAYRX010000093.1 GCA_012518535.1 Clostridiales bacterium | reverse complement strand
CGCTCAATATGCTCCATGATGCCGGGTATAAGTACATCTTCACCGTCGCTGACGGCATCTATCTCGACTTCCTTTCCCAGGATATACTTGTCAATCAGCAATGGGTGCCCATTGGAAGCGGGGAGGGCAGCCTCTACATAACGGGCCAGTTCTTCGTCATTATAGACTATCTCCATGGCCCGGCCTCCCAGGACGTATGAGGGTCGGACCAGGACCGGATATCCTATTTTCTCTGCGATGCTCTGCGCCTCTTCCAGAGATAGGGCGGTACTTCCGGGGGGCAGGGGAATACCCAATTCTGTCATGAACTCCAGGAATTTATCCCTGTCCTCTGCCTTATCTATATCCTCGACAGAGGTCCCCAGAATCTTTATCCCCGCCCTGGCCAAGGGTTCCGCCAGGCTTATGGAGGTCTGGCCTCCGAACTGGACTATCACCCCTGTGGGTTTTTCCCTATCCAGAACGTCCATTACACATTCGTAGGTCAGGGGCTCAAAGTATAGGACATCCGAGGTATCAAAATCCGTGCTGACGGTCTCGGGATTGTTGTTTATTATAATGGCCTCTATTCCCATCTCCTGAAGAGCCTTCACCGAGTGGACGCTGCAATAGTCGAACTCGATCCCCTGCCCAATCCGAATGGGTCCGGAACCCAGCACTACCACTTTTGGGCGGGCAGATGGATTTGGAACTTCCCCCTGACTGCTGTAACAGGAATAGAAATAGGGGGATTTGTTACCGTTCTTCTCCAACCAGTTATCTATCGGCCGATAGGAGGGAGATATGTCATACTTTCTGCAGAGTTCCTCTATGGTTTCTTCCGAAGCATTTATAAGACTGGCTATATAGCTGTTGCCAAACCCATATTTTTTACATTTCCAGAGCAGCTCCCTATCCAGATCGTTGATCGTGATTGCTTCCAACCTTTGTCCAAGGAGAGTTATATTCTTCAACCTCTCAATAAAGAACTTGTCGATATTGGTGATCCGGTGGATTTTATCAACGCTGTAGCCCCTTCTCAAGGCCTCGCATACCACAAAGATGCGCTCATCGTCGGGGTTTTTCAGGGAGCTTAGGATCTTGCTATCCTCCCAGGAGGCAATCTTTTTCATGCCCAGGTGGTAATTCAAACCCATATCCAAAGAATCGATGGCCTTCAGGAGGGATTCTTCGAAATTGCCGCCTATGGCCATAACCTCACCCGTAGCCTTCATCTGGGTGTTCAGGATTCTGAAGGCCGATGAAAACTTATCAAAGGGCCAGCGGGGAACCTTGGTAACAACATAATCCAAAACCGGCTGGGCGCTGTTTATTTCATCCAGATTAAAGCCTATGGCAATCCTGGTGGTAACCTTGGCAATGGGATAACCTGTGGCTTTGGAGGCCAGGGCACTGGACCGGCTGACCCTGGGGTTGACCTCGATAACCACATACTCACCGCTGTTGGGATGGAGGGCGAACTGTACATTGCAGCCACCCCTTATATCCAGGGCCCTTATGATCCTGATGGCAGCTTTCTCCAACATTACCCGTTCAGAGTCCGACAGGGTCATTATAGGTGTAACGACGATACTGTCCCCTGTGTGTATCCCCACGGGATCCAGATTTTCCATCCCGCACACGATCATACAATTGTCCTTATTGTCCCGGATCACCTCGTACTCGATTTCCTTCCAGCCTGAAACGCTTTCCTCAACCAATACCTGATGTATAATGCTGCTCTTCAGGCCCCGGGAGGCTATATCCATAAATTCATCCATGT
>JAAYRX010000246.1 GCA_012518535.1 Clostridiales bacterium | reverse complement strand
TTTCAAAGAACTTATTTAACTTTGTAAAGTTAAAGATTTTTTTGAAACTTTCAAGTGTTTTACACAATTTTTTTAAATAATTTTTCAGGTGTTTGATAATCAAGTGATTGGTGTTTCCTTTCGCAATTATAACGTTTTGCAGCTATAAGAAGTTGGCGATTTCGAAGCACAAAACTGTCAACTTGCACGAAAGTTTGATTGAAAAACTGAACTTCATTTAACGACTTAACCGCCAATTTCTTATAGGTGCTGTTACCTGCTGGCCTTCCTTCTTTCGTGTCAATGTATCCCTTGTCAATATTGAGTTTCGCATCATTGTCTGCTGTGTTTGTCGGGCTGTGTGTCAGTGTATTTTTATTTTTTTAAGCGTTGGGAAATTTTTTAAAAACAATTTTTCACTGGGTTGGCAAAGCAAGCTCTTTTGCAATTTTTGGTCTGTGCGTTGGCTTGTGCGAATTGCAAATGTACTTGCTTTTAGCTTGGGTTTTTCTTAGGTTTCATAAATATTGATATTATAAGTCCTATTCCTACAATTACGTCAACTATGTTCCAAATCTCTCTGCCAAGTGCGATTTTGAAAAACGGTTGAAATAGCAAAGCAAGTCCACCGTAAATTATCATTTCTGTCTGTCTGCCTTGTTGGTTTGCCTGATAAGCTAAAATTGCAAAACCAATTAGTCCTGCGAACCTTACAAACTGATAAAATCCATAAGGCATATCTGCCAAACAGAGTAAAAATAAAACTGCTAAAATTATTTTTATGATATTGTCCATTAGTTTTTCACTACAATTATTTGTGCAGGTCTGATAAGTTCTTTTCCTCGAATATATCCGTTTCTGATAACGGATATTATTTCATCATTTTTTCTGTTGCTGTCTGCTTCTGTTTCCACCACATCACAAAGTCCGACGATTAAGCGGTTATCAGGAAATTCAATTTTTGTAACACCATAGCTTTTTAATAGACCTAAAAGTTTACGATGCACAATTTTAAATTTGCTCACCGTTTTACGTGCTTCTTCTACTTTATCAAAATCATTTTCAGCTACCCATTCAGCACTATTTTCAAAAGAATCGATAACATCAATTATTTTGAGAGAAACCTCTTTCAATAAATCGTGCTTTTCATTTTCTTTTTGCTCAACTTCATTCTTTAAAAGGCTATTTGATTGCAGATTTTGAATTATTAGCTGTTCAAGTTCGCGTATAGATTCTTTCATAGTTCGTTATTTTAGTGAGTCAAATGCGTTCTCATTTAAAACGTTCACATTGATTTCCCTGTATGTTAACTTACTTTGAATGAGTTGCATTCTTCTTGCTCTGATTTTTGCAGGAAACATAAAATCGGCTGCTAATCTTTTTGCAGGGTCGAGTAATTGTTTAGTTGCAATATGAATTTCCTGTAATGAATACTCTTTTTTCTTCATAGCAAACATTTGGGCTTTCATAATTTCACCTTTTTCTGCATCTTGGCTTACGCCTAATATTGTATATGGATTCTTCATTGTTTCAATTATTAGAATGGTAAATCATCATCTAAATTTAACTGCTGACGCAATTGCCTTAGCCTATCTAGAGGATTAGCAGTCTCTTGAATACTGCCTAAATCTCTTAAATATGTTAGAACCTTCTTCATTTTTAAACCTTGTGAATTTAGGGAATGGCCTGATAGGATAGAAGCTAAATTATTATCCTCAAATAATAATAATGAAATATCCACACCGTTTGCCTTTAGTTGACCTAATATTTCTTTCCTTGCATTACTTAGTTCACTACTATTTTGTTTGTAAGTTTGGGACATATTCCCTTTAACCCAATCTAAGATTTTATAAATATCAGATTCCTTCCTAGTCCTATCATTAAGGATATCCATTAAGTTAAATCTTATAAGTGTGATAAAGTTTTTAACGATTTTTGGGTTATTGGGTGAACGCAAATAAGCACCTTTCATTAAAGTCAATGCTTTGAAATGGTCTATTTCTTCATTATTAACTTTTGAAATGCAATAGTTGGCTACATAGTTTGAATATTGATGCTTTAGCTTTGCATTTTGGG
>JAAYRX010000092.1 GCA_012518535.1 Clostridiales bacterium | reverse complement strand
TTATAATAGATTAAAAGTTTTGAAATGGGTGGTTATTGATGGCAAAATCATTTTATACCGTTGGTACGGAAGCAGAAACTGAAATCATCATCAACCGCTCAAGATTTATTGGACGGGCGTTTCCTATCAGTAATGAGGAAGATGCATTGTTGCTCTTGGATCAAGTTCGTGGAGATTTTCCCGATGCCAGCCATCACTGTTATGCCTATGTACTGGGCCGGGGAGGCAATATACAAAGGTTTAATGATGACGGAGAGCCTGGGGGTACAGCGGGGATGCCCATATTACAGGTGATTTTGCAGCAGGAGATTGAAGATGTATTAGTGGTGGTTACCAGATATTTTGGTGGTATTAAACTGGGGGCTGGAGGTTTGGTACGGGCCTATTCGAAATCGGCAGCCGAAACATTACAAAAGGCCGGCAGGGTAGAGATGACATTGAGCAATAAAGGTTCTCTGTCAGTAGATTATGGGCTGTGGGGTAATTTAGAGTACTTTCTAAGGCAACAAGGGATACCTATATTGGACATAGATTATACGGAATATGTCACCGTTAGAGTTATGACTGGGATGGACTGGGACAATTTCACAAATATGATTACAGAGATAACCAATGGTAAAGCGGAATACAAGCATTTAGGGCAAGTATACTATTCCTGGCCGAAATAGGGCTTGTTAAATTGAGTAGAGGCGGTAAACTGGATGATATTTAGTAGATTATAGACAAGATCAAGATAAGGAAACATTATTGCCATTTCGGTGGTGAAGAATTCCTTTAGGTTTTCCCTTCTCCCTGAGATGGCAGTTTTTATTAACAGCCGGTGTTTTGGACATATGCCAAACAAAGGATTAAGGCAGGTGATATTTATGAATGTTGGACCTGAAAGAATAGCCATATTTACCGGTCATTTTGGCAGTGGTAAGACGGAATTGGCCATAAACTATAGTATGGCCGCCGCAGCCAGAGGTGATAAAACAGTTATCGTAGATTTAGATATTGTCAACCCCTTTTTTCGAACAACAGAAAAAAAGGATGTTTTGGAAGAACAGGGCATTAAGGTAATATCACCTAATTTCGCCGGAACAGGTTTGGATATTCCATCCCTATCAGCGCAGATATATTCTGTATTTCAAAAAAGAGATCATAAGGTTATATTTGACGTAGGGGGGGATGACATAGGGGCCACTGCTCTGGGTACCTTTTACCCCTATTTCAAAGAAGAAGATTATAGGGTTTACTATGTTATAAATGTTAGAAGACCCTTATCCAGCAATGAACAGGATATTATTGATATGATAGAATCTATACAGGCTAATTCCAGATTGGGTGTGAGCCATCTGATTAATAATTCCAACATATCCTATGAAACAACAATTTGCGATCTTTTAGACGGACAGGCGATAGTGGAGAAAATATCCATGAAGATCAATAGGCCTATAGCTTATATCTCGGGTATGCCAGAGGTCCTTAAAGGTCTCCCCGTAGAAATCAGAACGAAGGCATTTCCACTGAATATATTTATGCGCCCACCCTGGGCATGATAAAATGTTTCCAGGTTGTCTTGTTATCCAACCTGGTAGAAAATCAATGGGACAAGACAAATAAGGAAATGTTCTAAAACTTAGTCCAAGGTGGAAAACGGAGCCTGCCGGGCCATCTTAGAAGGGAATATAGTCCTTTATTATATACCGAAATTCATGTGAAAAGATTGGGGGTTTTAATATGGCAAAGGTTACTTTTGATGAGGAATTATGCAAGGGTTGTCAGTTGTGTACAACTGTGTGCCCCAAGAATATAGTTATTATGGATACAGAACGCATTAATTCCAAAGGCTATCATCCTGCAACAGTTGTGGAAATGGATAAATGTATAGGGTGTGCCTTTTGTGCCAGGATTTGCCCGGATGTAGTTATAGAAGTGGAAAGATAGATATTATTTAGGGAAATGGAGGGTTTAATGTATGACAAAGGTATTGATGAAGGGTAATGAGGCAATAGCGGAGGCCGCTATACAGGCGGGCTGTCGTTATTTTTTTGGTTATCCTATAACACCTCAGAATGAAATACCTGCTTACATGGCAAAGATGCTGCCCAAAGTAGGGGGTAGCTTTATACAGGCAGAGAGCGAAGTATCTGCGATAAATATGGTATACGGAGCCGCCGGGGCGGGTGCCAGGGTTATGACTTCATCTTCCAGCCCAGGCATAAGTCTTAAACAGGAAGGAATATCATATATAATAGGAGCCGAGCTGCCCTGTTTAATAGTAAATATAGTTAGGGGTGGTCCGGGACTAGGCGGTATTCAGCCTGCCCAATCGGATTATTTCCAAGCGGTCAAAGGCGGTGGACACGGTGATTACCATATGGTAGTTCTGGCTCCTGCCAGCATACAGGAGATGGTGGACCTGGTAATGGATGGCTTTGATATTGCCGATAGATATCGCAACCCGGTTATGGTGCTGGGTGATGGAATGCTGGGACAGATGATGGAACCTGTGGAATTTAAGGAAAGAGATATTGTGCTACCCGAAAAGCCTTGGGCCACCACGGGAAATAAGGATGGGGAGCCAAGGAGGATCATTAATTCCTTATTCATAGATGCACAGGCTCTGGAAGATCATGTGCACAAATTATACAGAAAATATGAAGAGATGAAAAAGAATGAGACAAGGGTGGAGTGCTATAACTGCCAAGATGCAGAAATTATTATCGTGGCATATGGCACCACAGCCAGGATAGCCAAAAATGTAATTCAGATGGCAGCCCAAGAGGGGATTAATCTAGGACTAATCAGGCCTATAACCTTGTGGCCATTTCCTGACGATACAATAGATCGATGGGCAGAAGCGGATCATACGAAGGCCTTCCTTACACTGGAGATGAGCATGGGTCAGATGGTAGAGGATGTAAAGCTCAGCGTTAATGGCAAGAAACCGGTCTATTTCTACGGAAGAACCGGAGGAATGGTGCCAACACCCAGAGCTGTCCTGGAGGAGATCAAGAAGATAAGGGAGGTTATGTGAAGATGACAAAGGTATTTGAAAGACCTAAGGCATTGACGGACAAGCCTTTTCACTATTGTCCCGGCTGCACACACGGAATAATTCACTGTTTGGTAGCCGAAGTCATAGACGAGCTGGGAATACGGGAAAAAACTATTGGAGTTGCCCCGGTGGGCTGCGCGGTATTTGCTTATGAATACTTTAATTGTGATATGCA
>JAAYRX010000091.1 GCA_012518535.1 Clostridiales bacterium | reverse complement strand
TGATCCGTTTCAGCCATTTAACATTTTTGATTATGATTGTTTCCTACTACTATGGATGTTTTTTCTAAATTATAACCCGAACACATGTTCGTGTCAATAGGGTCCTTTTTCTACTTATACCCCTTAAACCCGGATAAACTGCGGGATTACAGGGTTTTCACCTATAATATAATAGATAATATATCTGCTTGTAGTTTTTCTCCATACAAGATGGGGGCAACCCACATTATCGTGAATTGCCCCCACATTAGTTTTCTATTGCTTTATAGTGGCCACAGCCTCGGCCAGCTGGTGGATGGATTCTGTGAGGCTCTCCATACGGTTTTCAATGCGTACCAGCAGATAGACCGATACCACTATAGGAAAACCCAGGTTGGCCACCAATCCCAAGACCTGCTCCATCTTGTTTCACCACCTATCCATTATTCAAATACCAGTTCTTCGGTATCGGTAGTGATTACACTGGCACCTGCTATCTCCGCCACCCCGCCTTCCACATTAAAGATGTCCTTGGAGATAATAAGGTTCATGGCATCCCTTACCTCGCCGGAGGTCAGATCCTCTCTGGGATCCTCCAGGGTTATCCTCATACTCCTACCGAGTCCCGTTTTAAAGCTCATCGCTAGCACCTTCTTCATAAGATTCACCTCCTTCCCTGTTGAACTCTAATCGCTTACTCTTCACCGTATTCGTCGTTGGAGTTCCTGCGGATTGCTATTACGGTATGTTCCTGCAAATCCACCAGGGAATTAGCCACTTCGTAGAGATCCTCGTGGCTGACTTCATTTTTAATGCGACTGAAGCTCTTGGTCCGGGTAATTTCCTTACCCTCTTCATTGACTCCCAAATGAAATTGAAGCTGTAGACGGGAGTCCAAGGGATTAACAGCTAGTGCCATGGTTTGTCCCCTCCTTTCCATTGGATGTTAAGCCTCTGCCCAATAGCTTGTTCTTGGCTTACATAGAATAGATAGCAGATTCCCCCTCCAATGGATACCTTTAAGGCTGAATTGACCCTTCCATTTCCTTGCGCAGCTTTTCCATGGCCTTTCCTTTTAGCTTAAGAACTGCCTTGTAGTGAACACCCCTGTCCAAGGCCATATCCTTGAGGAGCTTTTCCTCAAAATAGTAACCCTCTATTACATCCCGCTGTTTTGGGGTCAGGTTTTCTAGGGCACTTCTTATGAGACGGGATACCTCTTTCCTGATTAAGTAGTCGTCCATCCCTTCGGATTCATCCACCAATTGATCCAGGAGGCTCTTCCCATCCCCGTCCCCATAGGGTTGATCCAGGGATAGTGTAAAGACATCCTTCCGAACCATATTGTGGATTCCAAAGTAGACCCTGCTCTTGGCAAAGCCCAGGAAGGGTACCCCCTTTTCCTCCTCATAGTCCCTGACGGCCTCTATGACCAGAACACATGCATCCTGGTACAAATCCTCCGCTTCCCTTCTATCCCTGTACCGACCTACAACGGAATAAATGAGCGGTTGCAGCTTTTCTATCAAATCCTCCATGGATTTGTTGCATCCACCCTTGGCCCTCTCCACCAGATCCTTATATAGATATTCCATGCTTATCCCCCATAATGGGGACCGGTCCCGTCTGTTGTGTTGTACAACCATTATCAGGATATAGAAAAGGTTCCAAAAAAGAAAAAGTCGAGGAATGAATTCCTCGACATATATTGATGGGAGTAGACCAATATGTTTATCAAATTCTACAGAGCAGACAATTACTCTCCCCTGATCCTATACTATTCCCTTTCTCCCTTGTGCCAGATATTCTTTAAATAAGAAGGCAGCTCCTGACAGGTAAGGAATTTCACATAGCAATACTCCTCTGCCAGCTTCCTCATAACCCGGGAAGTATCGTCGGAGGATCCCGCATCTACCAGAACTACATTTAACAGGGCCTCCTCCTGACCCTCAATGCCTGCCTTTAGTATAAAACCCCTTACAAACCCCTCGATGGTTTCCTCCTGGTTCTTTGCGGATATTATAATACTGTACTTGCCTTTTTTGGCTCTGCCCCGCCATTTAAATCCCATAAAAAGCCTGGTCATCAGGCAGACAAGACCAAACAGGGTAAACACCCAAAGTATAACGGCCAAATATGTAGGAACATACATACGCCTCACCCCTGAAAAATCAATCTATGCCTATTTAGTTCATAATACGCACGATCTCCCTTAGAGGTGATTCTTTAGCTATCTTGTTTGGTTACCCTGGTGTTCCAATTCATACTTTACTCCGCAACAAAGATAATGACTATTGTTAGGCAAACTATTTCAGTGAGCATATGTTATGCAATTTGACTTATCAGTACCGTTACCAAGGAGGATGGATTTGTGGAGGCAGACTCCAACGACCCAAAAGAAAGACCTCCAAGGGGAGTGCCGCTAATAATCCATCAGAGACGGGACATATAAGGCAGCTCCCCGATGTGATTTGGAGGCAGCCGGAATAAACCATCCTCCCATATAAAACAGACAAATCTATATTCCAAGGTCGTGTAGTTGCTCTAAGGGCATTAGAAAGAGATCAATAGCCATTACCAGTATTTACAATGAACATATGGAGTTAAGTCCATCTATTTAAGTGCTGCAGCCTGTTCCTTAAGCAGCTCCGCCTTATCCGTCCTCTCCCAGGGTACTTGGATATCCTTCCTGCCAAAGTGTCCATAGGCAGCCGTTTGGCGGTATAAGGGCCTTCGAAGGTCCAATTCCCCGATAATTGCTGCAGGCCGCATATCAAAGTTTCTATTTATCAGGGTAATGATATCGTCGTGGGATATTTTCCCGGTTCCAAAGGTATCCACCAGGACAGATACCGGCCTTGCAACGCCGATAGCGTAAGCCAGCCCCACCTCGCACTTGTCGGCGAGCCCTGCCGCCACTATATTCTTTGCAACGTATCTTGCATAATAGGTGGCCGAACGATCAACCTTGGTCGGATCCTTGCCGGAAAAAGCGCCTCCGCCATGGCGGGCATATCCTCCGTAGGTATCGACTATAATCTTCCGACCTGTAAGACCTGAATCCCCCTGGGGACCTCCTACCACAAATCTGCCGGTGGGATTTATCAGGAACCTGGTATCCCCGTCCAATAGCTCCTTGGGAATAACGGGCCTTATTACATGTTCTATGATATCATCCCTTAGAGTCTCCTGGCTTACATCGCTGCTGTGCTGGGTGGAGATGACCACGGTATCCACCCTGACTGGCCTGTCACCCTCATATTCCACCGTCACCTGGGATTTTCCGTCCGGCCTTAAATATGGGAGTTTCCCGTCCTTTCTTACGGTGGCAAGTCCAAGGGTTAACTGGTGTGCCAGGGAAATGGACAAGGGCATGAGTTCCGGGGTCTCATTACAGGCAAAACCAAACATAATTCCCTGATCTCCGGCCCCGATAGCTTCCAGGCCATCTTCCCCGTCTCCAGAGTCCTCTTTTGCCTCCAGGGATTTGTCCACCCCTATGGCTATATCCGGGGATTGCCTGTCAATGGATGTAAGCACTGCACAGGTCCTGGCATCAAATCCGGATTCAGAACTTGTATATCCAATCCCTTCTATGGTATCCCTGACAACTCCGGGAATATCTACTGTGCAACCGGTACTGATTTCACCCATTACCAATACCATACCGGTGGTTATGGCGGTCTCGCAGGCTACCCTAGCCATGGGGTCCTGCTCCAGGATAGCGTCCAACACTGCATCGGATATTTGATCGCAGATCTTATCCGGATGCCCCTCGGTTACTGATTCCGAAGTAAATAGTTTCTTATTCATCTCGTCCTCCTGTAAATTAAAAACCCTCTTACGAAAAGAGGGCTGTCTTCATAATTACCCTCATCTTTCAGAATAGAATTCTGCGGGAATTGGCACCTGATCTGAATCTGATTGGTTGCCGGGTTTCATAGGGCCCGTCCCTCCACCGCTCTTGATAAG
>JAAYRX010000090.1 GCA_012518535.1 Clostridiales bacterium | reverse complement strand
GGGCACTGCACCCCAGGGTCAGACTTAATACAACCAATATGCAAATCATCATTTTAAGATAGGACAGTTTTTTATTTCCCATGTGCACTCCTCCTCATTTCTTGCCCATAGTATGATTCTGCCGCAGTAACTTTATCTATAGATAGAATCCATGGGACATGGGCAAGGGAATCAATACTATTATTCACATTAATGAGGAGAAATACACAGAAATTCATATATGGAAAGGCCTTAGAGAATACGGTACATCTGGCTGGCGTCACCCTTGGTGGCATGGGGGGATATGTCCAAAACCTCGTAGCTTCTTATGCCCGATCCAAACTGGATATCCAGCTTATCCCCAGGTTTAACCACGGTACCGGGCTTTGCTACCCTGCCGTTTATGGTGACCCTTCCCTGACTGCACACCTGGTTGGCCACAGTCCTTCTCTTGATTATCCTGGATACCTTCAGGAACTTGTCCACTCTCATCTCATCACCCCCAAAAAGCAAAAACCGGGATACCTTGTTGAGGAACCCCGGTCTTCACAAAAGATTATTGTACAGAGTCTTTAAGCGCCTTGCCAGCCTTGAATACAGGAGCCTTGGAGGCAGGTATGATAATCTCTTCTCTGGTTTGGGGATTCCTCCCTTTTCGCTCGGCCCTGTCCCTGACCTCAAAAGTACCAAAGCCAACCAGCTGTACTCTTTCGCCATTGGCCAGTGCATCTGTAATAACACTGATCACGGAATTAACGGCCTTCTCAGCGTCCTTTTTTGTTAACTCACTCTTTTCAGCTACGGCTGAAATTAATTCTGCTTTATTCATAATAAACCTCCTACAATAGTTATCTTTATAGCATATTCGCTATAATTCCCCAAATTCCTGCTTGATTCTAATATTTATTCTCGTCTTTATGAAAATTACACAGAAATTGTGAAGACATTCATATGTTTTCCAATAATTTCATAAGTTATACATCAAAAATCCCTGAAACAAGCCATTTTTGCATCATTCCAGAGCTTGTCCATATCCTCCAGGGACATTTCCTCCAGGGGACGGGGAGCCATCTTCTCTATATACTCAAAACGACGTATAAACTTCTCGGTTGTGGCCCTTAAGGATAGTTCCGGCTCCACCTTTAAGAACCTGGCCACATTGACCACGGAGAAGAGGAGATCACCCAGCTCTTCATCTATTTTATCTTGTTCCCCGCTTCTATATGCGTCCTCCAATTCCAGGAGCTCCTCCCTGACCTTGCTTAGGGCATCCTCTATTCTGTCCCAGTCAAATCCCACCAGGGCAGCCTTCTTCTGGACCTTGTATGCCCGCATGAGGGCCGGCAGTACCGGCGGGATGTCCTTGAGGATCTGGGTATGGCTCCCCAGGCCCTTTTCCTTCTTCTTGATCTTTTCCCAATTGTCAAGGACCTGGTCAGAATCCTCCACCTTTACATCCCCAAAGATATGGGGATGTCTGTCGATCATTTTTCGACATATGCCGGTGGTGATGTCCCTTATGTCAAATTCCCCATGCTCGCTCCCGATCCGGGCATGGAAAACCACCTGAAGCAGAACATCTCCCAGCTCCTCAATTATCTTATAGGTATCCTTAAGATCAAAGGCCTCCAATACCTCATAGGTTTCCTCCAGCAGGTATTGTCTTAGACTTTCATGGGTCTGTTCCCTATCCCAGGGACATCCGTCAGGAGATCGGAGCATGTCCATAACCCTGACCAGATCCCGAAAATCAAATTCCTCAAGGTCTCTTAACTTTACCGGAGGGATGTATAGGCAGGTGGTATAATCATACTCATCCAGCCTGTCCATCTCATGAAGGGCAATCCTTTTATACCTGATCCTTCCGTCCTCTTCATTTTTGCATATGTATACCTCAAGCTCCGGGGGATATGCCCTTAGAAGGTGTAGTTTGACCTCGGACGCGGTAAGGGGGCTGTCAATGTCCAGGACCACCGTAGCTATATCCGTATCTATCTTGTCTGTATCAAGCTCCGGCGCCATGAGGATCTTGAGCCCTTCCAGGCTTGGTTTTTCCACTATTGCAGCGGTAGCGGCTCCATCCCTGCTGACACCGGGGATTATACTGAGCTCAAACTCATCCCTGTCAAGACCTGTCATGAGATCCAGCACCAGCCTCTCCCCCATCATAGGATGGCCGGGTACCCCAAGGACCACCTCTCCCGTCGCTCTGGCCTTGTCCACTATCCTTTCCACCATGGCAGAATAGGCCTCCTCAAAGGTATCGGAGCTTTCATACAGATCGTCCAGGCTGGAAAAAGTTATTCCCTCTTCCTTTAAAAAAGGCACGACCCCATGCATTTGGGTTCTAATAATTGTATTGCCTCCCCCTAGGGCCTTGAGGGCTCCCAGGGTGAGATCATCCGGGTTTCCCGGACCGAGACCCACTATGGTTATTTTCTTCATCTCTTCCTCCAACTTCTAGCTTCCAAACTAATAAGTAAAATCATCCGCTTATCAATAGCTCATTGGCTAAGATTATGAACCAGCCAAATATTAAACCCCATACATCAATATATATCAATAATACACCAAGGTTATTTTTCAGATTAAAGCAACTGATGAAGTAAAGGATATACTTCAACTATTCTATCTTAAGAGTCCAAGCCTGCTTAAAAGCCTAGCAATGGATCTGCCCCTGGGCAGGGCTTCGAGATCCTCCTGGGTTATGGCCCTGGTGATGGGCAGCATTACGGCATATACCACTACCCCGATCAGGATGGATATGCCCAGACTAATGATATTGCTTTCCGTTTGGCTAAACATTATTCCATAGGAGTAGTGAACTATAAAGCCCATGACGGTAACCGATATTGCAGGCTTTACAATAAAATCAAAAAAGGAAAAAGCTATTCCGGTATACTTTATAACGGACATAAAGTTTAGAATGGCCGCCACCCCGTAGCAGACCACGGTGCCTATGGCCGCCCCCTGGATATTCCAGCGGGGGTCCCCTACCATTATAAAGGTAATGATCACTTTAAATACCGCCCCTATTAGGAGATTCCGCACCGGTATGCCTATCCTGCCCACACCCTGGAGCATGGCGGTCAGGCTTTGGACCAGGGTTAGAAACACCACTCCTACGCAAAGGATCTCCAGTAGCCGGGCTCCGTATAGATACTCCCATTCCGGAAACTTATAAATGGCCCTTAATATGGGCTCTGCCAATACCCCAAGCCCTACGGCAGCCGGCACCCCCACCAATAAGGTCAGACGGATGCCAAGGGTGGTCTTGCTTCTGACACCTTCTATGTCCCTTAGGGTATGGGATTCAGATATGGCCGGTACCAGGCTCATGGCCAAGGCTATAGTTAAAACCGCCGGGAAGTTGATAAGGGTGTTTACCCCGCCGGTCAGCACCCCATACATCCTGGTGGCTATCATCTTTATATATTCCACATATGTATCCACCATGGGCAGGGGTATGTTGGCCAAGGAGAGGTTGGCGGGAACTTCAATTCCCTTTTTTGTGGCAAACTCTATAAAGGATTCCAGGCTATAGGGTATATCGGGAATCTTATCCACGATTGGCGCCAAGCGGTTGACCACTATGACCTGGTCGGTCATATTGACCAAGGGCATTATAGAAGCCCCTATGGTGACGGGGACAGCTATCTCGATAAGCCTGTATATTATTTCCTTGGACGGAGCCTGATAGTGGGTTCTATATGTCAGGCGGGCATTGTGAAGTATGGTCCTTTTCCCCCTGCGAAATATCCCCAGAAGAAGTACCAGGGCGGCTACCTCGCTTAGGGTTACACCAACGATGGCCCCGGCAGCAGCAAACTCCGGTCCCTTGGGAAGCCACAGGGCGGCCAGGGTCAGACCCATGATCAGCTTACCCAGCTGTTCCACTATCTGGGATAGGGCAGTAGGATGCATTACGTGCATTCCCTGGAAGTATCCCCTATAGGCCGACATTATGGAAACAAAGAATAGGGCCGGGGAGATGGCCAAAAGGGGGTAGATGGATTTGGGGTTACCCTGAATCTTGGATATCAATCCGCTGCTAATCAGCAGGAGCAGGGACGTTGTAATTCCCACCAGGGTTAACAGCCTGCGGGAGATCCTAAATATCCTATAGCCCCCATAGTGATTGCCGGTGGCCAGTTCCTCCGAGACCATCTTGGATATGGCCACGGGAAGACCCGCTGTGGAGGCCACCAACAAAAAGGCATATATTGGATAGGCCATCTGATAAAGGCCTATACCCTCCGAGCCTATTATATTCGTAAGGGGGATTCTAAACACAGCACCGATTATCTTGACGATGATGCCCGAAATCGCCAGAATCCCCGCACCCTTTACAAAGGATTTCTTATCCATGTCAGCCCTCCATTTACTACAAAGCATAATGATATTATACCATTATTTATAGTTATGAACAGATATTTTATCTTATTTCCAACCCCTGGGGTTTTGTCTGAGAGCTTCGTTAAACTCTTCCAGATGCTTTCTAAGTTCCTCATACTTTTCAGGATACAGGGTTTTTACGTCATAGGATTCATCCCTGTCATGATTCAGATCGAAGAGGAAGGAATGGATCCTCATATTATGGTAGGCGGCGTTCTCGCTGTTTGTAGCCTTATAGTACTTGAAATTGTCCCTGGACCTTACGCCATAGCCCTGATCCTCGTATTCGCCGGGATCGATGTAGATGAGATAATCGTGGGGGCTTTCCCCGGCTTCACCCTTAAGTAGAGGCAGGATACTCTTCCCGTCGATAATCCTGTCCTTGGGCGGCTCAACCCCTGCCATCTCGCAAAAGGTAGGCAGGAAGTCGATATTCATGGCCTGTTCGCTTATGGTGCCGTTGACTATCTTGTCCTTCCAGTAGCATATGGTGGGCACTACCTGGCCGCCGTCAAAGGTGTTCCCCTTTCTGCCCCTGTGTCCGCCCGGCGAACCCTGGTGCCATGGCCCGTTATCCGATGTAAAGGCTATAAAGGTGTTGTCCAGGATACCCTTTTCCTCAAGGAGTTCAAAGAGCTGGCCTATGCCATGATCAAACTCCTGTATGCAATCGCCGTATAATCCGCCTTTGGAAGTTCCCCTGAATTTTTCCCCGCAGTTTAGTGGGTGGTGGGGCCAGGGTGAGGCGTAATAGGCGAAGAAGGGACCGTCACAGTTTTCTTCAATGAAGTTGAAGAGCTCGGTGTTTAGGTACTCTGTTATCCTGCTCTGGTCAAAGGGGGCCTCCACAGCTATCTCCTCGTTCCTCCAGAAGTGATAGGGAACCATATCGTTGGAGTAATGGGCCCCGTAGAAGTAATCAAAACCCTTGCAGTTGGGCAGGTGGGGCTTCTTATCCCCCAGATGCCATTTTCCGAACATTCCGGTCCTATAGCCCCTGGCCCTGAGTATTTCCGCTATGGTGACCTCATCGGGCATAATCCCCTCTACAGGGATGCTTCCACCGATGAGCCTGGCCGCCTGCCTTGTCCTTTCAACGGTTTCCGGGCTGGGCCTTCCTCCGGCCAGCTCTTCAGGGGTCTCATAGCCCCTGTCCGCCACCATATGTCTTTCTTCAATCTCCACGGTGGGGAAGAAGACACTGCGGATAAAGCCCCTGGAGGGATATCTTCCGGTCAAAAAGCCAAACCTGCTGGGAGAACAGACGGGGCTTGAGGAATAGCAGTTGTCCATTATGACTCCTTCCTCGGCCATCCTGTCCAGATTTGGGGTATGTATAGCCCTGGATCCAAAGCAGGAAAGATCTCCCCAGCCCAAATCATCCATCAATATGAATATTATATTGGGCGCATTCTTTTTCTCCCCAGGGGTTAAGGGGGCAATGGAGGACAGATACTCTGCATGGGCGTCCATCCTGATGCTCTCACTGGCCCTCTTCTTTCTCTCCTCTATATCCACCACAGTCCTGTCATTTGCTTCTCTGGTTTTTTCCTTGTTTCCCATAAAATCGCCCTTTCCCTGTTTTTTGCTTATTGTCAATATAACAAAAGGGACGGTTCCCTGATGAAGCTGCAAAAGAAGCCGCAAAACAGGAAAAACCGTCCCCTATACTTCTTAATTTAGAGCTTAATCGTCACTGAGCTGCTTTCCTGGTTGGCGCTTATGAGAAGGCCCTCAGGGGTTTCCTTCATAGTTCCACCTTCAACCTCGGCCGCTGATGCGATATTTCTAAGGAGTACATTCCAGGGTTTCTCCGGCTTGTCAACCTCAACCTTGATTGTATTCCCTTCCCTGCAAGCTGTAACGTTGAGTGCCAGGGTACCGTCCATATTGGGGACCATTGCCTTGGCAGTAGCTCCATCCTCCAGCTCAAAGAGGTGGAAGGTGACATCCTGGCTGTAGTTGTAGTCTGGCCTCTGATCGTTGGATCCTACGGGGATAATGGAGCCCGGCCTTACCCACAGCGGGAGGCTTAGGTAGCCGTAGTCCTCTTCAATCCAGCGGCCACCCTCCATGACCCTGCCGTCAATAAAGTGGGTCCAACTGCCCTGGGGCAGATAGTAGCTGGCCCTGCCCTCTTCGTTGAAGATGGGGGCTACCAACAGGGAATCTCCCAGCATGTACTGTAGATCCAAATAGTCGCAGATGGGATCCTCCCGAAACTCCAGGTGCATGCTTCTCATTACAGGGGTCCCCTTGCCTGCCGCCTCAGAGGAAGCGGAATAGAGGTAGGGCATCAAGGTGCATTTCAGTTTGGTGAAGTACCTAAGTACATCCACCGCCTCCTCGTCAAAGAGCCAGGGCACCCTGTAGCTGGTGCTTCCGTGGAGCCTGCTATGGGAGGATAAGAGGCCAAAAGCACACCATCTCTTGTATACATCAGCGGTGGCGGTATGCTCAAATCCGCCGATGTCATGGCTCCAGAATCCAAATCCGGACATTCCAAGGGATAAGCCACCCCTTAGGGATTCGGCCATGGATTCGTAGTTGGCGCTGCAATCGCCGCCCCAATGGACCGGGTACTGCTGTCCACCGGCTGTAGCCGAGCGGGCAAACAGACAGGCTTCTC
>JAAYRX010000089.1 GCA_012518535.1 Clostridiales bacterium | reverse complement strand
TCCATCCACTATTGTTATGCCTTCGATGGTTACGTTTTTACATTCCACCAGCTTTATCATCTGCTTCTGCTGGACATCACCCTGCCTATGCCACTTACTGCCGTTTAGTATCCCACGACCCTTTATGGTAAGATTATTGGCCCTATAGGCGCAGAAAGATCCGAATACTACGGCGCCCTCATCTATATACACGGTATCCCCTTCATGGAGCTCCACTTCACCGATATCGTATACCTTTCCGGATTCAAAATAATGGACCTTATCATCGCCCTTTTTGGGCCTTGCCTCTTCCATTGGGTTAATCAGTATAAACAGAGGATTTAATATATCATCGTCAAACTCTACGCTTAACTTCTGGGGTCCCTCTACGGTAAAGGACACCCTATTGCCCTCTATCCTGGGTACTATGCCGGAAATCAAGGGCCTTACCTTTACGGTGTTAAAAGGCTTGTTGGATGTGATTTCCAGATTCATGGTACCCTGGCCTGAAAGGATGGCATAATTGGCTACATCGCAGGTATAAACAAATACTTCCTTCCCATCCACGGTTAAACTGTAGTCTCCCGCTGGGGAAATTTGTGGATCTGGATTTTTCATGGATATCCGAGTTTCTGTCATTTTTTTCTCCTTCTCTTTTCTGTAATAAAACATCTTTTTGTTTTGTAACTTGTTTTGTTTAATAGCTTCTTTTGTTTAAAATATCTTTTGTTTTGAAATATCTTTTTTGTATCAGATTGTATAAGGTCCTACGCCAGACAGGTCTCAACCATACTCTCCGCCTACAGGTTAAACATATGGTCCCGATAGAAGGCTACCCTTTGGTCAATTTCCCTGTAATCGATGGTTCCATCCTTTAGGAACTGCTCTACGGTGGGCAGATCTGGGATTCCTGCCCTGCCCCCTACCCTGGTGCACTTTATGGCCGATACGGCACTGGAAAATCTGGCTATATCCTCTACTTCCCAGCCCTGTATCAGGCCGTAGATAAAGGCCCCGTGGAATACATCCCCGGCTCCCGTGGTATCCATGACCTTCACCTTAAAGGCAGGTATTTCGAAATAATTATCGCCATAGACCCCCAGGCATCCATGTTCCCCAAAGGTAAAGATAACTATACCAGGGCCCTGCTTCTGGATATGCCTGCAGTTTTCTTCATGGTTGTCGTCCTGGAAAACAGCCCTGTAATAGAATTCAGAAGCTATGAAGACATCGATCAGTCCATAGTTTTTCTCTATCTCTTCCTGATAGTAGTCGGCATCGAAGACCACTGTGTTGCCCTTCTCCCTGGACCACAAGGCTGCCTGCTTGGTCACATGGGTCATATGGGACAGGTGCAGGTAGTCCCCCTGGGTTATATATTCCCTGTCAAGATCTTCCAGGGCCAGCTCCCTTATATTTGCCTGCCGGCCGATAAAGCTCCTGCCCTGGGTCTCCTCTTCGGAAAGGCATATACAAAAGGATGTCTGCCCCTTTGGGTCTGTGTACAGTCTGGAGACGTCAACATCATGCCGTTTGAAGTCATCTATGAGAAATCTCCCAAAGGCATCGTTGCCTACCACTCCCACCATTCCGGTCTTTATGCCCAGTCTTCCCAGGGCTACCAGGGCAGATGGGACCTTTCCCCCTCCCTGCCAGCTGTATTCCTCAAGCCTGCAGGCTTCATTGGTTTTCGGAATTTTCCTGGTATGGATGAGAAAGTCCATAACCGGGTTTCCAATTCCAACGACTTTAATCATTTAGCTCTACTCCTTTATGGTGTACTAATTTAACGCCTTGTGCTAGTCAAACATATGCTGGTAATGGCTATTGACCGCTCAAATCAATGAAGTCATCCGCTTATCAATAGCTCATTGCTTAAGATTATGAACTAGTACAATAGGTCAATTTAATGAAATCTAAAATCTATTTCAGGTGTTTGAACTGTGGCAGCCATTTTGCCTGTGCTGTAAACATCCTATCCACCATCTCCCTAACCTCGCTCATGGAGCAGACGGCAGAGGTTAAGGGATCATACAGGCAGGCATGATAGATCTTTTCCGGATCCCCTTCAAAGGCCCCTTCCACGGCCAGTTCTTCGCAGGAAGCGTTTATCTGGTTCAATATGGCCAGCTGCGGGGGTAGGGGTCCAACATGCAGCGGTCTTAACCTGCCCTTTGATGCCAGGACGGGCACCTCTACACAACAGCCCTCGGGTAGGTTGTCAATAAGCCCAAAATTGCGTACATTACCATTGAACTCAAACATCTCATTGTCACCGAAGACGGCGTTGAATATATAGGCGGCATACTCACTTCCCCGGTTAAGATCGATTTCACCTTCGATCCATTTGTTGAACTCGGTGATTCGCCTGTTCTCGTAGGCCTTTTCATCGGTCATCAATTTTTCCCGCCTTTCCATTATATCCAGGCCGGGATTCCACCCTGTTCCGTGGGTACAATACTTCTCTATAAGATCGGGACGCTTGCGGAACCATGGATTGTATTCCGAATTATGTCCGCTGGACTCGGTTACATAGTAGCCAAGATGCAGGAACATCTCGTTTCGCACCTGTTCTTCATTATATATTTCTTCCCTCTCCGTAATTGCCTTACGGATGAGGGGATAGGCGTCCTCCCCATTCCACTTATATTCAAGATAATGGGCCTGGTGGTTTATACCGGCGCATGTGTATGTAATCTCGTCCATGGGGGCACCAATCCAGCGGGCGAGCATTTCCGCCGTTCCCTGTACGCTGTGGCATAGGCCGTTTATGTTTACTTCAGATACGCTTTGCATGGCCCGGCAGAGCATGGCCATGGGGTTGGTATAGTTTAGCACAATGGCATCGGGACAATATCTCTCAATGTCCTTTAATATGTCCAGCATGACCGGTAGGGTTCTTAGAAATCGGAAGATACCGGAAGGCCCCCTCGTGTCCCCTACATTCATTGATATACCATACTCTTTGGGAATGGCCACATCAGCCACAGACGCTTCAAATCCCCCCACCTGGATGGTAATGAGCACACCGTCTGCATCCTTGAGTGCCTCTACACGGTCTGTGGTTGCAGTCACCACTGCGGAGTAATTGCCTGCGGTTACTATCCTCTCGGCAGCACGCCTGGACAGTTCAAGGTTGTCCGGGTTAATATCCATCAGGGCAATTTCACAGTCCTCAAACGCCGGGAAGGTAAGGATATCCCGCACCAGGTTCCTGGTAAACACTACGCTTCCTGATCCAATAAAGGCAAACTTCTTTCTACTCATGATAATCTCCTTTTGCTATCCGGATTGGTAGGAGCCGAATCCGGAAGTATTTTTATTGTAATCCTGTATCAGAACTTCAGCATAACTTTTCCTTTGATTTTTCCGGGTATCCTGTAGTCCTCAAAGGCTGCCATTGCCTCATCCAGGGGAATAACCCGATCCAATATATCACTCACATCGATCTGTCCCGTCCGAATAAAATGGGCTGCTGATCGCCATGGCTTTCCGGGGAAAATGTCCGAGTAGGACATCCAGACCCCATGCATGCTCAGCTGTTTCCGTGAAAATCCCTGATAGAAGAGTTCAGGTGGAATAGTAACGTCCTCATTCATGGTACCTATAAGGGAAATGTGTCCATTGACCTTGGCTATTTTAATGCAGTTGTTGATGGTGACCTCCTTACCCACGGCTTCCACTACATTTTCTGCCCCCAATCCCTCGGTATCCGCCAGGAAGGCCTCCAGGAAGGATGGGTCGGATGTGTTGTAGCAGCGGTATGCCCCTGCCTTTTCCGCCAGAGCCAGGCGTTCATCATCGCTATCAAAGGCATAGATATGTCTGGCCCCCATGATTTTGGCAGCCTTTAAGACCAAGTTCCCTATGGTCCCCACACCCATTATGGCAATATCCGTGCAAGGCTTAAAGTCCATTAGAAACAGGCCATGCATAGCCACCGAAGCCGGTTCCACAAAGGCAGCTGCCATGGGATCAATGCCTTCCGGCAGCTTCATTACATTGGTGGCAGGAAGGACATTGTATTCGGCAAACCCGCCCGTGGTAGCCAGGCTGCTCCCCATAAAGCGTGCACTGAGGCATTGTCCATAATTGCCGTCCAGGCAATTCGGGCACTTGTGACAGACTAAAAGAGGTATGGCTGCAACAAGGTCCCCTTCCTTAACATGGGTTACATTGGACCCTACCTCGACCACTGTAGCAGAAAACTCGTGGCCCAGGGTCACGGGGAAAAACCTGACCTTTCCCTCCAATACCCTGGGTATATCCGAACCGCATACGCCACAGTATTCGGTTCTGATCAATACCTCATCCGGTCCGCATTTGGGCATGGGCAGGTCCACAACCCGAAGGTCCATCTCTCCAAATAATTGTAGTACCCTAATCGTCCTCACCCCTCTTGTTACTTTTATATATGTGGACTGGATTGACTTCTTCCAGTCCTTAGAAATCCACTGACAGTTCCACCTTATCCAGGATCTCCCTGATCCGCTTCAGCTGAAAATATTCTGCAGGGATATCCCCCGGCAGATACTTCTTGTCTGAGTTGAACCAACCAAAATACAGGTTTTTGAAGATATCCTGCAACTCCTTCAGTTCAAACAGCCGTATGGTCTTTACCTGGTCCCCCACCCTAAGATTCAACCTGGCCGATACCTTCATCTTTAGGTGGATTTCACCCTTAAATGGAGTTTCCGGCCCATCATCGATGCTGTATAAACCTTCAGCAGGGCTGTTATTCTTTGAGACTGACACTCTTACATCGGATAGATAGCCCCTGTTTACAAATGGGCTGTTCCTTATATATACAGGGTTGGTAAATGAAACGTTTCCTGCATAGTCGTATGATTTGGCTATGATAAAGCTGTCCTTGTCGAAGCTTAAATACTCCTCTGATTTGAAATGGTTTGCGTGGATATTATACTCCTTATATACCTCTCCGTTAACGATAAGCTGGACCCTGCTCAAGGCAGCTTCACAACAGGCAAAGGCTTCCATATCAATATGGAACTTCTGGTCTTCGGTATATTTTAGGACAGCTCCTGGCAACTCGCCGTCAACCTTAAGGGTAACCAGGGGTCCGGTAGAGACTATATTGCGGCCCTTTTTTATTGCATCGCAATAGGCATCAAGATCCCCGAACTCACCATCGGAGTAGGTGTATGTCTTATACCAGATAAATTTACTGGGTACTGCATCTAATAGTGTGTCGGTTTCTGCGACACCGGGCAGGAAGTAGCCGTTATTAAGGGCATCATACCAGAGCTCCTGGTAGTAGGTGTGGTCGCTTCTGTAGCCCATGACCACCATGGCATCGATTGATTCTGCCAGGATCTCAAAACCCAGGGTAGTGGCGATGTTGGTTACAAACTCACCGTTGTCATGCCACCACCAGCTTGTGGGATGTGCAGATACTGCAACGGAATGCTCCTCCCTTTCCCTGGCCAAGGCCTCGTATATGTAGGGCAGCTTATATGGCGGCTCATCCCCCACCTTGGTTAACAGCCATGGGTCGAACTCACGGTCGTAATAAGTATTAAAGGGAGTATCCTGTGTGTAGTTCATCAAAAAGATATGCCCATACCGGCACTTTATATTCTCGTTGCCGATGTCGATTATAAACTTATCATCACTGAGGCGGTTTAAGAGGGATGAAAACCTTTCCCTGTAGCTGTCGGTATTGGGAAAGCTGTTGTTTATACATTCCAGATGGGTTTCATTATCGTAGGGTGAACCGGCAAAGAAGTAGTGAAAACCCTCCCCCTTCATGACAAGGGCCGCCTTTGAAAGGTTTCCGGAATCCAATCCACTGTCCCTGGAAACATGGGAATGTCCGTCGAAGGCATATAGGCCCATGGCTTCCACATCCACCAGGGGACTCAGTACGGCTTCTATGGATATGTCCTCTCCTTCCACATTGATACGCTGTCTAAAGGGCTTATAGAGCTTGCCCTTGTGCACATTGATATCATAGATCCCGTCTTCCAGGCTGCACTCATACTCCCCTTCGCAATAAATCGTCTTAAGGAGTCCCTCGGTGTATTGCTCCTCCTCGAAGGTCAGTCTTTGTATGGTAATCCTGCAGGGTAAACCCCTCCCGTTCTGGTCCAAGGCCTTGATTTTAAGCTTCATATGCACATCCTCCTCAATCGTCCAATATAGGCATTTCAGTCATTCGCAGATTGGTGCATCCATAGGGAACCAGCCTGAGCTTTTCCACCTCGGGGGAGATCCATTCCATTCCAGGATAAGGCTTTGCTGCCCCTCTCTCCATCTCCCAATCCACCTTTTTGCCCCTTACCCTGATCTCTATGGGAGTCCCCTGGGGGGAAAAGGGACAGTCCCCAAACTCCAACTCCCGGATGGTAAGGGAATCTTCAATATTGTCCCTATCAATACACAGGCCGTAGTTCCAGGGACCCTTAGGCAGTACCTCATAATCGCAATGTGGAAATTCCCTGCCTTCGATTTCCTTGTTAATCTGCACCCAGTCCTCTTCTATGGGCAGGGCATAGACCAGGGGCCCGCGGGTTACTGCAAAGAGATTGTTGGGCCTGGGTACAACCGATATATCCATGGGTAGCTTCAATGTGAACCTGGTCTCT
This sequence comes from Clostridiales bacterium, assembly GCA_012518535.1. Taxonomy (GTDB): domain Bacteria; phylum Bacillota; class Clostridia; order Caldicoprobacterales; family UBA3941; genus UBA3941. The sequence goes on along the minus strand of JAAYRX010000089.1, from coordinate 2,815 downwards.
CCCTCCCAGGTCCGGGTTAAGGGATAAAACCCTGCCTCCTCTATTTTGGTCTCATTTCCATCTATCCTTACAGATGGGCCTTCTGCCCATTCAGGCACCCTCAACCATATGGTGAATTCCTTCGGCCGGGATGTTTTAACCACAAAATCAATGGTATCCCTGAAGGGGTATTCCGTTTGCATCCTGATGGATACCTGGATGTCCCCCATGGCTGTATCCAAAGATGACGGAGCGTAGGCTACAGCAGCGAAGCCATCATCCCTTCTCATAAAGGTGGATAGGGCAAACTTTGGCCATGGCTGGCTTAAGTTGGCGGTACAGCATCCATAGTTAGGCTCCAATCCAAAGAGGTTTGATTCTCCGCTGTTGGTATTGAATACGGGATCTTCCTGCCTGCTGCATTCCACCTGGTTTACCTGCTGATCATACTGGTGGGTCCACATATCGGGACTGTAGGTAGCGGGCAGGGCATTGTAGGCGATCCGCTCCAGCCTGTCTCCCCATTTGGCCTCACCAGTTATGGAAATGAGGTGCTCCAGGGAATACATATACTCCGCCACGGCACAGAGTTCGGTGCCCTGTACCGGGCTGGTCCCGGCAAGGCATTCGTCCCCGGTAAATACTCCCGTAACCATGCCGTGATATCTATCCAGCATAGCCACCATTTCATTTACGTATTCCAAATCCTCTTTCGAACCCGTCATCCTCCAAAGTAGAGGACCGGATTTCAGCATCATGGCGTTATTGACCACATGGCTCATATAACTCCAGCGACCTCTGCCGTCGGATTTCCTATAGGGCCAGTTCTTAAAAAATGCCTGCCAATCAAAGCCCTGGCTCCGGAGTTTTACGGCCAGGTCAAGGAGCCAGCCCTCTTCCGTCCTTTCGTACAGCCACCAAATGGAGATAAGGCCCTCAAACCATCTTGAATGTCCCCAATTGAATAGGGGAGCCGTATCAATATGCCTATCCAGGGCCTTAAGGGCTTTTCTAACAACATCTTCTATCCTCTCATCCCCCGTGGCCTCATGATAGACTACCAGAACCTTCAGAATAAGGAGTTTGGCCCAAACATCGTACCCGGTCCGGTCCCCGGTATCATCGGGGCAGATCCAACCGTCCTCTGCCTGCCCATCTATTATGCAGTTGACATAGTAGGTAGCCCGCTCCTTCATATCCTCATCATCCAGGAGCCATGCAAGGGGTATAAAGCCATCAAGCCAATAGGGAACCCGTTCCCAGCCCTCGGCCTGACCCCCTATCCATTTACTGTCCTTTATATCGGGCCAGAACTTGTCCAGGTTACCCGACAACCCGGCTGCCTGGATCCGCAGTTGGTTTAACAGCCAACCCTCCGGTTTTATTTCCTTTACGGTGAATGGTTTAAACGCTGGTTTATTAAGAATCACCCTTATACCTCCCCTTATTAAAAACACAAGCGGACGGTTCCCTATGTCCTTAGACATTGACAAAGAAAACCTCTTCCCATTTTCTTTGGGTATGGTTGGAAAAGAGGATACCATGTCCGCCCTTTTCATAGATTTCGACGAAAACTGGGCGTACTGCATTGCCGCGAATATTCTCAAAGAATGCTACATCAGTCTGTGAGATTTTCTGGTCATCCACGTATGGGATATTTCGATAACAGTTCTGGCCCACCCATACCCTGTCTCCGATATGGGCGCGACCATAGAAATGTGCCTTTACAGTATCAGACAGTGGCAATAGCCTTTCCAAGATCGATTGTTGCAAGTCGGAAATGAACCAAATTCGATGGGAAATATTCTGGTGTAAAAGTTGCAATATATCATCAAGCATACTTTTTCTCCTTTAAAGACACATGGGGAAGGGGGAAACATAGGGGGCTGTCCCCTTATGTTTCCCCTTTTGATTACCTCTTTGTTTATCTTAGGCTGACACCGTTCTGTCTGGCTACGCCTTCAATGTATTCAAAGGCCTCAATGTATTCTTCCTGGGTACTTAGATGCTCGATCATAACCGTCAAATCCGGGTTTAGTTTTTCTACTTCCCGAAGGAAGACCGGATAGTTGAATGTGCCCTTTCCGGGGGCAACTTCCCTGATAAGGGTGGTCAATTTGGAGTCCATTATTACATCCTTTGCGTGACAGCTCTTGATATAGGGTCCAAGCTTTTTGAAACACTCTTTGATAAATTCGTCATTGAACAGGTATCTTTGAGGAGAATTTATCATATTTACCGTATCAAGGTGCACGGCAAATTCCTTCCGGTCTATATCCTTTATCAGCTTGAGATAGTTATCCGGGGAATCCGGATACATCCAAGGCATGGGCTCCAGGGTATAGAAAGTGTTCTTTGGTTTAACATCGTCGATGATCTCTCGCACAGTATCCACTATCAGGGCATATGTATCGGGTTCATAGTTCTCCCTATAGGGCCCGTCCCAGATCTCACCCTTCGTTCCGGCTATATTGACACAGCATTTGGCGCCAATCCTGTCGGCCAGATCCAATTGGTTCTTATTGTGCTCCAGGGCCTTTTTCCGGACGTCATCATCCAGGGACAAAGGGTTACTCCATGCCCCAACCTCCGCTATGACAACGTCTGCATCCTTTGCCTCTTTAACATATGCTTTAATCAGATCCTCGGGATCGTCGTGTTTCATTGGCGCAACAACGGCGCTATACCTTAATTCCTTTACGATCTTTATCCATTCCTGGGGATTGCTATAGCTCTTTACAATACCGCCACCAAGTCTCATAGAAGATCCTCCTTTAAATGTTGAATTGCAACCTGTTAAATGTTGAATTACATACTGCCTTAACTTGTCCGGATA
>JAAYRX010000088.1 GCA_012518535.1 Clostridiales bacterium | reverse complement strand
GAGCCGGTTGCTCTAACCAACTGAGCTAAAGGCCCTTATGTATGGTGACCCCTAGGGGACTCGAACCCCTGTTACCGCCGTGAAAGGGCGGTGTCTTAACCACTTGACCAAGGGGCCACATAAGGATGAATCTTATATGGTCGGGGTGGAGGGATTTGAACCCCCGGCCCCATGCTCCCAAAGCACGTGCGCTTCCAAACTGCGCTACACCCCGATCTGTTTTTTCGGGCGACGAATAATACTATACAATATTTTAATATTACTGTCAAGAGTAATAATGCAAAATTATTATATCTCGATTTAGGATTATTTATAAAGGGATCTTTCACCTATCTGCCCATAGTTCTGGATATGTTAATATACGGTCATGATGGCTATTAAAATTAATTATCTCAATATAGTCAAATATATTCAATATAAAACATTTTTTCCGTTTTTATGTTATAATATGATTATTACAAAATTAATTAATGAAGATATGGATGATTGGATGTTGGGAAAATCGATATTTCTATTGTAACTAGTTATGTTAAATAAACGGGAGGGAAGCTAGTATGGTACTGGATGAAAGATTCGATTCTGTAACTGGAACATGGTATATATCCTTAGATGGCGAAATAGATATCTATAATGCACCTGAGTTCAAGGAAAGGTTACATCAATTAATTCAACGCCAATCGGGAAATTTTGTTCTTGATTGTCGCGGTTTAAACTACATTGATAGTACCGGTTTGGGTGTTTTGATCAGCGCGTTACGACGGGTAAAGGAATATGGTGGAGAAATAAAAATCCAAAACCTAAAGCCATATTTAAAGAAGATCTTCGTAATAACGGGCTTGGACAAAATTTTTACTATAGAGGTGGGTAATCATGAGCAGTGATCTGATAACATTGTCTGTTCCCGCCAAACCAGAATACGTTATGATCACCAGACTAACCAGCGCTGCAGTCGCAACCAGGATAGGCTTTGATGTGGATCAGATAGAAGACATTAAGATGGCTGTTGCTGAAGCAATAATAATGATAATAAATCAACTGATCAGTCCTGATAAGCTCTTAGTTATTTTCTCCCTGGAGCCAAAGCTAATAAGTGTCAAAATATTGGGAGAAGGGAATTGGGACAGTAACGATATTTCTACCCATGATTTAGGTCAAGCCCAATTGAGCAAATACATTCTGGGTTCTATGATGGATAAAGTGGAGTATCAAATAGATAACGGTACAATACAGGCTATATTAATGCATAAAAATCTGGGGGTCTAATTGATTAATGTGTGGACAGGTAAAGGATTCAACAAAAACTAAAGATAAAGAAACACTTCTTCGCAAGTATTGTGAGACCCGAGATATTGAACTTAGGAATGAGTTGGTAAACCACTATCTCTATATAGCGGAGATTATTGCCAAGAAATTTGTAAATAGAGGAATAGAATATGATGATTTATTTCAAGTTGCCTCATTGGCACTTATAAAGGCTCTTGAAAGATTTGATATCCAACGCGGCTATAAGTTTTCTAGCTTTGCGACCCCGACAATTATAGGAGAGATAAAGAATCATTTTCGTGATAAAAGTAGAATTATACGTTTACCTCGTAGAGAGGGCGAAATGATTAAAAAGGTTGAAGATGCCCGTACGTATTTATCAAACCAATTAGGCCGTAGCCCTAAAATAGAAGAGATCGGTCAGTATTTAAACATTTCTTCAGAAGAGGTATTACAATTGATGGAATCTAGCTACATGACCAATACTGCCTCTCTGGACTATTATATTGATGAGGATAATGAAACGGATCTAATGGCCATGATCGGACGTGAAGAAAGGAATTATTCTCGAGTTGAAGACAGGGATATTATCGAAAAAATAATGGCAGGCCTGGGAGAGACGGAAAGAAAAGTGCTTTACGAACGATTCTACAATGAACGTAGCCAAAAAGAAATTGCCGAGGAAATAGGCGTTTCGCAAATGTACATTTCCCGGATGGAACGAAGGCTTTTAGAGCGATTTAGATCCTATATAAAGAGGACCATATAATTATCCTATTGTGCTCATGCGAATTTACGCATTTGCTGTTTTATATGAATGTAAAAGTGGTACAGATATAATAGCTGTGTTTTCGCACATTATATGGTCTATGGAGGTAGTACTGATGAGGTTGCTCTTTAAAAAGCAAATCATAGGTGATAATCCCTTTGTTGTCAGGGGATTAATAAATGAAATGATGGCTTGTATTATGGAGTGGAATAAATTGGAAGAAGAAGAATATTATGAATTCCGACTAGTCTTGAATGAACTGATTTCAAATGGAATCTTTCATGGGAATAAGGGGCTTCGCGATAAGAAAGTCAATGTAGTCATTGAAGAGGTAAATTCAACGACTTTGGATATAATAATTAAGGATGAAGGTCAGGGATTCGATTATAAACGCGTATGTCAAAGATACCAAAAGAATGATATTTTTAAGTTATCCGAAAGAGGCAGAGGCCTGATGCTGGTTAATGCTTTATGTAATAAAGTCCAGTTCGCTGGAAATGGAAGCCATGTTAAAATTACAAAGTCAATTTGCCCTAAATAATAGTAATTACCTCTCACAATCTTTTTTAAATGGTGATATTGTCAATTTACTCCCTACAAACTATTTTAATTATTTGGGAGGATTTTTTATTTCTATATAGAAATATTAAGTGTCATATGAAGAGGTGAGATAGGACATGGCAAGGGGTATCGTTATCGGAGGCAGAAGAATAAAACTTAGGTTTTTTGTTATTTTAATTATTGCCTTATTAGCTATATCTTATCTTAATAAACTTTCATCAAAACCTCCCTTGTACGATGTGGCCCAGTATGGAGAGATAATAACTTGGGATAAATGCCAGGGTATAATTGTTAGGAATGAGAAATCATATTTTTCACCTGCCTATGGAAAGGTGGATTTCCATATTTCGGATGGGGAATTTGTAACAAAGGATGATCTGGTAGCCATTCTTTATAAGGAAAACTATAATAAGGCAATGATGGAAGACCTATACAAAATAAAAGAGAAGATATCAGATTATCAAAGTAAAAACCTGGTGCAGGACCTTATGAATGAGGATTATGATAAAGTTCAAAGAGATATAAAGGAGGTTCTTCGTACCATTCAATACAGATCCCTTGACGGGGTGATATCAGAAATGGGAAGGCATGAATCACAGCTTAAGGAGCTCTTAAATAAGAGAAAGGATATTTTAGACAAACGTGAACTATCGAATAACTACTTAGATAATTTGCTAGAACAGGAAAGGGATATGGAAGAGATTCTGGAGGAATGGAAGGTAGATATCATATCACCTGAAACTGGCTTGATTAGTTTCAAACTGGATGGTCTGGAAGCACAATTAACCCCCGGAGCCATTGACCTCCTTACTCCTGAACAATACCTATCTATTTTCGAACACCAAGCTCCTGAATATAGTAATAGTGAAGCAATGGCAGGTTTTCCCCTGTATAAGATTGTTATACCTGATAGATGGCATATTATTTCCTATATACCCAACCAAAGTGTTCAATATAATCAAAATGATATGGTGGAAATTCGTTTACCGGGTTTTACTGAGGATACCATAGTGGGTAAGGTGCAAAAGGTAGAGCAACTGGATGATTCTAGACTAATCATCCTGGAAATGGCTGAAGGGATTGAAAATATCCTGGGGGCTCGAAATATTCATATAGAAATTGGTACAGCAACTGAAGGACTTATGGTTCCAAATGATGTCGTCGTTGAGAAAAAGGGTAAAACAGGTGTAACTGTCCTCCGGGACGGAAAAACACAATATATAGAAGTTCAGGTACAAGCCAGGAATAAAGAATGGGCTATAATATCAAAGATAAAAGAAACAGATAGTCTTGGACCTAATGATAAAATATTAATGAGATAGACAAGCTTTTAATTCTACTTTATGACAACGGGAGTGATTTATTTAAATGCCTATTGCAGATAATATTCGATTCTTGAGGGATAGGATATGCAAAGCCGCCTTAATAGCCAATAGAGACCCTGGGGAAATATCTGTAGTAGCTGTCAGTAAAAATGTCTCTACACAAATGATATCCGAGGCTATAGAAGCAGGGATTACGAAATTTGGTGAAAGCAGAGTTCAGGAAATGTTAAGCAAATACAAGGTTTTAGAAAAAAAAATAGATTGGCATTTCATTGGACCTTTACAAACCAATAAAGTTAAATATATTATAAATAATGTAGAACTAATTCATTCCTTGGATAGAATCTCTCTGGCAGATGAGATCAACAAAAGGGCAAAATTAAACAATAAGCCGGCAAATGTCTTAGTGCAGGTTAATGTATCAAAAGAAGCCTCCAAATCAGGTATCTATGAAGAGGATTTGTTACCTTTTATTGAGACATTAGCCGACTATCCATACATAAGGGTTAAGGGATTAATGGGGATTGGACCTAACACTACCGATGAAGAGGCTATCAGGACATGCTTTCGACGTTTAAGGGTTTACTTTGAAAACCTGCGTTCCAAGGCTATTAGTCACATAGACATGGAATACCTATCAATGGGAATGTCCAATGACTATATGATCGCTATAGAAGAGGGGGCTAACATGGTTCGTGTTGGTCGAGCCATTTTTCAAAACATATGAATCCACAATAGATAATTAAAGGAGGATAATCATGTCCAATAAGATTTTCAACAAACTACTGAACATTATAGGATTGGAAGAAAACATACTTGAGGAGGTTGAAGAAATAGCTGAAGAAAGCGAACAGAATAAAGATGAAGATAGGCTTATTGAACCCAATTTTTTGTCACGGAACAAGAAGGGAAAAGTAGTTAATATTCATACGACCTCCTATGTCAAGGTTGTGGTTTACCAACCACTATCCTTTGATGATACACAAAATATCATTGATAACTTGAAAAATCGAAAACCCATTGTTGTCAATCTGGATTCTCTCGATGCTGATTTAGCCCAAAGGGTTCTGGACTTTATAAGTGGTGCCGTCTATTCCCTGGATGGGACTATTCAGAAGGTGTCAAGGGGTATTTTTGTTTTGGCTCCCAGCAATGTCGATATCGTGGGAAATATACCTGAAGAATTGAAGGGGAAGAGCTTTTTTACACTATCAAGTAAGAAATTAGATGATTAGGAGGCACCAGTTTGTTTGGACATGATCAAGTTTTTAGATACTTAGTATATAGCGTTATTTGGTTTTTGAATATTTTATCCTGGGCTATTCTTCTCAATTCATTATTATCCTGGATTCTGGATCCAATGCATCCAGTGAGAACTTTTTTGGCCCGTTTTGTTGAACCTATTGTGTCTCCTTTTCGTGCTCTCACAAGTAAACTTAATACTTCTGGGTTGCCCATTGATTTTTCGCCTCTATTGGCGTACTTTACATTATCGATTATAACGACCCTGTTAAACTCGCTATTAAGGTAAATGATAATAATGGTAATTAATTAAGTATAACTGAATTAATTACTGGCGATTGTTCTTGTAATTATATTCAGTAATCGAACACGTTCAATTTATTCTAGAAATCACGCTGATCGTTACTTTTAGATATAAATAATTGAAAAACAATAGATTAAAGGAGGATCTAAAATGGCATTGACTCCCATGGATATACACAATAAAGAATTCGCAAGATCTTTCAGAGGATATGATGATGAAGAGGTTGATCGATTTTTAGATGAAATAATAGAAGAGTTTGAGAGACTATATAAAGAAAACCTTGAGCTAAAGGAACGTCTGGGGATGTTGTCAGACCAAATAAGCAATTATAAGACCATGGAGAATACCCTGAAGGAAACACTGGTTACCGCACAGAGGGCAGCCAATGATGTTTTGGAATCTGCACAGAAGAGGTCAGATCTAATAATTGATGAGGCGGAAAATAAAGCCAGGAAGATAATTCAGGATGCAAATGATAAAATAATTGAAATAAGAAGAGAATTTGATGAATACAGAAAGCAGATGCAGGTCTTCAAGACCCGATTTATTAGCCTGCTGGAGACCCAATTGGAAGTTATAAATCAGGAAATCCCAACTTATGAGCGTCTAGATGAAGATAGTTTGCCCAAGGGTTAATAGATGGTAAATGTTTTGCTATCCATGGATGCTTCTGTTTTAATATATGGAAAAGGGGGAATACTCTTATAAGAAAACTTAAAGGAGTCATCAAATGAAGAACCATGAGATTAACTACTTAAAAGAAAAGCTCATATCCGAAAGGAAAATAGCAGTTGAGGGAGTGAGGATAAACCAGGAGCTTATCGCAGATTCCAATATAAAGGAGGATCTTGGGGAATTATCCTCATATGATAATCATCCAGCGGATCAGGGCAGCGAACTCTTTGAAAAAGAGAAGCAATATGCACTGGAAAAACACAATATAAATTATTTAAGACAAATCGAGGATTCTCTAAAAAAAATCGAAAATGGCGATTATGGATTATGTGAATCTTGTGGCGAGACTATTGGATTTGAGAGACTAGTCGCTCATCCTGTGGCCAAATTATGCATTGAATGTCAGAAAACTGATTCCATTTATGGTGATAATCCCAATTTGAATAAGAGTCGGCCGATAGAAGAGGATAATCTAATGCATCCTTTTGGGAGAACCTTCACTGACGATACTGATAATGTAGTCTTTGACGGAGAGGATGCATGGCAGTCTGTACAGCAATATGGGAGCTCTAGTGGCCCCCAAGACATAAGCATAAGTCCACTTATAGATTATGAGAATACTTATAGTGGGAGTGGGGAAAGGGTTGGATTTACTGAGACAGTGGACTCAGTAGGTAATGAAGATCATAGGAAGCAACTACCTAATACGGATTGATTGAACAATTACTCATACCATGGATATAATTTTATAGAGTTTCATTTTGTTATTGTTGTACTACCATTTAATAGGGTTATAATGTAGGGGGATGTAAATGGTTCAAATACTGATAGTTATGGCAATAGTTGTATTAGACAGAGTTACAAAACATTATGCGATTACCTATTTGAAGGATATTGAAAGTATAGAAATAGTGAAAGGTGTCTTTAGCCTTACTTATGTAGAAAATAGGGGTGCTGCCTTTGGTATTCTTCAAAATCAGAGGTGGTTTTTTATTGTTTTAACCATTATAGTTAGTATGGGCATAGTTTACTACATCTTTACCCAATCCAATCTTGACACTTTATTGAGGATTAGCCTTTCAATGATCCTGGGTGGAGCAATTGGCAATCTAATCGACAGAATTAAGTTTGGGTATGTCGTGGACATGTTACACTTTACCTTAATTGATTTTCCGGTTTTTAATGTAGCAGATTGCTTTGTGGTTACAGGGACTATATTGCTAGCCCTTTATACCCTTTTTATCGCCGATAAGCCCATGAAAGAGGTTATATAAATTGCATAAAAAAGAAGAAAGGATTCAAACTTTTAGGGTAGAACATATAAATCATGGGAAACGATTGGATGTTTTTTTAAGCGAGACAATACCTGGGGAATCAAGATCCTCTATCCAGAGGTTAATTAAAGACGGTAGAGTGACTATAGACAATGAAAACGTAAAACCAAATTATAAGATAAAGGAGGGACAGCTTGTAAGGATTTCAATCCCACCTCCCGTTGCGATATCTGTAGAGCCGGAAGATATAGATATAGATATCATCTACCAGGATAATGATATTGCTGTAATCAACAAGCCTCAAGGGATGGTAGTCCATCCAGCCCCTGGCAATTATTCAGGTACCCTGGTAAATGCTCTGCTTTATCACTGCAATCATTTATCAGGTATAAATGGTAAGATCAGGCCAGGGATTGTCCACCGACTAGATAAGGACACAACTGGATTGATTGTAGTTGCCAAGAATGATTGTGCCCATAGACATTTGGCTACCCAAATTGCTGAGAGGACAGCTCTAAGAATTTATTGGGCTATAGTTGAGAATAATATTATAGAGGATGAGGGCACGATAGATGCTCCAATAAAGAGACATCCGGTGGATAGGAAAAAAATGACGGTATCAACAGGACCGGGGAATCGCAAGGCTGTTACCCATTTTCGGGTATTGGAAAGATACGGAAAATTTACCCTTGTAGAGGCAAGACTGGAAACAGGCAGAACCCATCAAATAAGGGTCCATATGTCTCATATTAGGCATCCTGTTGTAGGCGACATTCTATATGGATCCAAAAAACAGAAGTTTAAACTTCGAGGGCAGGCCCTGCATGCCATAAAACTGGGTATTATACATCCTACATCCCAGGAGTATATGGAGTTTAGAGCTGCACCTCCTGCATACTTTAATAAATTAGTAGAAAAGCTGCGAAAAATGTCATAGAAATAATATTTAGCTATAGACAATGGGTATAAGGTATGTTATAATCGAAAAAATAAAACCTTTAAGCTGGTCCTGTGAGTCTGGTAAGGTAAACATATGAGAAGCCTAATATATTGATCTTTGACTATGGCCTCCAGTCCATGTTACCTTACCTGCGGTAAGGTTTTTTTATGAGGTGATAATGATGCTGGAAAAAGCTCAAATTATGGATGGAGTTGGGATCAATCGAGCCCTGACCAGAATAGCCCACGAAATTATCGAGCGAAATAAAGGGGTTCAAGAGGTTGTATTGGTTGGGATTCAGCGCAGAGGAGTACCACTGGCTTTTCGCCTTGCAGAGAAGATTAATGAATATGAAGGCGTAGAAATCCCTGTAGGCATCTTGGATATTACCTTATATAGGGATGACCTTTCAACCCTGGCAGAACATCCCGTTATTAACAGCACTTATATTCCCTTTGATATAAATGGAAAGATCGTAGTAATGGTGGATGACGTGCTCTATACCGGTAGAACAGCCAGGGCAGCCATGGACGCCTTAATAGATCTGGGTAGGCCTGCTTCTATACAATTGGCTGTGTTGATAGATAGGGGTCACAGAGAATTACCTATACGCGCTGATTACGTCGGTAAAAATCTTCCTACTTCCCGGAATGAAATAGTAAATGTTCAAGTGATGGAAGTAGATAAGACTAACAAAGTAACTATAGCTGAAATAACCCTTTAAATCAGTCCAGTGAGACTGTCAAGGGATAATACATTACCTGTATTGTGCCTTGGTAGTTTAGCTACAAGGCATTTTTTATGCCTTGCCATGCATCATAAAAGAATTAATATTAATTACAGGGAGGAATTCAAATGGAATGTGTAGTTCAAGAAACAAAGCTTAGCCCATGGAAAACTACAATCCTGGGTATTCAACACGTATTCGCGATGTTTGGAGCAACAGTTTTAGTACCAGCGTTGACTGGTTTGGATCCATCTGTTGCATTATTTACAGCAGGGGTAGGAACACTGATCTTCCATTTAATAACTAAAGGTAAGGTTCCAGTATTCCTTGGGTCCAGCTTTGCATTTATAGCAGCTATTTCAGCTGTAGTTGCAGATCAGGGCATTGCATACGCCGGAGGCGGAATCATAGTTGCTGGTTTACTCTATCTTGTGTTAGCTGGTCTGGTTTTAATCTTCGGTGTAGACAGAATTCGAAGTTTCTTTCCACCCCTGGTAACAGGTCCAATGATTATGATTATAGGCTTAACCCTGAGTCCATCTATAATTGTGAACAACATTGTTGGAGTAGAAGGATCTGATGTATTTGCAATGGGAACATTGGGGCAACGATGGATAATAGTGTTGGCTGTCGTTGTTACTATGGTAGTAGTTTCTGTATTTGTTAAAGGATTCTTTAGGCTGGTACCGATTTTACTAGGAATTCTCGTAGGCTATATAGTATCAATTCTGTTTGGATTCGTTGATTACACTCCAATAAAAGAAGCTTCGCTTTTTGCACTACCTCCATTCACTCTACCAAGGTTTGATATTAAGGCGATCTCCCTTATAGCACCAATAGCCATAGTTACATTTATGGAGCATATTGGAGATATAACTACCAATGGAGCGGTGGTAGGAAAGGACTTCTTTAAAGATCCTGGTCTCCATAGAACGCTGATAGGCGATGGAGTGGCCACTATGTTTGCGGGACTGTTAGGAGGGCCTTCTAACACTACCTATAGTGAAAATACCGGTGTTTTAGCCGTCACCAAGATTTACAATCCTTTTATTCTGAGGGTAGCGGCTGTATTTGCCATTGTGTTGGCCCTTATTGGTAAGATAGGTGCACTTCTAAAAACCATCCCCGCACCGGTAATGGGCGGCGTTAGCATATTACTGTTTGGTATGATCGCCAGCATAGGTATTAGGACCTTATCCGAAGCTAATCTTGATTTTTCTAAAAGTCGAAATCTTATAGTGATATCATTGATGTTAGTAATGGGACTAAGTGGAGTAGAATTTACCATCATTCAGGGCGTAACACTGTCGGGCATGAGCCTTGCAGCCATTATAGGGGTTATTTTGAACAAAATTTTGCCAGAGAACATCTAATAATAGATTGATGGGGTAGTAAGATTTTCTTACTACCCCTTTTTCAAGTTATAAAGATGAACTCACTTCCAAGACCGAGCTATAGATAGAAAGCGGTGAGGACATGGCTTTAAAACATAAGGATATCTTGGGTTTGCGT
>JAAYRX010000087.1 GCA_012518535.1 Clostridiales bacterium | reverse complement strand
ATCATGGCTCCGGAGGACATATGAGGATAATTGCTGGAGGTTCAATATTTGGTACTGATGTTATGGTCGAGGAAGCTGATTTTGACAAGGCAAAGAGTTTATTGGAATCCATAGGCATTGACTAATAGGGAATGGGAGAGACGTATGTGGGATTTTGCATCTTTATTTTGTTAATGAATTTACTGATTCGATTGACCATGATTAGATTTGGCCAGAAAAGCATTATAAAAGAAGTTTGATAAAGATAGAAACCGAAAGTCACAGACAGAATAGAGAGTTAGCTGGGAAGGATAAACCCTCAAAGCTAACTTTATTAAATTACTGGTATATTATATGTTTTGTGGAAATAAGCTGCCTGTACTTTGCAGGTTGCTTTTAAATATTCAAGAATTAATGTAACAAAACTGATGAAATTGACACTAATATTATGAAAGGAGAATGTTATGTCCCATATAAAAGATATATATGCGAGATATAAGCAGGATGTGTACATATATCTTGTTAGTCTAACCCACGATCCAATCCTTTCGGAAGATTTAGTGTCGGAAACATTTTTGGCTGCCATCCAATCTTTAAATAGTTTTAGGGGTAATTCCGATATAAAGACCTGGTTGTTTTCTATTGCACGGAATAAATGGTATGGGTATTTACGGAAAAAGAAAAATGCTTCGGATTTTGATAGTTTGGCAAAAGAATATCTATACCAGGAAGAAAACCTTGAAAAATCCTTTATCGATAAAACTATAGTGAATAAAATAATGATGCTCCTAAAGGATGAAGAGGAGAGAAAAAGAGGGATAGTGCTTATGAGGATTGAAGGTTATTCCTTTTATGAAATAGCCATGAAATACGATATATCGGAAAGCTCGGCCAGGGTAATAGATTTTCGTACCAAGAAAAAAATCAGGGAAATACTAGAAAAGGAGGGCTTAAGCAATGATTGAGAACTCTTGCCAGGTGTGCCGCGATTTAATACCGTTGGTAAAGGATAATGTTGCAAGTGAGGAGAGCAGAAAACTCGTATTGGAACACATTCGCCAATGCGGAGCTTGCAAAGATGAGTATGAGAATGGATATGGTACCCTTCCGGAAATGGATGATGAACGGGTGCTTCAAAAGATAAAAAGACGATTGTTTTTTATGGCACTTGCTACCGTTGTCATAGGTGCCTTAATTGGTATTGGCCTTACGGAAGGTCCGGGTGTGTTCTATAATATAATTATCATGCCGCTTGTCGGGGGAATTGCCTATTTTGCCTTAAACAGAAGATCATTATACTTTCCCTTTGTGCTGTTTGTCCTATCGTATATCTGGACCTTAATTAAGTATATATTTGACAGCTCCTTTCCTACAGGTGGCATCATAAACTTATTCATTGCTCCTATATTTATGAGTGTTATCTACAGCGGACTTGCTCTATTTGGCATCGTTATTGCATTTTTACTCAAATTTGCATTTAGAAAAGAGGTAGACCATGAGAAAGACAATTAAAATCATAGCAGGAATAACGGCATTTATACTAATCGGCTTATTGCTTTTTGTTGCCAATGGCTTACTGGGGAATCCTGTCTCAAAGGGTCTCGCCCAACAAAGTGCCTGGAAATACATTGAAAAGACCTATCCCGATTTGGATTTGCAGGTTGAAAGGGTAAATTACAGTTTTAAAACCGGGTCTTATTTTGCTTATGTAAAATCACAGACCAGTATCGATACTCACTTTGATTTGGATATTTCCCTCACAGGGACAATACTTCGTGATTCATATGGCAATTACGTTTTAAGTGGATGGAACACCTGGGAACGTATAGATTCCGAGTACCGTACTATGGTTAATAAGGTCTTTACAGCACCGGATTTTCCATATATCAGCCACATTAATTTTGGATCTATAAAAACAATGGAAGCCGATAGGGAGGTTGGATCTCCTAGGCTAGTTTATGGGATATCCATAGAGGATTTGGAACTTGATAAAAAATATGATATCAAGGAATTGGCAAAAACGGCAGGAAATATTACCGCATATATACAAAGTGAAGAAGTTACCATGAAGAGAGCAAGCGAAGTTTTACTTCATCTCAAGGAAATTTTTGATAGAGAAGAGATCCCTTTTTATGCGATGGATTTCGTATTGGAAAAACCTCGCAAGGATGATGGTACACCCAATGAATCTATGGAAGAAATTCGTGTAAATGATTTCCTGTATAGTGATATTTATGAAGGGGATCTGGAGGATCGGCTCACAAAAGCTGTTGAAGTAGACCAATATAATTAATTTCTGGTGCTAGTTCATAATCTTAGGTAATGAGCTATTGGCAAGCGAATGAAGTCAGTAGCGGGCAATAGCTATTACCGATATATGATTGACTGGCACAGCGCGTTAATCAATATAAATCATTCAAGAATAGGGAAAACCTTGGTATAATAAGATAAATACTACCAACGTATAACTTGACATATAATATAGGCACATGGTAAATTATCATCAAAGGATGAATTAGTGTAGGTAGGTGGTTAAAATATGGACGATAGTCCTGCTGGTTTACGAAACAATAAGGCATTATGGCAGTTATTGAAGACCTCAATTGGAAAAATTGGTTATTATATAAGGGCATAGAACAACCATATGTTGGGTTTCTTGTGCCTTTTTTTGTTTAGCCAGTTTTTTCTTATTAGGAGGATGCATTTAATTGTTTACTGAATTCTTGGTTTTAATAATACTGATAATACTAAATGCTTTTTTTGCAGCTTCAGAGATTGCTCTTATTTCTTTAAATGACAATAGGATTAGACTAAAGGCCGAAGAAGGTAATAAGAAGGCCATACAGATCAAAAAGCTATTGGATGAACCAAGTAGATTCCTTGCAACCATTCAAATTGGTATTACTCTTGCAGGCTTTCTTGCCAGTGCTTTTGCTGCTGACAGCTTTGCCGGTAGGCTTGTTACCCTAATTAAACGTACTGGGATTCAAATTCCTGAAGTTTGGCTTAAGAATATTTCTGTTATCCTTATAACTATTATATTGTCGTATTTCACTCTTGTCTTAGGGGAATTAGTACCTAAAAGGCTTGCTATGAAGAAAGCAGAGTCCATTTCCAATTTTGTTGTTGGTCCGCTTAATTTTCTATCGTCAGTAACCTCTCCTTTTGTTAGTCTGCTTACTGCATCTACCAATTTCGTAGTAAGACTGTTTGGAGTGGATCCAAACGTGGAGGACGAAAAAATTACAGAAGAGGAAATCCGTATGCTGGTCGACATAGGTGGAGAAAAAGGCACTATAGATCAGAGCGAGAGGGAAATGATAAACAACATATTTGAATTTGATAACACCATCGTGACCGATATAATGACACATAGAACGGATATTGTGGCAATTCCAAGGAATGCAGAATTAGAAGACGTCATTTTACTTGTGAAGAGCGAAAAATACTCCAGATACCCCATATATGAAGACGGTATAGATAATATTGTAGGAGTACTCCATGCCAAGGATTTAATAAAATATGTGTATTCCGATGATTT
>JAAYRX010000086.1 GCA_012518535.1 Clostridiales bacterium | reverse complement strand
TGGTGCTGGGGATTGTCCATACCCGCATTGGCCCTTTCCTGATTCCATATAACGTTTAATACACAGCCCGCTCTGGCTCTGAGGTAGGAGGATACACAAAACAGTGCCGCACTTTCCATTTCCGATGCAAGGGCCCCGGCCCTTATCCAGGCCTCCCACTTGTTTATCAGTTCATATCCCACCGGCATCTTATCCGGGCTATGCTGGCCGTAAAAGGAGTCCTTGGATTGCACGACCCCGGTATGGTAGACGTATCCCAGCATTTCTGCCGCCTGTACCAGGGCCTGTAGGACCTGGAAGTCTGCAACCGCGGGGAATTCTACAGGCACATACTCCCTGGTGGTCCCTTCATTTCTGATGGATCCCGTTGCTATTACCAAATCTCCGCCCACTACATCCAGCTGCATTCCGCCACAGGTTCCTACCCTGATAAAGGTCCTGACTCCTGTCCTGAACAACTCCTCGACAGCAATGGACGCAGAGGGTCCCCCGATGCCGGTAGATGTTACCAATACCTTTTCACCATCAAGCTGACCAATCCAGCTGGTGTATTCCCTTTTGGAAGCAAGGAACCTGGGCTTGGCAAGGTATCCTGCTATCTCCTCCACCCTTCCCGGATCTCCGGGCAGTATGGCATACCTGGCACCATGACTTTCATCCAGGTCTATGTGGAACTGCTTTCCCATAATTGCTACCTCCCTCTCCATACAAGTATTAGCCAATATTGTTGGGATATGCCCTTGACACAGGGTTGCTTTCTCCATACAATATACATATGTATAGTTGATATAATTTTCACTAAGTTCCAAATCAGGTATAAATGTACTTGTAATTATACCTGAAAGTGGGAAGGTAGTACAGTAGATGATTGAGTGATTCGCAATATGAGTTTTCACAATAGTAGAATGGTAGAATGGGGGTTTTTTTATGCCTATCACGGAAATGCTATCCATGAATGCGCAAATCTATCCAAATAAAACGAGTCTGATAGAAAGGGATCCCGCCCAGGGTATTCGCCGGGAAATCACCTGGCAGGAATTTGATAATCTGTCCAATCAATTAGCCAACACCTTAATATCCTATGGTATAAAGAAAAACGATAAGGTTGCCATCTTAATGATGAATTGCCTGGAATGGCTACCCATATATTTTGGCGTCCTAAAAACCGGTGCCTTGGCAGTACCTCTGAATTTTAGATTTACAGCCGATGAAATAAAAAAATGCCTGGAGACGGCGGGGACAAAAGTTCTCATCTTCGGACCGGAGTTTGAGGAAAGAGTTAAGGGCATAGTGGACGAAATACATTGCCTGAAACATGTTATTTTTGTCGGAGATGAACAGCTCTCCGGTATATCCAATTTCTTTGACATAATCAAACATGCTCCTGCTCATGCTCCCGAGATAGATATCTCCGATGACGAGGATGCAGCTCTGTATTTTACCTCCGGTACCACGGGTGTACCAAAGCCCATAATGCTTACTCATTCCAATTTGGTTTCGGCCTGTGTAACGGAGAGCCACCACCATCTCCAAACCCACGAGGATAACTTCCTCTGCATTCCACCCCTCTATCATACGGGTGCAAAGATGCATTGGTTTGGCAGCCTGATGGTGGGGTCAAAAGCGGTCATTTTAAAAGGCGTAAAGCCTGAATATATATTGGAGGCAGTCAGCGAGGAGCAGGCCACCATTGTATGGCTGCTGGTTCCCTGGGCCCAGGATATCCTGGAAGCCATCGAAACCGGTCAAATAGACCTGGGTGACTACAAGCTGGACCAATGGCGACTGATGCATATAGGAGCCCAACCGGTGCCTCCCAGCCTGATTAAGAGATGGCAAAAATACTTTCCTGGTCAAGCCTATGATACCAATTACGGTCTTAGTGAATCCACGGGTCCCGGCTGTGTGCACCTGGGCTTGGAGAACATCCATAAGGTGGGTGCCATAGGAAAACCCGGTTTCAACTGGCAGGCCAAAATCGTGGACGAGAACGGAAATGTCTTGCCTCCCGGCCAGGCAGGCGAACTCCTTGTCAAGGGCCCCGGGGTTATGAAGGGATATTACAACAATGAAAAAGAAACAAGGAGAGTCTTAAGGGACGGCTGGCTTCATACCGGCGACATGGCCCGTCAGGACTCTGAAGGCTTTATCTATTTGGTGGATAGAAAAAAGGATGTAATTATTTCCGGCGGAGAGAATATATTCCCCGTAGAGATTGAGGATTTTCTTCAGGAACACCAGGATATAAAGGATGCCGCTGTCATAGGTATGCCAGACAAACGGCTGGGGGAGACACCCATAGCCATTGTAGAAACAAAAACCGGACGACAGCTGACGGAATCCGCCTTATTGGAATTCTGCAAGGCCCTGCCCAGATATAAAAGACCGCGCAAGATTATCTTCGACAAGGTGCCCCGAAATCCTACCGGCAAGATAGAAAAGCCTCTTCTAAGGGAAAAATGGTGTGGTAAATCCGTCGCAGTCTTGGTATAATTGCCTTAGGCATAACCAAATTATGGAACGACATCATCCTTCATTCCTCTTGGAGGTTTCCCATGAGAAATCTTATCATCATAATCTCTATAGTCATCCTGCTCTTTTCCTTGTACCAGATTGGTCAATACCTAATAAGCGCCAGGGATACCAGGGACCTGTATAAGGATTTGGCAGGGATATATTATGAGGATGTCTCCGGCAGTGAAGCCCGGGAGGATAAGGAAAATGCCCAAATCCCCAATAACGTGGAGAGTCAAAGTGATGTTCACAGCGAGAGTTCAAGGATTGACAGGTTAAGGGAGATAAATCCGGACATAATAGGCTGGATAACCATTCCTGATACCAGGATAGGCTACCCTATAGTCAAAGGAAAGGACAACGACCATTACCTGGACCACGATCTATTGGGTAATCTTGATCGACACGGTGCCATCTTTATGGATTATCGAAACGATCCTCTCGAGGACAAAAACATAGTTATTTATGGCCACCATATGAAGGATGGTACCATGTTCAGGGACCTTATGAAGTATAAGAAAAGAGATTTCTATGAGGATAATGCCAGTATCTACCTGGATATGGGGGATAAGGTCACGGAATACATAATATTCTCGGTATACATATCCAGATCAAGCAATGTGGATCTGGCCCTTTCCTTCGATAGTTCGATGGAGTACGAAAGATATTTTACTGAGGTCAAAGAAAGATCTCTCCACCCTTCAGACGTTGAATTTGCAGAAGATAGCCAAATGCTCAGCCTGGCTACCTGTACCTATGAGGAAAAGGACGCCAGGTTCATTGTCCATGCTCTGGCGGTAAAATAGCATTCAATGGCATTTCATAAGCCAAGTTTTCTTAACCAAATCAATGAAGTCATCCGCTTATCAATAGCTCATTACCTAAGATTATGAACTAGCACAAGAGATTAATTTATATATATATAAAAGGGAGATGTCCGACAAGGACACTCCCCTTATTATTTATATCACAGATATATAGTTATTTTAGTTATAGCAGTACTAGGATAATCCTCTCATCTTGCTGGCGGTTACTATCCTATCCACCGCTACCATATAAGCCCCCATCCTCAGAGTGGTTTCAGCTTCCACGGCTGTATTCCAGACCTCATTAAAGGCCTTGATCATAATGTTTTCCAGCCTGTTGTTAATCTCCTCTTCTTCCCATCTGAAGGATTGAAGGTTCTGTACCCATTCAAAATAGGATACGGTCACTCCGCCGGAATTAGCAAGAATATCCGGTACGACCACTACACCCTTCTCCTCAAGTACCCTATCCCCACCTACCGTAGTCGGGCCGTTGGCACCCTCAACCACGATCCTGGCCTTAATGTGAGGAGCTACTTCCTCGGTTATCTGATTCTCCAAAGCAGCGGGAATAAGAATATCCACATCCTGGGTCAGAAGGTCTTCATTTGAAATTCTAGTCAAACCAGGAGCATCGTAATCCTTGAGCAGGCGTCCGCGTTGGGCAGTTAAAAAGTCCATTATCTCATCCATATCAAGGCCGTTTTCCGAGTATATTCCCCCTGATACGTCGCTTAGGGCCACTACCTTACACCCTTCCCTGTGAAGGAGTCTGGCAGCTGTCCCACCTACATTCCCTGCGCCCTGGACCGCAACTTTGGCTCCTTCCAAAGGCAGGTGCAGCTTCTTGGCGATCTCCCTGACCATAAGCATGACCCCACGTCCCGTAGCCTCACCTCTGCCAAGTGAGCCACCGATGGGTATGGGTTTGCCTGTTACCACCCCGGGAGACAGGTGACCCCTTAGGGTGCTGTATGTATCCATAAACCATCCCATAATTTCCGCATTGGTGTTCACGTCGGGTGCAGGGATGTCGATTTCCGGTCCAATGACCGGATAGAGCAGCGCAGCATACTTCCTGGTAAGCCTCTCCAGTTCTTTCCTGGAAAGTTTGGTGGCGTCCACGGTAACTCCCCCCTTACCGCCTCCGTAGGGGATGTCTACCACTGCACACTTAAAGCTCATCCAGGCCGCCAAAGCCTTTACCTCGTCCATATCAACGTCCTGATGATAGCGTATGCCCCCTTTATAGGGACCTCTAACTCCGGAATGCTGTACCCTATAACCTTCAAAAACCTTAATGGAGCCGTCATCCATCTCTACCGGGATAGCGACCTTCACTTCCCTTTCCGGGTATTTCAGCTGAACATAGTCATTCTCTTCCAGCCCCAACTTTTTTGCAGCCTCATCTAAAACTTCCAGCATTTCCTGATAAGGATTGTATCCATTGGCCATATCATTTCCTCCGAATCTAAAAATTCCATAACCTATATTATTCTCCATGATTCCAATAAAAATTAGCTATATGTTTTACGCCAAACCCTCTACAATAGTATCCAGGTTTAGTAAAACATATTCATTGATCTATACGTTACGGAAAATACACTGCTTAACACAAAGTCAGGTGATTTGGCTGATTTTGCATTGATAGATCACTTATTCTACAGGATGGGAATAACCAAGAATCAATGATTATGAAATTTTAACTTAATAAAATATTAATATACTCATAATTATATGCCCCTTAGAGGGGCATGTCAAGATTTCTGCAAGTCCAATACCCTTGAATTGCAAAATGGAAGCCCTCGGGTATCGGAATATTAACCCAAGGGCAACCGCACTAAACTTGGCTTAAATAAATCATATACTTGTCAATCAGTCTCATCAGTCACAGCTCATCAATCACTCACATCGGTCACACGCTCATCGTCAAAATCATCGTAATGATTGTCTCCGTTGTTACCGTCTTCCCCTTCAATGTCTCCGTTATTGCTCTCCTCATTCCGGGGCTTTTCTTCATTATTACCGGGCATGAGTCCCTCGAAGAACTCCTTCAGCTTATCCAATGAATCATCCCATACATCACCTGGATCAGGCAGGGGGGGTGCTGTATGGATATGACAGAAGTGGTTTGCATGCTCCGGGTTTTCATAGTCCAAACTATTGATTTCCCACAGGCTGTTAAAGCCAAAATATGCCCTGGGTATCCATTTACTGATCTGATCCCGGGATAGCTGCCAATATGGCGACTCCGCTTCCAGGAAATAGACTGCTTTTGTGGATATGGACTCCTCCGGACAATAGGGACCCGGCAGCTTGCCCGAATCTGCGCAAACCTGGAAGGTACCATGCCTGTCACACACTTCCTCTGGAACGGACCTGGGGTCAAACCAATCTACTATTACTTCATCCTTGGGACAGTCCTGGCCTGCCAGTTTTCCGGATATTTTGCATACTCTTTTTTGGACTAAACCCAATTCCTCGGGGCCTTTGGACAGTATATCCCTATCCTCAAGACCTGCATCCTCATGGATCCTTGCCATAAAGGCCTGCCATAGGGGTGCTGCGTATTTGCTTCCCTGGATATTATCACCCAGGGATTTCCCCTCGTCATGCCCAATCCAAACCACACCTGTATAATAGGGGGTAAAACCTGCAAAGGCTACACCCTTAAAGTCGGAGTTGGTGCCCGTCTTCCCTGCAACGGTCATTCCGGGGATTTGAGCATTCTTACCTGTCCCGGACTTCACTGCATCCTTCATCATGTCGACCAGCATCCATGATGTAGATTCGCTGAACACCTTCTTTTGCAGTCTGTTCTCACTTCTGTCGATTAAGGTTTTCCCGTCCCGATCCACCACCTTTAGAACCGATATGGGTTCGTTGTAGATTCCACCGTTGGCTATGGCACTATATGCCCCTGCCAGTTCAACAGGGGTAATGGAGGATGTCCCCAGGGCCAATCCGGAACCATTCACCTGGATGTGGGACGGATCTATTCCCAAGCCCTCCAGGTATACCTTGGATTTCTCAAACCCTACATCATAGGTTAGGGCCTGGGCAGACACTACATTTAAGGATCTTACAAGTCCGTATCTCATGGTAGTTGGTCCTGTATAGCCTCCGCCTCCATAGTTTTTGGGAAAATCCTGATTGGCATCCCAGCCTTGAATCTTAACCGGGATATTGTGGTATATGGTTGCAGGTGACTTCCCCTCCTCCAGGGCCGGGCCGAATACTGCCACGGGCTTTATGGTCGAACCCATCATAACCGGAGTTATGGCCCTGTTAAGCTCCCTTTTGTTGGTAGGAGGTGTTCGCCCCCCTACCACTGCCTTTACATGCCCCTCCTTGTCCATGACCACCGCAGCGGCCTGGGGCTGGGGAAGCGGGTTGTCGTCATCCTTTAAATTCGGATAACCGTCCCAGTTATAGAGGGTGTCCTCCACCGTCTTTTGAATATTCCTGTCCAGGGTGGTATAGATCTTTAATCCGTTGGAATATATGAACTCATCGGCCTTTTGCCGTCCATCCTTATCGTTCTGCCACCCCTTCAGCTTAATAATGGCATCCCTTACCTCGTAGATGGCATATTCGATAAAGGGGGCCATCTCATAGAGTTTGAGCCTAGTAGCCTCTTTTACAACTTGAAGCTCCTCATTCCTGGCCTCTTCATATTCTTCCTCAGTTATATGGCCGTTTTCCAACATGGCCTTAAGAACCAGATCGGCACGTTCTTCTGTTATATGCCTTCTGTCTTCGCTCCCATGGTAATTCCTTCGGGGATTGTAGGATGCAGGATTTCTGACCAACCCAGCCAAAACTGCCATCTCCTTCAAGGTCAGGTCATTCATGTCTTCCTTCCCAAAGTAATCCTTGGAGGCGGCCTTAACGCCATAGTTCCCCTCTTCAAAGTTGATGGTGTTCAGATAGGCTTCCAGTATCTCCTCCTTGGAGAATTCATTTTCCAGTTTAAAAGCCAGGTAGGCCTCTTGAATTTTACGCTTGTAGCTCCTCTCCGGGGTCAGGTAAAGGGTTTTCACCAACTGTTGCGTTATTGTGCTGGCCCCTTGTATATGGCCACCCTTCAGGTTGTTTATAAAGGCACCGCCCAGCCTGATAAAGTCCATACCCTTATGGTCATAAAACCGCTTATCCTCGATGGAAATAAAGGCCTGTTGCAGTTTTATGGGGATCTCATCCAGGGTAGCCCATACCCGGTTTTCAAAACCGAAATACTCGGTTATAGGCTCACCATTCTGATCGTAGAAGAAGGTGGTCTGGCTCAGCTCTTCTATTTTTCCCACATCAAGGGGGGGAGCGGCTTGGATTATGGATTTGACCGCCCCTGCACCAAAAAATCCGGCTACCAACAGGACGGCTATCCCCACCAGAACTACGGATTTAAATATATTTTTATTGGATTTTGCTCTCTCTTTTCTCTTCTGTATTCTCCTTGCTTCAGTCATACCTGTATCACCTCATACCCACAATTCTAACACGAAAATATGTCCAATCTATAAACAATTTATTAATTCACTATTATCTAAAGTACTGATTCCTTTAAGTTTCCATGAATTGCAATTATCGATTTAGTGATAAATTAATTGAAGGAAATCTTTTTGAAACATATACATTCTGGGTATAGGGTAATAAAAATGGCTATTGACTGCTTGTCAATTGCTCATTGTTTAAGATTATGAACTGATACAGGGGATTAATTGGCGCTGATTCCGTCACATAAAAAAGGGTGGCCTTTGCCACCCCCTATAGATCTATTCTCTGCTCATAAACAGCTCCGGTCTTCCAAATATCATTGAAAACAATTAGATATTAATCCCTGTATCGACCCTTAGGCCAATGTTGGTTATCATTTTTTCGTTTGGTCATCGGTCTGGGCAGAGGGATCGCTTACCCTCGATATGGACTCTCTCATCTTGGTATCTGAGATTACATTTTGCATGTTATAATAATCCATAACTCCCAGTTTACCCTCTCTGAAGGCTGCCGATATGGCTCTTGGAATCTCGGCCTCTGCCTCTACTACCTTGGCTCTCATTTCCTGGACTGCAGCGATCATCTCCTGCTCCCTGGCTACAGCCATTGCCCTTCTCTCCTCCGCCTTGGCCTGGGCAATACGCTTATCGGCTTCAGCCTGGTCGGTCTGCAACTGGGCACCTATATTCCTTCCTACGTCCACATCCGCAATATCTATGGACAGTATTTCAAAGGCTGTTCCTGCATGCAGGCTCTTACCCAGTACGGTTTCGGAGATCTTGTCAGGGTTTTCAAGGACTTCCTTGTGAGTTTCGGAAGAGCCTATGGTGGTGACTATACCTTCACCAACCCTGGCGATTATGGTCTCTTCACCGGCTCCACCCACCAGCCTGTCAATATTTGCCCTTACGGTCACACGGGCTTTGGCAATGACTTCGATACCGTCCTTGGCAACGGCGGCAACATTGGGGGTTTCAATTACTTTGGGGTTAACACTCATCTGCACAGCTTCCAACACGTTTCTCCCAGCCAGGTCAATGGCTGCAGCCCGTTCAAATACCAGGGGAATATCAGCCCTCTGAGCTGCAATAAGTGAGTTGACCACCCGGTCTACATTACCCCCGGCCAGGTAATGGGCCTCAAGCTTATTGATGGATATGTCCAACCCAGCCTTTGTAGCCTTTATCATTGGATTAACTATCCTGGACGGAACTACCCTCCTAAGCCTCATTCCCACCAGGTTGAAGATACCTACCTTAACGCTTGCGGCCAGTGCAGAAATCCATAAACCAACGGGTACAAAGGTAAAGAATATGGATAGAAACACGATGATGGCTATCAAGACCATTAAGTACATTGCAAAATCTGGCATTTATAAAACTCCTTTCCAAACAGTTTAATAGACAATTCTTATGTGCAACCTAAGTAAGACTCCGATGGAAAATATCCTACCATATCTATTATACAGGAAATTGTAGCATTATTCTAGTAATTGGGAATAAACTCTTTGATTTTATGCAAAAAGGCAAGCCCTTGGATAAAGGCCTGCCTTGTATTTTTAGTATTTAATATTTGTCCGGACAAGTTGAGTTAATACTGTCCCATCAAACATTTATAGCTATCGCTTTATTCTTAACCATTTCAGATACCTGGGCCACATCCTTATCCCCACGTCCTGACAGGTTTACCACTATCTTCTGATCCGGGGAAAGCTTGCCGGCCAACTTAATGGCATAGGCTACCGCATGTGCGCTTTCCAGGGCCGGGATAATTCCCTCCACCTTTGATAGCTCAAAGAAAGCCTCCAGTGCCTCCTGATCCGTAATGGTTACATACTCCGCCCTTCCGGAATCCTTATAATAGCTGTGCTCCGGACCTACTCCCGGGTAATCAAGCCCAGCCGATATGGAGTGTACAGGAAGAATCTCTCCCTTCTCGTCCTGGAGTACATAGCACTTAAAGCCGTGGATGACTCCGGGTTTGCCCAGGGTCAGGGATGCTGCGTGCATACCCGGGCTGAGGCCCTTCCCTGCGGGCTCTACCCCTATCATCTTCACACCCTCATCATCATAGAAAGGTGCAAACAATCCTATGGCGTTGCTGCCGCCGCCTACACAGGCTATCAGATAATCGGGCAAACTTCCCTCTGCCTCCATCATCTGCTCCCTGGCCTCCCGGCCAATTACGGATTGAAATGCCTTAACCATATCCGGATAGGGATGGGGACCAACTGCAGATCCCAGCATATAATAGGTATCCCTATGGTTTTTGATTAAATCATCCAGGGCAGCGTCTACCGCCTCTTTTAAGGTCCTTAAACCGTCGGTAACGGCAACGACCTCGGCACCCAACAGTTCCATTCTAAAGACGTTTAGCTGCTGTCTCTGGGTATCCACCTCGCCCATGTAGATGATGCATTCCATATCAAATAAGGCACAGGCAGTGGCTGTAGCTACTCCATGCTGGCCT
>JAAYRX010000085.1 GCA_012518535.1 Clostridiales bacterium | reverse complement strand
GTACATATCTGTTGGAGCCTTGTTTAACATAATAGTTCAGTCCTTTCCTAAATAAGAAACTTGCTGCAATGGATATGAGCAGCGCATATACCATAGGGTAATAGTCCGCAAAGGCAAAGGGAGATTTCCCAAGCAGGCAGAGGGATGGAAACCAGACCATAAGTCCCTCCGGTAAGACGGTCAGCAAGGGGACCTGAATGAAGGCCGGCATCCCGGACAGGGGAAATGTACTCAACTGCCATGTCCCGTTAATTGCAGTGCTTGATATCTCTTCGGCAGCCACAGGTGCATAGAATGCAAGGGTTGATACCAAATAGGCCCGGGCTATAATAATTACCATGGTCGTTGCCACATGAAGGATCAACAGGGTTATCCACCAAAAGCCTATTTGCAGGTTTAGTCGATTTATGGCTATTACCAGTAAACCACATCCTATAATGAAGTTACTGCTGCCCGTAAAGGGTATAAAGCCACCAGTTATAAGCTGTGCCTTTAATGTGTGGGGCTGTATGAAAAGGTGTTCCAACTGGCCACGGCCTATGATCCGGCTGATGTGAATGTTGTTGCTGGATCCAAAGAGGATGAATACACCCGTTGTCAGTGTTGAATATGCCATCATAAACAGAACCTCATCCACGCTCATGTTGCCAATACCACCAAAGCGAAGGGCTATAAGATATACGCTGGATACTACGGAAAGATTGGAGACGGTGTCGGCGGTTATGGCTGCCAGGGCAAACTTTGTATCCCTGAGTAACCACATCAAATCCATCTTTGCCGAGATATAAAACAGGTCCATTATTCGTTTTAACCTATATATAATTTTATCCACCATAGCTGACCATCCCCTCCTGTGATTTTTTGAATACCAGCAATGCAAAAGGCCATAGGATCAGGTTCCAGAAAATCTGGACCTTCAGGATGCTTAAGGGATCCGAGGCACCTACAAAGATTGACAGGGGGGCACCACCCAGGCTGGCAAAGGGCTGGTATTTAACTATCCTGTCGAATCCCAGGGGCAATAGGCTGACAGGTATTATTGTCCCGGACAGCAAGGCAACGATGGCTGCCCTTATGCGACTTATCAGCCAACTTGTATTTCTAAGCTTGATTGACAGGCAGGCAAAGAGAATATCGATGGCAAAACCCAGGCTGATGCATAGGAACAGGCTGATAAAAAACCATAAGGATGCAGGCCTGAGGTTTACGCCCACAAGGGGCGCTACTATAGCCATGGGTAACGAAAACATGAATAACATGGGTATCCATCCACCTACGGTCTGTGAGATGAGCTGGCCTATAATCGAGAGAGGACGGCCGTAGAGCCTCATAAGAACTCCTTCACTAAGCCACCCGGATGCAGGGGTGTTGACAACCATCATGTCGGAGAGCAGGGAACTGACATATGCATATGTGAGCATTTGCTGCATACTCATTCCTACATCTACACCCGATAACATGACTACTTTCCACAGAAAGACCAGGGGAACCAAGGTGAATATTTTTATGATAACATCCGGAAGGAGGTAGATTATCCCGCCGTTTGTCTTTTCAAAATGAACCATTTGAGCTGTCTTTATATATTTAACCATGTGTTATGTACTCCTTAATCATCGAGATTTGGGTATAAAAATACCCAGGCCTCCGTTTGAATGCCTGGGTTACCAACACATGATTAATATGCCTGTTTGACTAGTCAGGGCATATGCGTGGCAAGAGGCACTCAATACGGTAAAAATGGACACAGCTATCCCGTAACAGATCAAAACCTGCACAGATAACGG
The DNA here is from genome assembly GCA_012518535.1 of Clostridiales bacterium. Lineage (GTDB taxonomy): Bacteria > Bacillota > Clostridia > Caldicoprobacterales > UBA3941 > UBA3941. Next base: position 15,939 of record JAAYRX010000085.1, on the reverse strand, counting down.
GCAAAAGATCAGACTTCAGCCATGATCCTGATCTACTGTTGTTGGGTGTATAGGCTTTAATGAGTGCACAATCCGCATATAAACCACCGCGACTAACAACAGATATATCCATACCTCTCACCACCTTTCGCTTAAGATGGAATAATTATATAACTTTGTTAGAATGATGTCAATAATAGTTTTTCCATATTTTATACGACACGGATATGGGATGTTTCATACATTTAGTTGACCCTATCTCTGCCAACAAGATACTTGACAGGGAAGAAGGGTAATGGTAATATAAAATTAACACAATATTAATAGATTTTGACACATATATTACAACTTACAACCTACTTGTTTTTGCTGAACCATATATAAAGTAAGAAAGAGCTTTGATCTGGTGTATATCGTCTGTCCGAGCTACTCGCTCTGGCCAATCAGACCGGTTTACTTGAACAACGACAAGACAACAGATTATTAGCTTACTGTTTTACTTCTAATGCCTACTTACAAGTCATTTGACCAATTTTTTTTGTTTTTCACTTATACTACTTGAAACAGCCTAACTGTCGACTTCCTATTTGTTGCATCGTTACCGAAATTAATAGTTAAGCCTCACTTACATGACTGCTATAGTCCATCAGCAGTATATAATCTATATCTGGAAGTGCAATGCGGTTTTCTAAGGAAAGCTCTCTATTTACTACTATAAATTAAGTTGTAAGGGGATTTGCACTATGGATTCAACGTAAATCTTTTCAAATCCAAATACTTCACAAACAACTCTTATAAGTATTAGTTTTCTGGTATCAATCACAAACAAATCACCGTTAATTTACGATTCTCTGTCAACCAATCATGACAATAAAATTATCCAAATAAGGAGGGTAGAACCAAAAACTCATTTACAACCTGTGAAAAGGAGAATAGCGAGGTGGAAAAATATGAAGTATGATCTGCTTATTAGAAATGGCCATGTGATTGATCCCGGAAATGAAATAAACGGAACAATGGATGTTGCCATTAAAGACGGCAAAATCGCCTGTGTTGCAGCTGAAGTTAACAGTGAACTGGCTAAAGAAGTTGTCGATGCCAAAGGAAATTATGTTGTTCCCGGACTTATCGACATTCATACCCACGTTTATCCTCTCTTCCCATATCAGGGACTCCCCAACATTAATGCAGACGATCATCTCCTCAAGGGCGGATGCACAACTACGGTTGATGCAGGTTCCGTCGGCTGGCGTGATTTCCTATTTTTCAAGGAACATGTAATAGACAAATCGGTATGCCGTGTACTTGCATATTTGAATATTGCCGCCCAGGGTATGGTGGATCTACGTGCGGAACAGTATGTCAAGAACATGCATCCTCAGGTTGTGGCATCTGTTATCAAGGCATTTCCTGAAGACCTGGTCGGGGTTAAATCAGCCCACTACCGTCCCGGAGGCAGGCCGGCCTATGACAGTGAGAACCCTCCATGGGGCTCCGTGGACAAAGCCCTGGAGGCGGGAGAGCTTTCGGGGACCCATTGCATGATTGATTTCGGGGTTTGTCCGGTGAATTCTCCCTATGACGAGTTTGTAACCAAAAAGCTGCGCCCGGGAGACATTCATACCCACGTATTTGCCCAACAGTTTCCCACGGTGGACCAGGAAGGTAAGGTATACGACTATATGTGGGAGGCCAGGGAAAGGGGAGTACTCTTCGATGTAGGGCATGGAGCCGGAAGCTTTTGGTTCCGAAATGGTCATCGGGCTCTGCGCGACGGATTCCCTCCGGATATCATTTCAACTGATTTACACGCATCCAGCATCAGGGGTGCCGCACAAAGCATGCTCCATACCATGGGTAAGTTCTACAATATGGGGATGCCTCTTGAGGAAGTTATTGCCCGTTCCACCCATATTCCCGCAAAAGTCATTAACCGCACGGAACTAGGGACTTTATCCCTTGGTAGCTGTGCCGATATTGCTGTAATCTCAATAATTGAAGGAGACTTTGATTATATTGACAATGGCAATGCCAAAATCAAGGGTACCAGCAAGTTCGATTGCAGAATGACAATCCGCGAAGGGAAGATAGTGTTTGACGGCTACGGTATGTCAATGCCTTTATGGGAGGAAGCCCCCAAAGATACATACTGGAAGGAATATTGGCAATAGATCTTTGAAAGTAAAATAGCACTAAGGGGGATTTATTATGGGTATATACGAAGAATTAGGCGTGAAACGAATTATTAACGGTGCTGCTACCTTGACAGCAATAGGGGGATCAATCATGCCCCCAGAGGTTCTGGAGTCCATGAAGGAGGCAGCACAAAGTTATGTCTCCATTATAGAACTGCAACATAAGGCAGGTGCCCAAATTGCTAAATGGACCAATAACGAAGCAGCCATGGTATCCAACGGGGCAGCAGCGGGGATGGTTCTGGCTACAGCGGCCTGTATTGCAGGGGACGATGAAGAAAAAAGAAAACTGTTGCCACATACTGATGGAATGAAAAATGAAATTGTGGTCTACGGTCCCCAGAGGGTTGGATACGATTTTGCAATCCGTCAGGCTGGAGGGAAAATCGTGGAGTATGGATCTCCCGACGGGGCAACACGTGAAGAACTGGAAGCTGCAATAACGGACAAGACCGCCGCTATCTTTGTCTTTTATTTTGAGCACCGCATGGACAAACAGCTACCCCTGGAAGAGGTAGTGGAGATAGGCCATAGCAGAGGCATTCCGGTCATCGTCGATGCAGCAGCCCAACTGCCACGGAGGGAAAACCTATGGAGGTTTACACGGGACCTGGGAGCTGACCTGGCAATTTTCAGCGGTGGTAAGGGACTGCGGGGTCCCCAGAGCAGTGGCCTCGTTGTTGGGGAAAAGTGGCTTGTAGACCTGATGATTACATTCTCCTGCCCCAATGCGGGTATTGGCAGGCCCTTGAAAGTGGGTAAGGAAGAAATTGCAGGGCTGATGACCGCTGTAAAGCTCTATATGGAGAAGGACATGGAAGCGGAAATGGCATGTTGGGAAGATCAGGTCCAATCGGTTATAGATGCATTTAAGGATGAAAGTGCTGTTTGCGCAGCCCGGGATTTTCCAAGCGAGGCCGGCCAGCCCATGCCAAGGGCGAAGGTTTCCCTGGATCAGGGGGTCTTCAGCGCCGATATAAGGGAAATGGATGACTGGCTAAAGGAAGGAGAGCCCAGCATTTATCTTGCAACCATAGGCGATGCCTTTTATATTAATCCCCAAACCCTAATGCCCGGGGAGATGGAGATTATAATAGAAAGGCTTAAGGAAGCCATTGATAAATACAAAAAATAGGAGGTATTTTGATGAGTGCGGAAAAAATACTTAAAGACATGGGTATTGAGCTGAAGCCCATCAATCGAAAGGGTAAAGGCGTTGTACCAATTCGCAGATACAAGGACTTGCTGTTCATATCCGGACATGGTCCTGTGGATGAAAACGGGGAACCGCTAATGCAGGGCTGTGTAGGGGAGGATTTGACTCCGGAGCAGGCTTATGAAGCGGCCCGCCTATGTGCCATCAGCATGCTGCGCACCATTAAGGACTATTTAGGTGATCTGGACAGGGTTGAAGAGTGGATAAAAGTATTGGGCCTGGTAAATTCAGGCGGAGATTTCTGGGGTATGCCCAGAGCAATCAATGGTTTTTCAGATGTGATAGTACAAGCATTTGGAGAACGGGGAAGACATGCCCGGGCGGCCATGGGTAGTGCAAACCATGAGTCGTCATACCCTGTGGTGGTGGATGCAATCATACGCATAAGGGATTAATGGCAGATGGCAGCAGTCTTGATACGACCGCAAACAATCATTTGCAAAATAAACATAGAAAGGAGCTTCGTTTTTATAAACTAAAAACGAGATGATTATGGGAAAGTTAGATATAAAGAAAAAATTGATTGAGCTTCCGGCAAACGAAATTGAGATACCCTATATCGACTATACCGGTAGAGCACTTGTTGGTTTGAGGGAAAGCAATGGACTGGTATATGTATCCGGTACAGGATGTGAAGATCCAACCGATGGCCATGGTGTTTGGACCGGAGCCGTAGGCAGGGAGGTTTCACTGGAAGAAGGCTACAGGGCTGCTCAGTGGTGTGCCCTGCTTCAGCTGAACATAATGAGAAATCAATATGGTCTGGACAGAATTGACTCCGTTGTGCGAGCCTTGGCACTTATCCAGGTAGCTGACGATTTCTATGATTTAGATAAGGTTTTTGATGGTTACTCAGATGTGATGTACAGCGTATTCCGTGATAGGGGACGCCATGTCAGAACCATCATGGGTACACGTAACCTTCCGAACCATCTCATAACCATTGAGGTAGAGACCATTTTCAAGCTTAAGGACTGAGAACCGGGGACCATGAATGAAGGATAGGAAAATATGTAGATATAGGAGGATATTATGAGTTTAGCAGAACAAAGGTTAAAAGAGCTGGACATTCAATTACCGGCCCCAAGATTAAAGGGCAGAGGCTCGGCACCATATAAGATTGTTGATGATTTGTTGTTTATTGGAGGAGTTGCACCCCTGGATCAGGATGGAAACCTGGCATATACCGGCCGGGTTGGAGCAGATCTTACCACCGAGGAGGGCTATAATGCCGGAAGGCTGGTAGGCTATAACATGCTTAGACTTATCCGCGATGCTCTGGGAGATCTGGATAAGGTGGATTATATTGTAAGGGTTGTTGCAATGGTAAGCGGTAAGAAGGGTTTCGGGGAAATCTATAAGGTTGCAGACGGCTTCTCAGACTTGATGACTGAGGTACTTGGAGATAGAGGGGTGCATGCACGTAATGCTGTAGGTGCATCGACCCTAAACGGCAATGCCCCTATTATATGTGATGCTGTAATAAAGATTCGGAAGTAGTTGTCAGAGCCATTATTTCTCATATCTAGTGGAAAAATGCTTGGTTGCAAGGAGCTGAACCAACCAAGCATTTTTCAAGCATTTTTCTTCACTTAAAGGTGATGAATCATTTATCAATTCCTCATTATTCCAGGAAGTGTTGGGGTTGGTAAGCCATGTGTCATCAAATCCATTGGTAATAGAAGTGATGGACCGAATATGTGATTAATTGAAGAGGTGAGTGTTTTGCGGTACGACAAAATGTTACAGGACAAGCATATTTTGATTACCGCCGGTGCTTCGCAAATAGGGAAAGCCTGTGCCCTGCTTTTCGCCTCGCACGGTGGCATCGTTGCAATCGCGGACAAGGACAAGGGGGCTGGTAAGGACCTCTTACATCAGCTGAAGGAATATCATGAAGACAGCAGATTCTATCATACGGATCTCGGCTGTTCGGACTCTGTAAAGGATACATGTGACAGGTATCTGTCAGACTTTGGTGCGCCAGACGTATGGCTCAACTGCGAAGGCCTATGTCATCCGGCTTTTATTGATGAGCAGGAAGAGGCTCCTCTAAGGGAAATGATAAACCTAAACACCCTATCTACATTCCGAATCATGAAATATCTGGCAGGACCCATGAAGGAAAAACAAGGAGGAGCCATTATTCAAATGATCAGCGATTATGCGGTAACGGGAGCTAATGGAGTGGCGGCTTATGGTGCAACCATGGGCGGCTTGTTTGCAATGACCAATTCATTTGCAATGGACTATGCTCCATATGGCATCCGGGTAAACAGCATTCTGCTTGGGATCAGCCTTTCCGCCATGGGGGATATAATAGCGGCTGAGACAGAGGATGAGGAGGCAGAAGAATTCTGGGTTCGGACCCAGATGATACCCAGGCGGGGGAAGGTAGAAGAAGTTGCGGATACTGCACTCTTTCTTGCATCTGATATGGGTAGTCTCATTACTGCAGAAGGCTTTTTTGTAAATGGCGGTCAAAATAGTATAGCCCATAATCAACATTATCGGTGGAATTGGGGGGCTAAGGCATGAGGAACTACGCAAAACTTTTAGAAGGGAAATATGCAGTTGTTACCAATGGAGGCGATCCATGTGGTTGTGCGATTGTGAAGAAGCTCGCCATGCACGGTGCTACAGTCGCTTTCGGTGTAAGAGACCCCGAGATCGGTGAAAAAATCCTTGGCGAGATTTCTGACCTATCGCCGGAAAGCTTCTATCTGATGCTGAGTCTTGCGGACAGCGAAGGGATAGAAGAATTTTGCCGTAAGGTAAAGGAATGCTTCCCGCTTACAACGGTTTTGGTGAATAATCCATATGGTGACATAAAGAGAACCATAATAGAGTCCTGTGAGGAAGACGATAGATATCTGCTACAGGTTAATCAGAGAAGCGTAATGCAGACCCTTCGGGCATTTTATGGACCAATGAGGGACAATAGGTGCGGTTCGATTATCAACATATCATCCAACACGGTATTCAAGCCCGTTTTGGGCAACCCATTCCTTACCCTAAGCATGGGTACAATTGGGGGATTGACCAGAGTCACCGCCTTTGAGGGAGGAGAATTCTATGTACGGGTAAATGAAATTCTATCCGGTATACAACCCGGTCATTCTGAACTGTCCCCTTGTCCGCTAAAGATAGAAGGGTCTCATGTAGAAGGTATGGCAGATCTGGTGCTGTTCCTGGCCAGTGACATGTCTTCATATATAACGGGACAGTCCTTTACGGTAGACGGTGGAGCCCGAAGGCAATTATTCGCGTGAAGAAAATTATTCGCATAAGGATAACGTAAGGGTCTCGCTTTATAAACCAACTAATTAACACTCTGTTTGGACAGGTACAATAGGAGGGGAATAAATGGATTATCAACGCTTGCTTGCAGGCCGTTCTGCAATAGTTACTGGTGGCGTCGGTAGTGTCGGGCGTACCGTTGCCCTGCTTTATGCCAGACATGGCGCCAATGTAGTTGTATTGGATGAAGACGAGGTTGAAGTTGAAAAGATTGTACAGGAATTACGGGATATTAATCAAAAATGTTCTGGGTTTGCAGGTAATCTTAGAGATCCGGAATCTATTGTTCAATTGTGTAATCATGCCATAAATGCACTGGGTACTGCGGACATATTGGTCAATGCCGCTGGTACCTACCTATCTGGCGATGCCGAAACCCTGGAGGAAGATGATTTTATCGCCATGATAGACTGGAATGTAAACTCCACAATACGGTTTACCAAGGCAATTATTCCATATATGTGTGATAATCGACAGGGGGACATTATCAACATAACATCTGACCTGGCTACTGCATCCTTGCCTGGAACAGCGGGTATTGCGGCATGTGCCGGTGCCGTCCTTGCCTTTACCCGAAGCGTTACAATGGATTATATAAGGTATCGTGTACGGGCGAATTGCATTGTATACCCATTGGACGGAATTGAAGGACGCAGGCCATTGACCGGCGCTCCCGCTCCTGAAGATGTGGCCAATGCTGCCTTATGGTATGCTTGCAAAATGTCGCGCTTTATAATCGGGGACATGTTGCCGGTAAATGGTGGTATGGATTATTTTGCGGGGATGAGGGGTGAATAACTTGAAATACAACAGGCTCTTAGAAGGCAAGGTGGCTGTAATCACTTCCGGTGCCCATGGCATGGGCAAGCACGTCGCGGTTTGGTATGCCAGGCATGGTGCCATCTGTTTTATAAACGGCAGGGATCCTTCCGGGGTGGAGACCGGTGAAATGCTGAATGAGATTTCACCCGGCTCCTGCTTTATCAGGTGTGATATGTCCAAGAGGGAAGACGTTGAATCCTTTATAAATCAGGTTTTGGAACGCACTGACCGGATTGACAATGTAACCAATGTAGTGGGTATAAACCGGAGCGATTTGACGGATCAGGTTGATGATGAACGGTTTGAATACACACAGCAGGTTAATCTGTATGGGATTATCCGTTTGGCCCGGGGTTTTTGGTCTTCCCTTAAGAAGACCAGGGGCAACTTCATACTTATCTCAACCATTCATTCCGGGGCCACATTTGGAAAAAACAGTGCATATGCCTCTTCTAAATCGGCTACAAATGCCTTTGCCCGCGCACTGGCGGTAGAAGGGGCACAATATGGTATACGAGCCAATGTGGTATGCCCGGGGGGGATATACTCCAGCAGACAGCAGGAAGGGTATTTTGAGCTCAAGAATGATATTGAAAAGCTTACGGATATTGGCATGAGGGGCGAAGGAGGACATCCTGATTACGGTAGCGGTAGCTCTAACGACATAGCAAACGCCTGTCTCTTTCTCGCATCTGATATGGCTGCACACGTAACCGGTGCTGCCATAATGTCGGATGGTGGTGCAACCTTCCAATCCCATAAATTCCGGGATTTCCGTACTCCTTCGGATTACAGGGATCTATGGAGAGAATTTATGCTGGATAGGTACGAATTGTAACTCTGTATATCCCTGCAAAGTATATACAGTGGCATGCATTTAGTTGCCGTCTTGTCGCAATCTATACATTGAAATATAAGGCTTCGGACATAGTAAATGCAACCGTATTCCTGGGGGAAGGTTGCATTTGCTTTTCCAATCTAGGATCAAATGTTTCCAATTGGAGAAAACAGACTTGACAAATAAAAACATGAAGGGTATAATTTTATATAACAAAAAACAGATAATTCAATCTTCTGTGTTATACTTTTATTTTACTTGTAGACCATCAATATAGGACATCAATTTAAACAACAGGTTACTTACTTGTCACTTGCTTTTTAACACCATTTGCTACTTACTTGATTTTATCTCAAGACTTCATATGCTTTTACTGAACAATTGATTTATTAATATAATTAGTATCTATAGTTATATGCGTGTATCATCATCTACTATATATCATTGGTATTTTTATTCTACTTAATTATCTGGAGATGGGCTCTTTTGGATTCTCCATTTAACTAATAAAGGAAAAGAAGGCAAATCCAGCCAAAAGCATCACAAGAAGCGTTAAGGTTGGAACTCTTAGTAAGGGATGAGATATAAAATGTCTTATTACAGAGCCCTGTCGATTATATAAATACAAAGGCATATCTACAAGCCTACCTACCACTGATTCTCCAGTGGTCATAGCCATAAAGCATTAGTAAGGACCCCAATAGAATCAGGACTTTGAAAAATAATTATAGATGAGTAAAAAAAGCCACCTCTGCAACCATATTATTGAAAAATACAAGGTATATCCATAAGGCTGATGTTGGAAAATACGATAGCCTGATAACAAGAGATATATAATCAATGTTTATAGGAGAAGGAGGTAATGATAATGGCAAAGAACAAGAATAAAGTCCTAACCAGTGGGGTTGAAAGGTTTAACCGTGTTTCCTTGCCTACCAACATTCTTTTCAGTTTGGTATTCATATTGTTAGCACTTTTAACCGTTATCCCATTGATTTTTGTTATCATTGTATCATTTTCATCCGCTGAATCCGTTCGGAAAATCGGTTATAGCTTTGTTCCCCTGGAGTGGAGTCTTTCCGCCTATCGATATCTATTTGATTTAAGACAAGTTGTAGGTAGATCCTTCCTGGTATCAATCGGTACCACCGTTGTCGGTACCATCATCGGATTGTTTCTCAACTCCACCATGGGCTATGTACTTTCGAGAAGAAGCTTTGCCCTGAGAAAACACTTTACCCTGCTGATATTTATACCGATGCTTTTTAGCGGTGGTCTTGTGTCTACTTATCTGATTAATACGCAAGTACTGAAGCTGGGTAACACATACTGGGCTCTCATTTTACCCATAGCGGTTTCAAGTTTCTATATCATAGTTTTGAGAACCTTCTTCCAAACAACCATTCCTGACTCTCTTGTCGAGTCTGCTCAAATAGATGGAGCTTCACAACTAACAATATATTCCAAAATAGTTATGCCCATATCTCTGCCGGCTTTAGCAACCATTGGTCTCTTCTTGACCTTTGGGTACTGGAACAGTTGGTTTCCTGCCATGCTCTATATTCAGTCCAGTCACCAGCACATGTATCCCTTGCAATATGTATTGATGAGTATAGAGAAGAGTATTCAATTTTTGACGGACAACGCGCAATTTTTGATTACCCAGGAAGCCCTGCGCAGTATCCCGCAGGAGTCTATAAGAATGGCACTGGTTGTTATCGTAGTTCTGCCTATTGCATGCTCTTATCCGTTTTTCCAGAAATATTTCATATCCGGTCTGACCATTGGAGCAGTCAAAGGCTAATGGAATAAGATAGGGAATTTGGTTGTTAATATTATGCTATGCCCGCATGCACTCGGGTCTGGCATAAGTTGCATAAAAAAATACCCGACCAACACATAAAAAAATAGGAGGTATGAGAATGTTGAAAAAAGAGTCAATTCTTAAGGGCATGTCCATTATGCTGATCCTAATGTTGTTTGTTTCATTAGCATTAGCAGGCTGTGCCAAAGACGGTGAGACTGGAAATGATACACCGGATGAAGAACCTAATGTAGAAACACCTGCAGAAGACGATAAGGATACGGATGATGATAAAGATGATGAAGGAGGATTTGTAAAACCTGAAGGGGATCCTGTAGAGCTTATATGGCTAATGGGTGACCCCGGGCAGGTTCCAGCCGACCAGGCCATGGTTGAGGAAAAACTCGACGAGATATCCGTAGAAGCATTAAATGTAAAGGTAACAACCTTATACGTTAACAATGAAACGGTACTGCTGAAGTTATCTACCGGTGAGCCATGGGATATGACCTTTACCTGCGAATGGTATAACAACTACGGAGATCAGGCCAGGAAGGGATATTTCGCAGACATTACAGAAAAGCTCCAGACTTTAACTCCTGAACTGTATGCTACCATGAACGAGACAGTTTGGGAGGGTGCCAAAGTCGACGGTAAAATTTATGCAATCCCGGTTAAGAAAGACTATGCGACAGAGCTATTCTTCCGCTTTGATAAGGCATTGTTTGTAGATGAACTGGGTATGGAAATTCCGGACAATATGGACTTCCACGATATTGAGGAGTATTTGAAGGCTGCGAAAGATGCCTATGAGAGTGGCAACGCAGCCGCCGCAGATGCCGAATATCCCTGGATGATGACCAAGGGCGGCGTAGGAATGGATAGAATCTTTGATATGCTCAACAATCCTACAGGCCTTGGGATACCTTACAGTAAGGTTGGAACTCCTGATGAGAACAAGGTAGCTTGGAAGTATGAGGATGAGGACTATCTGGATAGGCTAAGAGCCGTACATCGCTGGTTCAAGGCTGGTTATATTAATCCCGATGCTGCAGTGCTGGATGAAGTTGGTCCATATTCCGCTGTAAAATATGGGCAGGGCTTCTATGGTGCAGATGCTATCTGGACTGCCGCTGATGGTTTTGTACAGCTGATCTCCCGCTTTGATGGCCCATATCTATCCACCCAGACAATCAGAGGTTCTATGAATGCTATCAATGCTAACAGTGAACATATTGATCTGGCATTAAAGTATCAGGAACTGGTTAACACCAACCAAGAATACCGTGATATATTGAGATATGGTATAGAGGGAGTACACTTCAACTATAACGACCAGGGTCTCGTTGAACGGACTCAGGAAGGTGTACAGAAATATGGTCCATGGCCATTCTCACAGGGTTCATATTCACTGTCTTCAGTTGAAGCAGCAGAAGGCGTTGATGTAGATCCAAACATGTGGCAGGTTATATTTGATGGCTATAAGGATGCTGTTGCTACCCAGCTTATTGGATTCTCCTTTGATATAACCCCGGTTGAAACCCAGGTTGCAGCTTGTCAGACCATAGTCGACAAGTACAATCCAAGACTTAATACCGGTACTGCGGATCCTGACGTTGAAGTTCCGAAGCTAAGAGAAGAGATGGAAGCAGCTGGCGTCAGAGAGGTTCAGGAAGAGATCCAGAGACAAGTTGATGAATTCCTGGCAAATAAATAAAGGCTTGGAATCAGGTTATCTATAAATCTCTGTCTAAGTAAAACGAATAGAATTCCGTTTTAAGAAATTGTCCTTGCTTGTCTTTCCAAGGATGAGCAAGGACTTTTTTCTAAAACTATTTATTATGGAATAATGTAGTATTTTAGATTATAAGTTAGTAAAGCCATGGATAAGTAGGGGGAAAATCTTTTATTTTGATGGAAACGGAGGGTGATTGTATTGAAATCTAAATCTCGTTTTACAAGGAATGACGCTGAACTGGTTCTAATTTCCCTGCCAACGGTTATTTGGTATGTGCTATTTACCTATCTTCCGATGTTCGGGATAGTTATAGCTTTTAAGAACTTCAGGCCACTACCCAGGGCCAGCTTTATTACAAGTTTGATCAAAAGTGATTGGGTAGGCATTCAGAATTTCAAATTCCTTTTTGCCACTCCTGATGCCTGGATAATGATGCGCAACACCCTGGCCTACAACGCTGTTTTCATTGTCTTGGGAATCATTGTACCTGTTACACTGGCGATTATGATATCTCAATTGTACTCACAAAGGTTGGCTAAGGTTTGTCAAACCGCCATGTTTTTGCCGCACTTCCTATCCTGGGTTGTAGTCAGTTATTTTCTCTTCGCCTTTCTGAGTACGGATAAAGGCTTGATTAATAGAACAATACAATCATTGGGTAAGGATCTCATTACCTGGTATGCTGAACCCAAGTATTGGCCATATATATTGGTCCTACTTAACATGTGGAAGACTGTTGGGTATGGAATGGTTGTTTATTTAGCCGGCATATCCGGTATCGACCAATCCTTATATGAGGCAGCTATTATCGATGGGGCGACAAAGCTACAACAGGTAAGACACATAACCGTACCCATGTTAAGGCCAATAATGATTATAATGTTTATTCTATCTGTAGGTCGTATATTCTCAACAGATTTCGGTTTGTTCTATAATATTCCCAGGAACTCCGGTGCCATTATCGGCGTAACTCAAACTGTGGACGTGTATGTGTATAAGGCCCTTATGAGTATGAATAACATAGGATTTTCATCCTCCGCAGCCTTCTTACAGTCCATACTGGGGTTCATTACCATAACGACTGCCAACTTGATTGTGAGAAAGATTGATCCGGAGAGCTCTCTGTTTTAAAGGAAAATATTCCTCCCTACCTTCAGATCTCTATAAAAAGGTATGTGCTTTACTAGAGTCAAGGATTTTTACTTATTGGATAGAAGCAGTATTATAGAACCAATATATGCCAATGCGGGAAGGCCAGGTCTGATTGCCTTAGCCTATCTCCATTGATGTAAAGGATCAGAGGTATTGGGAAGCCCTGTCAGAGACAAAGGGTCTTCCCATTTAATTTATATCGGTAAGCTTAGTATACAATATAGATTATATTCTTAAATTTACCTGTAATAGTCGAATTTTATAGTAAGATAAAAAGGTGATGACAATTTGCAATACCTATGATATAATAAATAATTGTATTGGAGAGAATCAGCCAATATAGCTCAGTTGGTAGAGCAACGGTTTCGTAAACCGTAGGTCGGGGGTTCGAGTCCCCCTGTTGGCTCCAAAGATTTCGGGATGTGGCGCAGTTTGGTAGCGCGTCTCGTTCGGGACGAGAAGGGCGCAGGTTCAAATCCTGTCATCCCGACCATCATACCTCAATGAAATTCCTTCGTATAATTTGGAAGGAATTTTTACTTATGAAGTGCCATTTGGGATGATTGATCAATGCAGATTTCAAAGAGGACGCATTGTAGTCGCCTGATAAAACCAATGGACAGTGTATTTTTGAAACTTTTAGGGTAGAGTATAGGAAAACGGCACACTTTATGATGGTTTGTCATAGGCTAAGGAAGAGGTGGTCATACCATGAGCATTCCCAACATTTTGACATTTTTGAGGTTTTGTCTGGTGGGTGTGTTTATCTACGTTTTCAATAATCCTAATATCGAGGGCAATCTTCAATGGGGAATTATTATATTTATTATAGCCGGGATTACCGATGTATTAGATGGATATATCGCCAGAAAATTTGATATGGTTACCAAGTGGGGAAAGCTTATGGATCCCTTGGCAGACAAACTGATGCTGATAGTAGTCCTTATAAGCCTGTATACGGTAGAACTGGTGCCCCTAATCGTAATTATTGTAGTATTGGCAAAGGAGTTGCTGATGGTACTGGGTGCCATATTCATATATAGGAACAGGCATACCGTTGTCCAGTCGAATATTGTTGGAAAGGCTTCCAGTGCAGCCTTCTATGTAGCTATTATAGCCCTTGTCCTCAATATACCATACGCCTATTACATAATGGGTGCTGCGGTAATCCTCACTTTGATTGCCCTTATCCAATATGGTATATTAAACCTAAAAAAACCCGACCGGGAGGTTAAATCAAATCTTGACAATATATCCTAAATGAGTATAATGCTATTAATAGCACCCATCATGGGATGGGTATAATGAAATATTCCTGGTAATGATGAAGAGGAGTACATTTTTTAGACCGACAGAGAAGGGGATCCACCGGCTGAAAGGTCCCTCTCGGATCGATAAAATGGAAGGTCGCTTCTGAACCTTTCGACTGAAAGCATAAGTAGGTTGAAACGCTAATCCCGTTAAGGATTTCGAGTGTTTGTCTTTATTGGTCTATTTGTGTCCGCATAAAGACAAAAAACAAGGTGGTACCACGGAGTCTTGCGTCCTTGTCCCGGATGCAGGACTTTTTTTATTTCCTGGAAAGGTTGTTTTATTATGCTGGATAGAGCCTTGGAAAATCTACAGAGGATAAACCCCTTAGGTATAATAGCTTTTGTTATAGCCGGCTTTATCACCTATGGGGCAGGATATATAGCCACAGTTGTCCTTAAAGTCCCCACCCATAAGGCTTTTAAAGTCATTGTTGTACTAAAGGTGCTGGGGGTTCTATTAGGGCTCCTTGGACTATACGCGATTGTTGGGTAAATCGTTCATAGCGCAACGGCAGAATCCAACTGAAATCTTTGTGTTGGAACAAATGGGAAGGAGAGAGAAAAATGAGAGAAGAAAAGACCATACCTAAGGTATATGATCCCAGTCAAGCAGAGGATAGAATATATGGCGAATGGATGGAGAGGGGCTACTTCAGGGGAGAAGTCGACAGGGATAAGGACCCTTTTTGCATAGTGATCCCACCGCCAAACATAACAGGCCAGCTCCATATGGGGCACGCCCTTGACAATACCATACAGGATATCCTAATCAGATGGAGGAGGATGCAGGGCTATTCAACCCTGTGGATGCCCGGTACAGACCATGCCAGCATTGCTACTGAAGTTAGGATTGTTGAGGATATGGCCGAAGAGGGCCTTACAAAGAATGATATAGGCAGGGAGGGCTTTTTAAAGAGGGCCTGGGACTGGAAGGAGAAGTATGGTGGGAGGATCGTTGACCAGCTTAAGAAGCTGGGCACATCCCCGGATTGGTCCAGGGAGCGCTTCACCATGGACGAGGGATGTAGCCATGCGGTTAAGGAAGCCTTCGTAAGGCTATATGATAAGGGACTGATCTATCAGGGAGATAGAATTATCAATTGGTGTCCCGAGTGCAAGACAGCTCTGTCCGATGCTGAAGTTGAACATCAGGAGCAGGAGGGGAACTTCTGGCACATATACTATCCCATCAAGGATACCGATGAAAGGTTGACCATCGCCACCACCAGACCGGAAACCATGCTGGGAGATACTGCTGTTGCAGTTCATCCCGACGATGAAAGGTATGGCCATCTCATTGGAAAAACAGTAATATTGCCCCTGATGAATCGGGAAATTCCCATAATCGCTGACGAATACGTTGACAGGGAATTTGGTACCGGGGTGGTTAAGATAACTCCGGCCCATGATCCCAACGACTTTGAGGTTGGGCTAAGGCACAACCTGGAGCAGTTTAGGGTTATGGATGATAGCGGGATAATGAATGAACATGCGGGCAAATACCAGGGACTATCCAGGTATGATGCCAGGCAAAGGATTGTAAACGATCTGAAAGAGTCAGGACTCCTGGCCAAAATCGAGG
>JAAYRX010000084.1 GCA_012518535.1 Clostridiales bacterium | reverse complement strand
TATATAAAAGAGTAAAGGAGGACATATGCTACTAATAATTTTTATCATCGTGTTGCTGCCAATACTGATTATCTTGGAGACCGCTAAAAAATCATAAACTGCTCCCCGCATACGCGGGGGTGATCCTGCTTTTAGAGCATCCGACAATAAAACCGGGTCCTGTTCCCCACATACGCAGGGTAATTCTCAGAGTAAAACAAATGACAAAAGCTGGTGAGGAAGGGGGTAGAGCCTTAAATAAAGAACTAGAAAAATTGTTAAAAAGATCTTATAAAACAAGGGTTCTATAAAACCATATATCTGAATACTTCCAAAACACCTTTGATGCTCTGCCATGTTGGCATATGAAATAGTTTTCTAAATATCGAAATAAATATTGCAGTTAACAGTACACCTGCTAATATCATGGCTGCCAGGAGATAATGAACCCTGTCAATCTTTATTTTTTTCACCATCATTCCTTCTTCCCTATGGCTTGTTTCAAATCAGTGAAGTGTTGGTATAATGGCCAAATCCAGATATATGCTACCGATAGCTTTCCCCAGTGCTTTTAAAAAATGTAAGTTCTGGATTTGATAGCTTGGGCCTATATAACTACTATGCAGGGACTTTTTCAGGTAGAACAATGATAGGGCAGGGTTAAAATGAGTTGGATAGTATTAAACTTTATACACTTGAGAGAATGGCTGTAAGATTGAGCCTTAATGGATTTATTAAAAATAAAAGGAACCGCCCACCAATTCTGCACGGTTCCTTATCATGTAGTATGGATTCACCATTTGACAATCTTATAGATAGATGCTTTTTTACCGGAAACCAGTATGTCATATTTAACAATCAGTTTAAATTCGTCCTTATAATCCGCCAAAGAACCTTCAAATTCTTCCTTTCGGGCGGTCAACAGCACTATTATACCCCCGGGCTTTAGAATCCTATAAAATTCCTTCAGCATCTTTTGATAAAATATCCTTATGTCCATGCCTATGTCTTCATAGAATCCCCATGGGGGATCGGTAATTATCTTGTCTATGAATCCATCTTCAAAAATGTCCTTTAGATCCAATGCATCTGCTTGTTTAACTATAATGGGCCTTTTGAAGTTCTGCTTTTTTAGCTTTTGCTTTAAGTTATTAACCAATCCCATATCCTTATCCGAGGCAAATATCATATTGTAGGAGAAATTATTCGCCCTTGAAATTGGGATCGAACCATATCCGCAAAAGGGGTCCAGAACAATATCGTCAGCCAGGGGCTCAGAAATAAGGCTTAGGACATGGCTGAGCTGGGGCCTGAGCTCCCCCTTGCTCAATACTTTTTCGTGTGCCGTATGCTTGGTCAGCCTTAACATAAAGAATCCTATCTTCTCACTTCTATACAGAAACCAAAATTCCAGGTCGGGTTTGGCCCTGTCTACTGCCAAACCATAGGAGTTTGCAATTTTTTGCTCCATACTTCTCAGTAAATCCTTATCTACGGCTGTCAGTCTGTTCTCTTTTGAGGTTATAATGCGAAACTTTTTATTTACACCTGTTATCTTCCTGGCAAATTTTGGGCTAATGTTTCTGATCCTCAAGCTTAGTCTGATCAAATTATTAAGGTCATCATTTTGTAGGTTATCAAACTTTTTCAGCACCAGAAATGAATTATTAAAAAAACCTAAATCCTTAACCTTTTCAGCCTCCGTATTGGTGCTATAGACCAATAAGCCATCATATACACCCATTATGCGAATATCAGGGATTAGTTTAACCAATTGGACACTTATGGGATCCTGAAGCCCTGAAATACAAGTTGATGCATATACAGCCATATAATCCTCCCGGTATACAAAGTATTAGGCACCCTAAACATCCATTACTCCTGAAATTCACTTTCGTGTGCTTTGAAGAACTCATAATATATGCGTACGTTCTCCAATTCTGTCCACCTTTTAATGTCGACAGGATTTTCGTCCAGATCATATATTTTTGCTCCTCTTATGGATAGTATGAATGGTGAATGGGTTGATATTATAAACTGGCATTGAAAAAAGCGGGCAGAGTCCTCAATAAAGCTGACCAGTTCCATCTGACGTTCCGGTGATAGGCTGTTCTCCGGCTCGTCTAATAGGTACAGACCATTTTCCTCAATGTTTTCGGTGAAATATCTAAAGGCATTTTCTCCATTGGAGTATTCCCTTACATTGTCAATCAATTCTTCTCTTACAAATCGCGACTGCGTTATACGCCTTGCCTTATTTATCTTCTTCAGTTGTTCATAATCCGCTATTGATTTTACCTGGAAACGGGAGTACTTGGCATCCAAAAATTCTTCAAAGAGCTCTTCCCTCTTCAGGTCAATCCCCTCGTTAAAATTGCGGATGTTTAACATATAGTCAAATACGTCATCGCTTGTAATAATCCTGCTGTTTTCAGGTATATTCTCAGCGACACTCATTTCGCACATGTTTATATAGTCGGGAAAGAAATTTGATTTATTATAAGCTGATTCCCGTCTGATTCCGGCTTTCTCCGCTATGATATTCAAAGCTGTTGTCTTTCCTGATCCATTTCCCCCATATAAAATAGTTATAGGCTCAAAATCAATTCTTTCAAAACCATGGGCCGATAATACCCTAAAGGGATAGAAGGAATTATAACAGGTCCTCTTTATTCCCAGGAAAAAATCTGTTTCCCTTTCCTCGCTGGGAAATATAAAATAATCCAAATAAATCATTTCCTCACCCTATAATATATAGTTTTTGGGGACAAAAGAGTATGATCCCAATTTGTGACAGCCTGACCAAAACCGCTAATAAATAGCCGTATAGGTTAGCTTGCCGTCAATTCTCTCTGATTTCATCAAATCGATTCTGCTTACCGTTTCCCGGAAAGGCCTTATGGTCCAGGGTGATGTCTTTGTCATAACCCTGCGACCAAGGGTGATATGGGGCGTATACTCGCGCTTATCAAGGTTGAATCCCGCAGCAATCAGTTTATCTGACAATTCCCTCTGAAGATCCAATAGCTGCTTGCTTTCTTGCAGCCCGGCCCACCAGATGTCACCGCCATTGCGTTTAAACCGTCCAATGCAATCAATACAGATGGGAAAGGGTTCAAAGTTAATGGTGCTCATTACCTTTTTCACAGAGCTGGTCTGTGCTTCGTCACATTCACCGAGAAATACCAGTGTCAGGTGTAGGTTTTCCGGTACGGTAAAACTACCTCTCCGGGATCGAATACGTAGCTCATCGCGCAGAGCAAGGAGCTGCATACGTGTTTCGGTATTAAAGTTTATTGCTATAAACAGGCGCATAAGAAGCTTACCTCTCTCCTAATCCAGGAAACCTTGCCAAGCCTTAGAGTTTATCCGCTTTTCCTCCCTATGCAAGGCTTCATAGTATTTTCTTAGAATACCACAAACATGTATATTTTACAAAACAATAGGAGTGGATAAATTAATTCATCCTAATTGACTTTTCCATTATTAAACATTATACTATATTCGTTCCCTATTGGGTATCTTTCATTAGGAAAGGAGATGTATTTTAATGACTGCATGTATGGTGTTGGTGGTTTCCCCTTAACCGAATATCGGGCATGGCAAATCTAATCATTCTGGGAAGATAAGTATGATAAAGCAGGACTTAACCTGTTGTTTTTGCTGTGCCATCAACAAACAACCTTTCGTAAATAGCTGCTGTTTATACGGGATACGATCAAGGTCGTATCCCTTTTTGGCTTAAAATCCGTAAATTGACTTATCACCGCGAAACAGTAGCTTCTTTGGAGGCTGCTTCTTCGCGGTATTTTTATGTCCAAAACAGCCAGGAAAGGTTCAACTTTTAAACATCAACTGAAGATTATCGCTTGATGTTTCCCAAACGGAGGTTACAAGAAATGAACATACATGAAAATACAATTCTAAACCTGATATATGGAGGATATAATTATGATAATAAAACAAGGTAATCTGACCATTCGCAACGCAACAGTAGCAGATGCCAAGCAGCTGTGCCTCTGGTGGAACGATGGCAGGGTTATGGCCCATGCCGGCTTTCCAAAGGGTTTAAACGAAACACCGGATAATATCCGTAAAAACCTTTTGACCGACACCGATGAAATCCATCGCCGCCATATCATTGAGCTGGGTGAAAAGCCAATAGGTGAGATGAACTATCGCAATAAGGGCAACAGGACAGCAGAAATTGGCATAAAGATCTGTGACTTCTCCGCCCAGAACAAGGGCTATGGGACAGCCCTGCTCACCATGTTCATTGATGCGCTTTTTACCTATTATGGCTATGAAAAAATCATCCTGGATACCAACATAAAAAATTTGCGAGCCCAGTATGTGTACGAGAAAAAGCTGGGTTTTCGCCGTATCGGCGTTCGGGAGAATTCCTGGCGCAATCAGCTGGGTGAACTACAGTCTTCCATTGATTATGAACTTAATAGGGATGATTGGAACGCAATGCAAAAGGAGCCCTTAAATTACATCCACCTGCGGAAGGAATGCCCCGGTGACTATCGAACTGTAGAAGAGCTGGTACGGGAAGCATTTTGGATCAACAGCGGAATCCGGGACATTATTGATGAGCCTCTGATAACGCATAAGCTAAGGCTTTCACCCGACTTTATACCGGAGCTGGATTATGTTGCTGAAATAAAGGGCAAGATCGTAGGTCATATAATATATTCCAAGGCAAAGGTCGTCGATGATGAGGACCGGGAGACCATGGTGTTAACCTTCGGCCCCCTTTCCGTCCTCCCCGAGTACCAAAACAAGGGTATAGGCCGGGCTCTTATGAACTACACGATCACAGAAGCCAGGCGGCTTGGGTACCGGGCTATTGTTATTTTCGGTCATCCGGACTATTACCCGCGCTTTGGCTTTCGCCGGGCAGCAGAGTTTGGACTGACTACCAGCAGCGGACATACCTTTGATCCTTTCATGGCTCTGGAACTGTATCCCGGTGCACTTGACGGTATTAAGGGTAAGTTTTTCGAGTCTTCGGTTTTCAATGTCAATGCCGACGAAGCCAGGGAGTTCGATAAAACCTTTCCCTACAAGGAGAAGTTAGACCCCATTCCCCTTAGCAATTTATTATCCCGCTTGGATGAGGGAGCCAGGGTTGCCATGGAATCGCTTCAACTAAAGTACCTGAATGACCTGATTCCCAGGAGTGAGGCGGAAATCGCTGCCCATGACGGTATAGATAAGCAGACAATAGAAACCATCAAGGCGGTCATGGGGGAACATGGCCTTCCTTGGGGTACGGCATAATCCCTGTCCTGACAGAACTTCCCTTAAGCAAAGGAGAGCCAATCAGGCTCTCCTTTACCCACAGGATTTTAAGTCCTGCGCGTAGGTGACTTCAATCATACAGGTGATATTTTTTATTCAATTCAGAGAATAGATTCAGATCCGTTGTAAAACCATCTATAAGCTCGTCATATGGCTTGCTACCCAGCCGGATTTCATCTGTACCCGCCAGATGATCAAAGAAGGGATGGATCCCCTCCTGTCCGGGAGGTAGGAACTCAAATTTATCCTTGTATAGATCCATCAGTACATATATTAGCCTGATACCCGCTTCAAAAGCCCTTACCCTATTCCTGTCTGTGATGTGTACCTGTACCCCACCGCAAAGATCCCCCTGGTGCTTTGAGAATGAAGGCGTAAAGTATACGGGACGGAATAATACTCCCTCCAAGGAATAGCTGTTCATGGCATCGCTCAACTCATATGCATCTATCCAGGGAGCTCCAAGTATTTCAAAAGGCTTCGTTGTCCCCCGCCCTTCCGATACATTTGTCCCCTCCAACAGGCAGGTACCGCCATAGAGAATTGCAGTTTCAAAAGTTGGTATATTGGGGCTGGGATTGACCCAATATAAATCCGTTTCGTCAAAATACAATTTGCGATTCCAACCCTCCAGTTTTACTATTTCCAAATCACAGTCAATCGAAAACTCCTTATTGAACAGACAGGCCAGTTCACCCATGGTCAGGCCGTAACGTACCGGAATCGGATAGTTACCGACAAAGGAGCGAAATTTTATATCCAGTATGTTTCCGTCAATCCTGTCCCCGCCCAATGGATTTACCCTGTCCAGCAAAACAAAGGGAATGCCGGAGTGGGCACAGCCCTCCATGGCATAGGCCATGGTATACAGGTAGGTATAATACCTGATGCCGATATCCTGAATATCCATAACGATGAGGTCCAGGCCCTTCAGCATTTCATCGGTAAACTCTCGTGTCTTACCATATAGGCTGTAGACGGGAAGCCCGGTTCTCTTATCCATGTAGCTGTCCACTTCATCGCCCGCCTGTACATCGCCCCTTACACCATGTTCCGGGGCAAACAGGGCTTTCAGCCTGTATTTGCTGTTGATTATGTCGATAGTAGATTGAAGCCTTTTATTGACTCCGGTGGGATTGGTGATCAGGCCGATATTCCTATCCTTAAACAGATGATCATACTTATCTATAACGTCAATGCCGTTATAGACGGTTTGCTTGTTCATTGATATCCCCTTTCAAAAAGGTTCTGGCCGCATCACAGATGGTCTTCATCTCAGAATGATGTCAGTACCTGCCTCTTGCTTTGGGGGTCTACATCAAAAGCCTCGGCCCTTTCCTTGCCAATCAAACACCCACGGCTTCGGCTTAATGCATCATAGTACTCCAAATACTTAAACTGTGCATTTGTGGAGAGCCAGAGACAGCGAATTGCCTTGTCCCACAGTTCATATCCTTCGGTTACATCAACATAGACATAGGGGTCAAAGCCCATTGTATCCTCCCAGTTTTCCGAATAATAGGGGCCTTTCGCCCAATGGGAGGGCAGCTGCCGCTCAATGGTTTTCAATGCAGCGTAAAAATGTGCGTCCACTACAATCTTATGGGTAACTATATGGTCTTTATGAATGCTGTTCTTCCAATGGGTAATTAAAACGTCCGGCTTTTTTTCCCGAATAATATCGCAGAGTTTAAATTTAATCTCTTCGGACTCCACAACCTCTCCATCGGGAAAATCCATGACCAGGGATTCTCCACCCAGCATTTTCGCAAACTGGGCTGCCGATTCTATGTTTTTCTTCCGGAACTCCGCTGGAGTATAGCCGGGAGGACATCCCCGCTCACCGGCCGTCATAGCTAGAGTGGTGATTTTATCTCCCATAACCGCATGCTTGGCCAAAACCTTGCCGCAGGTCAGCTCCATATCGCCTATATGGGCGCCTATTGCCATAATATGCATTTGTTTTCTTTCCATTCCTTACAGCTCCTTTCCCATTACTGCCCACTTCTTTACCGGTTTGAAACCGGTACGCTCGTAAATTCTTCTGGCCGGATTTTCCTCTCCGGTGAACAGGGTGCTGAACCTGGCCCCTCTGTCGCTGAAGCTTTTCATGAGTCGGCTGAACAGAACGGTGCCTATTCCCTGTCCCTCATAGCCCGGATCAATCCCGATACCGGCAAACCAGCCCCTGCCGCTGGGCTGCACCGCTATGGGCCCGGCAAACCCCCGGATTTTCCCTTGGTGGTTTACGATCAGGATGGGGTGGGGTTTTTCCAGACTTAGGTTATCCTTGATATCCTTGCGCCAATATTCATGCTTTAGATTATCAAACAGCTGATCAAAACCGTCGTGCCTGGCGCTGTCGTAGTATTCGATAACAATACCCTTCTTCTGGAGCTGTTTCTCCCTCTCCATCAGCTTTTCCGGCAGTTCATAGCCGCTAAGGTCCAAATGGAAGGATACTTCACAGGTTCTCTGTACAAAGCCCTGCTGCTGAAGGAATTTATAGCCGGGACCGTCCATATCAACGCCGGGCGCATTGGGATGGTCATGATCCTCTGTCCCGGGCACAATCCATTCAAGATTTATAGGATTGAAGAATATTACCTGAATCTGTTTTTTATCACTGTTCCTAAAAAAATCCTCTACCCTTTTATAAAGGGCTGTACCATATCCCTTGCCCCTATGGTCTTTGGCCACAAGTACAAAGGTTAAATAACCGGGAGTATTTTCATGGGTTTCGCCTGGCAGAAATCCCCTTTTGTAAAGGCCATTGGCAAAGCCTACCAGGGTGTCCCTTTCGTATAGAACGAAGCTTCCCTCCGGCTGATAATGGGGATTTTTCAGGAATTTCTCCTTAAAGCTTTCCCGGGTAAATGGCTTGTAGGGCATTTCGGTACCACATGATTCATTCCATAATTCTACTACACCGTCAATGTCCCGGTCCTGTAGATTCCTTATTTCCATAAGGATACCCCCTTCCGCAATAGTATCAGGTCAATTACATGCCTTCCTATGCAGTCGAATGTAAATTCCTCCGGTATTTATGTTCTTTTCTGTATTATCAATGGTTGTCTGACTAGGGTCTGTCATCTCTCATGGGTCGGTTTTCAAATATCTCGATCGGTAGTTAACTAATAAAATTCTTATGACTGATATGGATTGTTTTATATTACTAAACTTGCTAGCGGGATTGGACTGGTCATACTGTTTCATGGGTTTACCCCGAATAATTTGGATTGGTACTTAAGCTGTCACTGAGTCTTCACAGGTAATATTTATGAATGCTTGGTTATATGATTTCCTATAAGCATAATTCGACAATTGTTTTATGATCAGTACATGAGCTTCACCTCGCTTCCACAAGGCTAATATGTTATATCCTTAATTATACCATGTTTTTACCTGTAGTTCGATACTTTGTAGAAAACAATTAGCCAAGTAGAGCAAATATAACTTATAAAGACAGGAGCTGCTAATAGTACAATTAGCAGCTCCCAGATGGCGGAGGGTTAGGGATTCGAACCCTAGATACCTTGCGGTACACTGGTTTTCGAGACCAGCTCCTTCAACCTCTCGGACAACCCTCCAT
>JAAYRX010000083.1 GCA_012518535.1 Clostridiales bacterium | reverse complement strand
TGCTTATCCTGATAATACCGATCCGTGGATTTATTTGGCATTGTCATATTTTAATACAAAAAACTATAATGATGCCATAACTTATTTTGAAAAATGCATCAATGCCGATATAATGTTGGGTGAAAGTTACTATCATTTGGCAACCATTTATTTGGATAGGAAACAATTTGACAAAGCGATAGAACATTATACCTCGTCTGTAGATTTAAATTATCTAAAGGACTACTCCCTGTTTAACAGGGGGGTAGCTTACCTGAATTTAGAGAAGATTGATAAGGCTAAAAAAGACTTTCAGCAGGTTGTTAACATAACGGAGAATTCAGATCTTAAGAAATCTGCAAAGGATGCGATTGATAAGCTATCATAAATTCGAATAGATTGCGATTAACCCTACAATTCTGAACATAAGCCCCTCCATTCTTATGGAGGGGCTTATGTTTAGTTGTCTATTCTTTAGTTTACTGCATTAAATCAAATTATCTGCAGATCCATTATTTATTCCCTTTATTTGTGTATGGATACCAGGATTACATCGTATTGTTTCAATTTGGTATCATCGCCCAGTTCGTCACCGGACAACAGATCCCTTTTCCCTGCGAAGCATTTGGGAAGCGGCTGCTCATCTTTCACAAAATTTATAATAAAGTACAGCCTCTCTTTTTCTGACTCCCTATAGGTAACTTCCAACTTGGTAGGCTCGTTTATAATGGAAGAAACATCGGCTTCCGCCGTTACCTGATCCAGGACCTTATCCAAGGCACTTTCCTCTAAATCCGTACCTATATAGTATACCCTGCCCTTGCCAAATTTATTTCTGGTTACTACGGGGGTGCCTGCATAGAAATCGCTGGAGTAATTGGCCAAACTCTCGGCCCCTTCCAGGTGCATCAAATCGCAGAGCATCCGACAGGTATACTCAATTCCGTCGGTAAAGACCACAGTGTTATGCTGTTCCGGGGCCAAGGCATCTATCTCCTCTACCCAGATGCCAGCCATTTTGCGAAGAGGACCTGGATAACCCCCTAGGTAAACGTTGTCGGATTGATCCACAATACCACTCATAAAGCTGGTGACCAGGGTTCCGCCGTTTTTCACATATTCCTCCAGGGCTTCCCCGACTCCTTCCTTTACCATATAGAGGACAGGCGCCACAACCACATCGTATTTACTGAAATCCCCATCTATAGGAATCATATCCACAGGGATGTTCTTTTCGTAGAAGTAGCGATAATAATTATGGATTTGGTCTACATACTTAAGGTCCTTATGAGGGCCGCTGGTGTATTCCAATGCCCAGTAGTTATCCCAGTCAAAGATTATTCCGACTTTAGACGGATTGTCTGAACCTAAAATACAATCCAGCTCTTTTAACTCCTTACCCAGCTGGGCTACTTCCCTGAAGACCCGGGTGTTTTCGTGGCCAACATGGGCTATGACCGCACCGTGGAACTTTTCACAGGCACCGACTGAGCGACGAAGCTGGAAGAATTGGATGGTATCCGCCCCATGAGCAACGGTCTGGTAGCTTTGGGCCCTCATTTGCCCCGGTCTCTTAAGGGAGTTATAGGGCTGCCAGTTTTGTTGACTGGGTGTTTGTTCCATAAGCATGAAGGGCCGGCCCTTAAGACCCCTCATCAGGTCATGCCGCATAGCCGTCATGCTCCATGGGGTATCATAGGCAGGATAATTGTCCCATGATACTATGTCCATTTCCTTTGCCCACTTAAAATAATCAAGCCCCTTATAGGTACCCATCAGATTGTTGGTGATAGGGGTATCGGGATCATATTTGCGGATAGCATCCCGTTCCATCTTAAAGTTCTCCAGCAGGCTATCGGAGTTAAAACGGCGGTAATCAATGGATATTCCGGCAAATGCAGTCTTATCCTCCCCGATTCCTTCGCTCAGGGCATTTGGCAATACTGTCTCATCCCAATCGTAGATGGTATGACCCCAAAATTCCATGTTCCATGCCTTGTTTAAGGCCTCAATGGTCTTATACTTCTTTCTTAACCAAACTCGAAATGCTTTTTCACAGCTTTCACAATAGCATTCCCCACCATATTCATTGTTTACATGCCAGCAAACGATATTCTTATTATTGCCATAGCGTTTTGCAAGCTCTTCAGCCAGGGCCTTTGCATATTTTTGATAGACCAGGCTATTGGGACAGGCATTATGACGCTGCCCAAACTTATGCTTGCGGCCGTAGTAATCCGTACGAGCCACTTCCGGATAACGCTTTACCATCCAGGCAGGCAGCGCCGCCGTTGATGTGGCCATGACGATATCGTACCCTTCCTTGCTTAGCATCTCGATAATATCGTCAAGCTCGTCAAAATAATAGGTTTCCTCTGATGGTTGAATCTTTGCCCAGGAAAAGATATTGATGCTTGCGCTGTTTATGTGTGCTTTCCTAAAGATACGCATATCCTCTTCCCAGATTTCCCTGGGCCATTGGTTAGGGTTATAATCCCCGCCGTAAAGGATTCTTTTAAACATCTTCCCCGTTTTCTTACCCATAATAGGCCTCCCTTAAGTTATTTATTCTATATATAGCAGCTGTGTTTACTGATACGTATATAATATTTTAAGGAATGCCCCTTGTCAAACCGGATATTATAACCCGATCAACCGTACTCTTTAGCTGTTTCTCCTTAGGCCGTAACGCAAAAGTCTCATACCATTCAATATGACAACTAATATACTGGCTTCATGAACCAACATTCCAACTGACATACTCACCCATTCGCTAAATAGCACACCTGCTAGAAGAACTAATACAACACCCAGGGCGATGGCTATGTTTTGCTTCATATTTCTAGCCGTGGCCTTAGTTAATCCAAGGGCATGGGGTAGGCGGCTGAAATCTGAGTTCATCAAAACAACATCCGATGTTTCAATAGCCACGTCTGTACCGCCTCCCATGGCTATACCGATATTGGCCAGTGCCAGTGAAGGACTGTCGTTGACACCGTCTCCAATGAAGGCAACTATATGCCCTTCTTCAATCAGCTGCTTTACATAGGCTGATTTATCTTCCGGCAGCATGTTCCCATGGGCCTCTGTAAGACCCAATTCCCGGCTGACCACATCAACGGTTCCCTGGTTATCGCCTGAAAGCATAACCAGATTCCTGACTCCCAGTCTTTTTAGCCTTTGCAGGTCCTCCTTAACACCCGGACGTATCTGATCGCGAACCCCCATCAATACTTTAAGTTCTCCGTCAACTGAAGTTAATACAAGGGAGTTGCCGCCCTTTACCAAACGCTCTATATCGGCCCGGGCTTCTTCATTCAGCTCAACATTTTCCTGCTCCATCAGAGCGACATTTCCCACAGCTATTCTGTGCCCGTTGACCTTGGCTATAATACCGCCACCTTTTATCACTTCTGTGTTTTCAACCGGTGAGAATGCGGTTTCCCCGATCTCCTCCAGTACCGCTTTCGCTAAAGGATGATCCGATTCACGCTCAACACTTGCCAGATATCCCATGGCCTCCTGGATATTGTCTCCATAATAGACCGATTCTGAGACCGATGGATTCCCTACAGTCAACGTCCCAGTTTTATCGAATACCATGGTATCCAACCTGCTAAAATCCCTAATTACTTCGC
>JAAYRX010000237.1 GCA_012518535.1 Clostridiales bacterium | reverse complement strand
TTTTTATATTTTGGTTTGTTGTTTACACTCTTTACTTTTGGTATTATTATATTTGAACAATTTAGAGAAAAAAACTACAAAACTCAAGGATTAAAAGAAAAATTAGAAACTTATACAGATATTATTCAAGTTGCTATAGAACATTCTCACGACAGTGTGGTTCCAGCAATTAGTCGCTTACAAAATCTATTGCCACAAGACCTTAGAGTAACAATTATTAGCGAAGAAGGAAAAGTGCTGTTTGACAATTCCATCAACGACTACATAAGCCTCGATAATCATAAAGATAGACCAGAAATTGTAGAAGCACAAAATGAAGGTAAAGGAACAGATATACGTGTGTCAGAATCTAATAAGCAAAAATATTTATATTTTGCAAAAAAAGCAGACGACAAGTTTATACGCGTAGCTTTACTTTATAATATTAAGCTGCAAAACTTTTTAAAACACGACAATGCTTTTCTGTATTTTATTATTTTGTTCTTTACAGTTTTTATTTTCTTTATTCATGTTACTACCAAAAGACTGGGAAAGACCATCAAGCAATTGCGAGATTATGTTTTAAATTCTGACAAACATGATCTTGATAAATTAAACTTTCCTAATAATGAAATTGGCGAAATTGGAAGTAAGATAGCAGATAATTATTTTAAGCTGAAAGAGAGCCAAAAAACTGTTTTAATGGAAAGACAAAAACTTTTGCAACATATTCAAGTTTTAGAAGAAGGAATTTGTTTTTTGTCGCCTAAGTATGAAGTAGAATATCACAATGGTTTGTTTATTCAATATCTTAATATAATTGCAGATGAGGCTTCTAGCGATGCTTCTATAATTTTAACAGACGAAAACTTTAGTGAGTTGCAAGATTTTTTATCTCAAGACCAAGAATCTTATTTTGAAAAAATAATTAGCAAACAAGGTAAAATATTTGCAGTAAGAGCCAATCTTTTTAAAGATGGAAGTTTTGAAGTTATTTTGAGCGATATTACAAAAGAAGAAAAAACCAGACGCTTAAAGCAAGAAATGACAGGAAATATTGCTCACGAACTTCGTACACCAATTACAAGCATTAGAGGATATTTAGAAACTGTCTTAGACCAGCCATTGAGTGATGAGAAAAAGCAATATTTTATAGAACGAGCTTTTCACCAAACTATTGCTCTTTCAGAAATCATACAGGATATGAGTTTAATTACAAAAATGGAAGAGGCTCCAAATTTGTTTAATTTAGAAAAAACAAATATTGTACAACTGCTCGAAAGAGTTAAGGAAGATCTTAGCATTAGGCTAGTTGAAAAGCATATTGAGATGAAATGGCAAGTGCCAGAGCAATTAGAAATTACAGGAAATGAAAATTTGCTTTATTCATTATTTAGAAATCTTACCGACAACGCAATTAGATATGGAGGAGAAAATATGCTGATAAACATCAGTGTTTACAACGAAGATGCTGACTTTTACTATTTTTCATTTTACGATACTGGAATTGGAGTAAAAGACGAAACTCACTTGAATCGTATTTTCGAGCGTTTTTTCCGCATAAGCGAAGGACGAACACGCGACAACGGCGGTACAGGATTAGGTCTGTCTATAGTAAAAAATGCAGTCTTATTTCATAAAGGAAATATAAGCGTGAAAAATAGAAAAGAAGGCGGTTTAGAATTTTTATTTACTTTGAAAAAGTGATAGAACTGCCTGAAAATCAATCATCTACTTTTAGTTTTTAACTTTCAACTTTTAACTGCCAATTAACTTAGGCGTAACAACTTTGTAATATTCAGACACCAATTTTGCAGCGAAAATAAAACTAAAAAATTGTTTTTGTGGCAGATAAAAAAATATTTTTCCTGAGTTCCGCACTTTTTTGGGACACCAAAGCTAATCCGTTGTTAATCAGCGAGATGTGAAAATAATTTGCTATTTTTGGGTGTCCCAAATTTTTCACTATGTGTATTTAAGAAAAGCAAAATA
>JAAYRX010000082.1 GCA_012518535.1 Clostridiales bacterium | reverse complement strand
CTCTATTGGATCTCCCCAGTGGGTGCTCATATTGGTATAATCAAGAAAGACTTCGTCTATGGAAAATCTCTGTATGGCTGGCGAATATTCTTTGAGGATAGAGACCAGAGCCTTGCTACATTGGATATATATATGGTAACGGGGCGGAACAACCATCAGGTGGGGGCATTTCAGCCTGGCCGAGTGTACGGATTCACCGGTATGGATTTTAAATTGTTTAGCAGGAATGGATTTGGCCAGGATTATGCCGTGGCGAGTAGTGGTATCTCCCCCAATTGCCGACGGAATAGTTCGAAGGTCCAGGGTAGAGCCATGCTGAAGTCGATAGACCGCTTCCCAGGATAAAAAGGCAGAATTCACATCAATATGAAATACAATGCGATTATTGGTTTCCATGATATTCCTCCTCCAGAGTAATATCATTATATCAGAACATATGTTCGGAGTAAAGGGTGGAAATATTAGAAGATCTTAAATGAAATGACATGAGTGAAATATAGATACTTGATGGAAAAAGATTAACCCCAAATGTCTTTAAAGGGCGGGACCTCTAGTGAAGGGAGGATATAGGCATAATAAAAGAGGGTATCTCCAACCATGAAAATTGTGATACCCCTTTAATGGGAACGGAATTTCGCAAGCCTTGCTGCAAATTGCTTGGCATCTGAACCGCATGCGGATACGGTTACCGGATTCCATAATGCCAGGGATAGGATCCCCAATATACTCTTGCCATCGGTGACTGAATTTTTGCTTTTTACCTTTACGTCACATTGATATTTGGATGCTAGTATGACAAAATCCTGGACATCAACCAACCGATTAAGGCATATTTGTTTTTCTATACTGTACATAAATCCACCTACCTTTACCGGCAATGCATATGCTTTACCATAGACATCGTTTTTGTGTTTAAGATAATGTAAAAAATCTTTTTGATTTGTATGCTACGAATAAACCATTGAATTAAGGCCAGATGGTATGGTCCAATTAATTATGCAATGATGGATTTTTTCGCAACATTCCAGAAAAAGCCCTCTGTGTTTGGGATATTGAAATCTTGATTTATACAGAGGACCTTGAATATTGATATTATAACACCATATTAAGGGTTACAGGCTAAATTTGTGTCAAAACCAAAATAATTTTACAATTTGTTTTAAAAAAGCCAGTAAATTTGTGCACTATAGATAGTCTTGTAAATAGAAAATGCCCTGCCAAACACCATATATTTAGCAGGGCACCTCTGTTTAAACCCTACATAAGGGGAGAATATCTTCTTCAGTCAAGCCAAGAATGTTGATTGTTCTTTCCATGGTGAATAAACTTTTCATATGGTCCAGAGAATGGGCGTCGCTGGCAAAATGGAACAGACAGCCGCATTCTTTGGCCAAAATAAAGGGCCTGATTATAGACTCATCGTGAAATAAGTCAGTTTCCTTTCCGTGGTTACCGGGGAAGCATCCGGCATTAAGCTCTATGCTTACACCCAATTCCGCAGCCCTGCTAAAGCACTCTCTAAATTCGTCATCGGATATATGGGATAGAATTTCATCCACATTTATAAAACCCAGCGGCATAAATGGATGGGCGATACCTGTAGCCAGATCCAATTCCAGAACCTCTTTAAAACGGTTAACCATGAGTTTGGCCACATCTTTCGGGGAGGTTATACTTTCATCCCTTACAAACCCCTCCATATGCAGGTGGGATATGGGTATTAGAACAAAGTCCAGCTGATCGGCAACCTCTTTGGTTATCCCTACCTTGCCATTTCCGCAGTACTCCGTCTCGCAACCGATAAGGATTTTAACCCCTAAGGTGTCCTGCGGGATTTCGTCCTTAATTTTCATAATATGGTCAAAATTTTGGGGCTTGTACCATTCAGAGGCACCGGGTACATTACTGTCCCAGAAATGGTTTGCAAAACCTATGAGTTTTAAACCCCTATCCTTTGCCAACTTCAAATAATTTTCTACGGTAGCCTTAGGATCGCTTGAACAGGATGACAGATGTGTATGCACGTGTATATCATGTTCTATTTTCATTACCATACCCCCTCTCTTCTTACATATTTTACGACAATCATATTACCCTATACCTTAAATGTCATAAAAACATTGTTCCTGGTTTATGTGTTATGAAAAACACATTGATTTAAGGCAAGATCATATGCTCTGATTGATCTTGTGATTATAGGTCTTTTCGCAACCAGATAGTATAATTACTAGATCATAAGTGCAAGCCTTAATTGGCTTGCTTTACACCGATTCAATAATTGCATCGGATAAAACCCTAAGGTTTTATTATATTATTTGCAATTATTATATCATAAATAAAGGCAAAACGGTCTTTGGTTATATCCATAGACTAATAATATTGGTTGATTTTAATTATGCCTTTAATATAGAATAAAAGGAACAAAAGAAACCAGCTATGGATATGTTTTTCAATTCAGCGGATTTGGCTTATAGATGATGACGAAATCAATACCCGGACGAGTAAAGGAGTTTTATGAAAAGGGGAGAATAGAATGGGCGAAGTAAAGTTGGTAAAACCAACCATGCCCCAAATGGCATGGCAGGATTTGGAGATGGGGATGTTTTGTCATTTCGGGATTAATACCTTTTGTGATCAGGAGTGGGGAGATGGCACCGATGATCCCGCAAAATTTAATCCGAGTCAGTTGGATGCCCGGCAATGGGTTAGAACTGTTAAATCTGCGGGATTTAAATATTTTATACTTACAGCTAAGCATCATGACGGGTTTTGTCTTTGGCCTACGGGAACTACGGATTATTCGGTTAAATCAAGTCCATGGAAGGATGGCAAAGGCGATGTAGTAGGGGAATGTGCCAAAGCCTGTCAAGAGGAAGGAATCCTCTTTGGCCTATACCTATCCCCTTGGGACAGACATGAACCCAGATATTCGGATAAGGAAGCCTACGATGATTTCTACGCTGAACAATTGACTGAACTTCTAACAGGATATGGCCCCTTGGTAGAG
>JAAYRX010000081.1 GCA_012518535.1 Clostridiales bacterium | reverse complement strand
TGGAATCCTCCAGATAATCCAGGAGATCCGAACCCTGATTATAGTGGATGCCCAGGCTTTGCTCCTGTATAAAGGCATTGGGGGTACAAAAGTCAATCTGCAGGCAGGTAGCCAGTGCAATGGGACCTAAGGGACAATGAAGTGCAACGGCTATATCATAGGCCTCTGCCATAGCGGCAATCTTTCTGGTTTCAAGGATTCCCCCCGCATGACTTGGATCGGGCTGGATAATATCTACGCCACCACGGCTAAGAATGGTCTTAAATCCCCACCTGGTATAATTCCTTTCCCCCGTAGCGATTGGGGTGGTGGTATGCCTCTGAAGCTCTACAAAAGCTTCCTCGTTTTCCGTCAGTACGGGTTCTTCAATAAACATGAGCTTGAAGGGCTCCAATTCCTTCATAAGGACCTTTGCCATACCCTTATGGATCCGCCCATGAAAGTCAACAGCGATATCCATTTTGTATCCCAGTTTATCCCGTATGGCCTGTACCCTTTCCACCGCTTCAGTAACCTTTGAGAACGAATCTATCCAGCCCATCTCACCTGTGGCATTCATCTTTATTGCGGTAAAGCCCTGATCGAATTTTTCCTGGGCGGCATCTGCCACATTGGAAGGACGATCTCCTCCAATCCAGGAATAGACCCTGATCTTATTGCGGACTGCCCCTCCCAGGAGTTCATAGACGGGAACATTTAAGGCCTTCCCCTTTATGTCCCAAAGGGCCTGCTCTATTCCGGATATGGCGCTGGAGAGTACAGGCCCGCCCCGATAAAAGGCACCCCTATACAAGACCTGCCATATATCCTCTATATCGCCGGCGTTTCTGCCGATCAGATAATCCTCCATCTCTTTGACAGCCGCAGCAACGCTGTCAGCCTTACCTTCAACCACTGGTTCTCCCCACCCTACCAATCCTGATTCGGTGGTAATCTTAAGAAAGAGCCAGCGCGGCGGTACCTTAAACAGTTCCATCCCCTTTATCTTCATCTCTATTCTCCCCCTCCATTTTCCTAACTCCCTTACATGGTATAAGTCCTGCATATTATACCAACAAGCAAATATCGGCTGATACTTTTTAGAATATCTATGACAACCATTACTTGCCACTACAATATTCTATCACCGTATTCTGGTATTTTCCAGGCTTTCGTAATAGTCTGGATTGTCCCCCAGTACTTCAAGGACAGGCTCACTTAAGTTGTCTATTTCAGCGATTATCTCCGGACTTAGATCCACTTCGACTGCTCCTGCATTTGTCAATAGTTGCCCTTTGTTTCTGGATCCAACAAGGGCGCATGCTACACCCGGTTTTCCCAGAATCCAGGCAATTGATAGCTGGGCAATATGTATACCCAAATCGTCGGCAATGTCTCTAAGGCTATCGATGGCTTTAAAGATCTCGTCCTCTGCTCCTAAACCACCGTGCCTCGAGGTTCCACGTCCCCGTTCATGCCTGAAATGCCTGGAATGGGCCTGATGGGGTGGTACATCGTCTGCTGTTTTATATCTCCCGGCCAAGAGCCCTTGCTGAAGAGCCATTGAACTGATAACGGATATATTTTTCTCTATGCAAAAAGGCAGGATTTCCTTTTCTATAGCCCTGGATAATATATTGTAAGGCATTTCATTAAT
>JAAYRX010000080.1 GCA_012518535.1 Clostridiales bacterium | reverse complement strand
GAAACATAGAATTGATGATGATTTGGACTTTAACCTGGTCAATTTCAGGGATACCTCACTGTTGGTTGATGAGAATATAATAGATGACCTGGAAAATCTCCTACATGATGTAAAACAAAATACTGATAAAAAGGTATACATTGCAAGCACCTATAGATCAGCAGAGGATCAGGAAAGAATACATAAAGAAAACCCAGGAATTGCAGTTCCTGTCAATACCAGTGAGCATCAAACCGGTTTGGCTCTGGACCTGTATGTAAACAAAAAGGCACAAAGGGAGTTTATCGACACTGATGCCGGCAAATGGATACACCATAATAGTTGGAAACATGGATTTATTATCAGATATCCCTTTCTCAAAAGGCATATTACAGGAATCGGATATGAGCCCTGGCACATAAGGTATGTGGGGAAACCCCATGCAGAGATCATCTATAAGAATCGCTGGACTTTAGAGGAGTATATCTATTCTCTGGAGGAGGATGTTTATTATGCTGTCAATGGATATGTTGTATCCAGGCAATGCCCACGCAATGGCAAGTTAGATATCCCCAAGGTATTAGACGATATTGAAATATCCCCGGACAATGCGGGCTTCTATATAATCACAGGAAAAATGGAATAGCTCGAAACAAATAATATATTTTGGAGGAATTATATATGGAGATATTAAGAACAGAAAATCTATGTAAAAGCTATGGAAGCCGCGATACCAGGGTCGATGCCCTAAAAAATGCAACCTTATCCGTTAACAAAGGAGAGTTTATAGCTGTCGTAGGTCCCAGTGGTTCAGGTAAAAGCACCCTTCTCCACCTTATAGGAGGAGTAGATAAACCAACTTCCGGCAAGGTGTTTGTAGATGATATTGATATTTATAACCTAAATGAAAAACAATTAGCTATCTTTCGCAGAAGAAAAGTAGGTTTTGTATTCCAATTCTACAACCTGGTCCCTGTACTCACTACAGAAGAGAATATATTGCTTCCTATTTTGTTGGATAATAAAAAACCAGATAAAGCCTACATAAATGAGCTGCTTGATCTATTGGGGTTACAGGACAGAAAAAACCATCTGCCTTCAGAACTGTCCGGCGGTCAGCAACAAAGGGTTTCCATAGGAAGAGCCCTGGCCTATAAGCCTTCCATTATACTGGCTGATGAGCCTACCGGTAACCTGGATAGCAAAAATAGCAAGGAGATAATAGATCTTTTAAAGATTTCTGTAAAAAGATACAATCAAACTCTTATGGTAATAACTCATGATGTGGATATTGCTTCCCAGGCTGACAGGGTAATAACAATAGAGGACGGCATAGTATCCAAAGATGAGGTGATGGCCTTATGAAGAGCTATGCTGAAATAACATACAGATATTTAAAGAGACAAAAAAAGCGTACCCTTTTAACTGTAATAGGCATAATTTTATCCGTTGCCCTTATCACCTCTATCGGTACAATGGTAATAAGTGCCAGGGATATGATGATAAGAAATGAAATAGAAAGAAACGGAGATTACCATGCTATCTTCCAAAATACGCCCAATGATAAAATAAATAATATCAGAAATTATGTGGGCGTCGAAAACTCAGCCCTCACCAGCAACATTGGAACAGGCATCCTCTCCCAAATAACTGATGATGAACGGCAACAAACCCCAGAGAGTCCTCCTTATCGATATGTTGATATAAAAGGATATGATAAAGATGCCTTTGACATCTTACCTATTACCTTAAAAGAAGGTCGTCTACCTGAAAATGACGGTGAAATTATTTTAGAGTATTGGGTGCCAGACTATTTGCCTAACAGACCTAAAATAGGAGACCTTATCACCCTTCCTATTGGAATCAGAGTAGATGAGGCAGGCAATGAACTTCCTCCGGATGGCTGGTTGGAAAATGAAGTTTTTCAGGAGAAGGATACAAGAAAATATACCATAGTTGGGTTCTTTGACCCCAAATTTGTATGGGTAGGTCAATATATAACCACAGGTGTCACCTTTTTAGATAGTAATAGCTTATCACGGGATATGGAATATGGTGTTTATGTAAAGATGGACTCTGTAAAGGATATCCATAATAGAACCAGGGAAATAGCAGAAAACTTGGATCTATATCGCTATGAAGGCGATAATAATCAGGTTGATTATAATATAAAGTATAATGAAAGATTGTTAAGGCTATCGGCTCAAAGCCTGGACATGGATTTAAACAATAGCCTGATAGCTATACTTATATTTATAATAATTTTGATTATAGTATCCACAGTAGCCGTTATATACAATGCTTTTCATATATCCGTGTTGGAGCGAATATCCCAGTTTGGCATCCTTCGCTGTGTAGGGGCCTCCCCAACCCAGATAAGAAATATAGTATTAAAGGAGGCCTGGATACTGAGCCTTATAGGTATCCCAACAGGTCTTGTCTCCGGTGTTCTTGCCATGCAAGTAGTAATGTATTTTGTTGATAAATTAAACTTTGATCTTTTAGAGGGATTGACCATAGTAATATCACCTCTGGTATTTATAGTGAGTACTGTTATCGGGGCAATTACCGTGTTCTTATCAGCCCTGGGACCGGCAAAACAGGCAGGTAAAATCCCGGCTCTGGAAGCAGTCAGAAATACCGACAGTCTTAAAAAGGAAGCCTTTGATAAGATAAAAAAACCTACTATTACCCGTAAACTATTAGGGATTGAAGGTGAAATTGCCTATAAGAATTTACGAAGGAATAGAAAAAGATTTAAAATCACTGTATTTTCCATGATAATAAGTATTGTGCTTTATATAGTATTCTCCAGCTTCATGACCTTTATGCTAAAGGCAAGCAATGCCCATTCCGAAGAAATGGGAGATTTTATGGTATGGCATAACGGCTCCCTTGGACAAAAGGAGCTCGATGACTCCATATATAGGGACCTTAATGAGCTGCCTGACGTAAAGGAAGTATTCTATTATCATCGCTATAGTGCGCAAATCTTGGTCCCAGAGAATAAGATGAATCCGGAATTTCTAAAAACAAATCCCTTTATCAAGGATTACAAAACTAAGGATTTCTATGAAATCCATAACAACCTTTTGTATGGCTATGAGGAAGAAAACCTTGATAAATTTAAGCCGCTTCTAAAGAAAGGCAATATAGATATAGATGCCATTAATAAAGAGGATGGGGTCTTGATCATACAAACATCTCATGTTTTTGACTACAAAGGCGGCAGAGAAGGAATAATGGACATTGTGGATTATGAAATAGGTGATGACATCAGCATTACAGCCGATTATTCCGATGATAAGACTGATTATACAAAGGTAAAAGTTCTGGGTATCTTAGAAATGAATCCCATAGAAGACCCATATAACTTTAACCAAGGCATTATTATGATAACAACAAAGGAAGTCTACGATAGGATTTCAGGAACAAATTATTACCCATCTATCCTTGTAATGACTCATAGAGGGCATAGTTTGGAGACTCTAAGGGAATATCTCACAGATCTTGTGGACAGGCATCCCTCATATACCTATATAGACAGGGCTCAACAGGCTGAAGAGGATAGAAATGCTTTCGCCACTATAAGTATCTTCCTGTATGGATTTGTTGCCGTAATCTCCCTAATAGGATCTTTGAATATTATAAATACCATAAGCACCAATTTACTTCTTAGAAAAAAAGAACTATCCATGTTAAAAGCCGTAGGCATGACGCAAAGCGGTGTGAAGAGAATGGTATCCGTAGAAGCCCTGTTCTATGGTATTATAGCTTCAATCTACGGAGGTATTATAGGAACCGGACTATCTTACCTGCTTTATCGCTTTGTTACCGATGGTATACAGGATTTCCCCTGGACAATCCCCTGGAACAGTCTATTAATATCAGTAACGGGTACTGTATTGATCGCACTTATCTCCGGTTTCATGCCCTTAAGGAGAATTAATAATAGCAATATAGTTGATAATATGAGGATGGAGGAGTAGGTATACTCCTCCTTATTTCTTTCACTCGATTTTAAGGACTATATTACACTATCTTATACAACCTTTAGTTATATTAGTTTCATATCACTTTCCTATCATATGTGCATACTATATATTAGACCATATGCTATGACATATAACGACAGAGATAAATCAACAATTCTTAGGAGGGTTTAATGTGAATTATGAATGCACTTCAAATAGGATCTTAAAACCAGAAAACAAAGAAATAAAGTTGATTATAAGGGATAAGAAAAAAGAACAGGGATCATGTGCCAAGGAAATTGTCACATGTTCTCCTTGTCCACCAAGGGAGCTAATTAAGAACGGTAGTTTTGAAATATTTGGCGCATTTAATACTTTTGCTGATTGGTCAGAGGAGGAACTCCCTGGTGATATTAGAATCGGTGATTCCTCAATACCCCATGAGGGACTTGGAAGTATGTCATTTAATTCACTGGTAACTGATGAAATTGAAGATAAATTTGGTCTCGTATATCAGAATGTCACTATAAATCCCGGCTGTTTCTTAGCTCTTAGCTATGCTACGAACTTTCTAAGGGCTGGTGTTGACTTTAGAGAGCTTGCCTTTAGAGCAAGGGTTTATTACAATGGAACGGCTCCAACGGATTTAATTAATATTGAGACCCTATATGGCAGCGATATCTTGGCTGGTACGGGATTTGATTTTCATCAAAAGACATCTGATGTTCCTGTGCCTGAAGGAGTCACCAATGTAACGGTAGAGTTTCAAATTAGAATAACTGATAGAAGCAGCGGAACTGGCACACAACAAACTGTCTTTCTTCTCGATAGCGTGTCCCTTAGGTCTGTCTAAGAAGCCTAATTATTATTCAGGACTAATCTAGTCCTATTTTTCACCTTAAATTACAGGAAGATCTCCCGATGAAAAAGGCCTGTCTGGTATATGCTGTACCAAACAGGCCTTCTATGTAATCTGGCTCCCCAGGCTGGATTCGAACCAGCAACCCCTCGGTTAACAGCCGAGTGCTCCACCGTTGAGCTACTGAGGAATATATAGATATCCGGCAGCGACCTACTCTCCCAGGGGGTCTCCCCCCAAGT
>JAAYRX010000079.1 GCA_012518535.1 Clostridiales bacterium | reverse complement strand
TACGGGTATTTGTCGAATATTGTATGTAGAGGAGGGAAAAGCTGATGAAATCCACAGGAATTGTCAGAAAAGTAGATGAGCTAGGAAGAATTGTCATACCCATCGAACTGAGAAGGACTTTAAATATCGCAGAAAAAGATGCCTTGGAGATCTATGTAGATGGAGAGCATATTATACTCAAGAAGTACCAGCCGGCATGTATTTTTTGTGATGATGCAAGGGATGTCTTTGATTATAAAGGCAAAAACGTTTGTAAAAGCTGTTTGGCTGATTTAGTCAATAGATAGTTGTTTACTGCGCCAAGGCGCTTTAAACAATTTTCCCTGATTATGACTAACATATCTATGGGCTGCAATTGCTTCGGCAATTACCTCAGATGATTGTTGATGTAAAAGGCGATTTATTAAAAATCGCCTTTTTCTTTTTATCCAAATTCAGTCGGCTATTCCTCAACCTTCAGGGGAAGATGTATGGAATGCCGGTATACTTCATTTTTAGGGAGATTTCGGTCTTCGGCCACCTTCTTTATTGCCTCCTTCTTGCTCAAACCCAGCTTCATGTAATCCAGGATATGATGGCTAATGGGGATATCATCAAATTCCTTTTCTTCCCCGGGGCTTTCACTTCCCTCCAGCACCAGTACAAATTCGCCCCTGGGCTTATTGTCAGTGAAGTGTTCTATGGCCTCTTCAAGGGTAAACCGCAAAACTTCTTCGTGGATTTTGGTTAGCTCCCTGATTACAGCTATTCTTCGATTTCCCAATACCTTGTGCAATTTCTTCAGTGTGGCGGTTAGCCGGTGGGGGGCTTCATATAATACTACGGTCCGCTCTTCGGACTTAAGCAGGGCAAGGACTCTTTCCATCTCTTTTTTTTCCCTGGGCAAAAAACCTTCGAAAACAAACCTGCCGCTTGGTAATCCCGACAGCACCAGGGCAGAAAGTCCGGCCGTAGCTCCAGGCAATACGGTAACGGGAATATCCCACTGGCAGGCCAGCTTTACCATTTCCTCTCCGGGGTCCGAGATTCCGGGCATTCCCGCATCGGATACCAAAGCTATCTCATTACCATCCTCCAATAGGCTAAGTATCTCTTCCGCCCTATTCCTGTCGCTAAATTTGTGATAGCTGATCAGGGGCTTGGAAATATTGAAATGATTCAACAGCTTTAATGTATGCCTGGTGTCCTCAGCCACTATGTAATCGACTTCCTTTAGAGTTCTAATGACCCTTAAGGTAATATCCTCCAGGTTGCCGATGGGTGTTGCGCATAGATATAGAGTGCCTTTACCCATTCTCTTCTCGATCCCTCCAATACCAAGATTATCGATAGTACTCCAGAAATAAATCGAGGCTTATACCAATCAACCATATACTGATAATGGCTATTGAGTCCCGTAATATATCCTCTGAAGCTCGGGAGTAAATTCTCCGTCAGGTCGGTATACTACCAAGGGGGGCATCCATGTAAGATGTGGTTTCCCACCCAGAACGGCCTCTATCAGCAGCATATTTGGTGCCTTTTTAAGACTGGGATAAACCAAGCGAATTACTTTGGGCTCCAGACCATGATTCCTCATACCTGTGAGAAGCTCAATCATTCTATTGGGCCTATGGACCATGGAGAGGCGTCCACCCCAGGCCAATAGCCTGGAAGCCGCCCTTAAGACATCATCCAGATTACAAATAAGTTCATGGCGGGCTACAGCCTTGGCATTATTGGGGTTTATCATGCCGGTACCCATCTTTTTATAGGGCGGATTGGCGGTCACCAGCTGATATTTTCCCGCTCCTAAAAATTCGGGGGACTCCTTTAGGTCCCCTTCTATAATCTGGATTCTGTTCTCCAAGCTATTCAGCAGTACACTGCGTCTGGCCATATCCGCCATGGGAGCCTGTATTTCCACCCCATAAAAATAAGTATCCTCGCTCCTGCCCGACATCAGGATGGGTATAACCCCGGTGCCGGTCCCCAAATCCACAACCCTTTCGCCGGGACGGGCCTTTGCAAAGTGGGACAGGAGTACTGCATCCATACCGAAACAGAACATATTGGGATCCTGGATAATCTTAAGCCCATTAAGATCCAGATCATCTACCCTTTCATGTTCTTTTATCTCGACTCTCATATAACTATCATCCTTTATGTTCAAGGGCTAAAATTTTGACTCGTGCTATTCCTGTTCCAATAGTGCAATGAAAGCTTCAATATGCTCTACATCTTGGAAGGCACCAGGTAAAATATAGCGGATAATCCCTTCCCTGTCAATCATGTAGGTGGTGGGAACCCCTATCACCGGGTATATTTTGTTGTATTCTCCCAATACCTCACTGTCAGGGTCCAATGGAACGGGAAAGGTAAAACCACTGTCATCAATAAAGGATTTTACCTGACTTTTGGCCTTATCGCTATCGTTTCCACCCTGTAGCTCCACTTGGGTAGAGCTGACAGCCAGTATATTTACGCCCTTGTTGCCATATTGCTGATGGATGGTCTCGAAGTAGGGCATCTCTTTTCTGCAGGGAGGGCACCAGCTACCCCAGAAGTTTAAGAAGACTATCTCCCCCTCATAATCGGAGAGACTTATCTTATTTCCATTCAGATCCTCCAATTCAAAGTCCACGGACGGCTTGTTTCTCTTTACGTAATCAATGTTTTCCTCCAGAGTTATACCGTCACTTTCAGGTACTT
>JAAYRX010000078.1 GCA_012518535.1 Clostridiales bacterium | reverse complement strand
GGCCCAACTCGTTGTTTCTCTTGTACTTTATAACAAAGTCCAGATCGCCTTTTGCTATGCTCTCAGTGGCCCTATTTAATTCATCCAGGGGTACTAAAACGCTTCTGGAAATAATCCGGGAAAACAGGGATATGAATAGTACAATAGACCCTAAACCCAGTATATAGCTGATTTTAAAATGATACGTGACCTTCCTGGCTATTTGGGCCGGCATCAGGTTGACATCATAGTCGATTATGATTTTCCCTACTATTTCTCCCTTTCTTTCTATCTTGGTAGTATAGGAGTACCTGGTAAGGCTGAACAAACCGGCTTCCGGCCCAAGGGACTCGTCAATTATGCCATCCTTCGGTCCCCTGGAATCATAGAGTAGATTTCCTTCGGAGTCCACTACCCTGACGCTGCCATCAAACTCCTCCACTATGGGCTTTAAGATTCCATCAAAGGCCTCATAATCATCTATTATATTAAAGTTGTCCTCCACACCGCTTATAACTCTTTGAAAATTCTTGTTAAGGCTGTTAAACTTAACGATCTCCGGATCATGGTTCAATTTAGTGATGGCTATGGCCATCATAATAAAGGTATTGGCAATAGGCCCTATGATAACCAATACGAAGGCTATTATAAGCTTGGTCCGCATTCCCAGTTTCACGATTTTTCACCTACAAATTTGTAGCCTACCCCCCATATGGTTTGAATGTACCTGGGGTTTGAGGGGTCCTCCTCCATCTTTTCTCTCAGCCTTCTTATGTGGACAGCTACGGTATTTATATCTCCATATTCCTGATAGCCCCATACATAATCGTAGATTTCTTCCCTGGTCAGGACCTCATTGGCGTTGAGAACAAAAAATTTAAGCACCTCAAATTCTTTGGCAGATAGGGGGATATCTTCCCCCCGAACCTTGAGGCTATGCCCCTTGAAATCTATTAAAAGGTCCCTAAATGCCAGGCGGTCCCCCAACTTCTGCTTGTTCCCTTCCTCTGTCATCTGGGATAGGCGCCTGAAATGAGCATTGACCCTGGCCACCAATTCCTTGGGGCTGAAGGGTTTGGTAATATAGTCATCGGCACCTAAATTCAGTCCAATCACCTTATCTTCCTCGCTTTTCTTTGCGCTGAGCATGAGAATGGGTATATTGGATTCCATCCGAATCCTTCTGCATATTTCCATGCCGTCGATCTTGGGGAGCATAATATCCAAAATAGCCATATCAGGCCTGTGATTTTTCCAGCATCTAATACCTTCATGACCATCGAAGGCCAGTATAACCTGATATTCAGCCGCTTCCAGGTAATCCCTAACCAGCTCGCCTATCTCTCTTTCATCATCTACAACTAAAATTTTCCTGCACATCTATCTCCCCATCCCCCCTTGTCTATATTTATACCCATACCTCTCTGAGGTGGAACTTTACGTTGTCATATATTATATAACATAGGACAAGTTACATTGGATATAGTATCTGTTAAAAACGCCTTTGCCTTTCCAAAAAGGTTTTGGCAAGCTGCTGAACCCTGCTGTCCTCAATAGCTGTCTGTCCATATCTGGTCTCATCGTATGCATGGCTTAGATCCTTTAAATCAGGACTTATCTCCCCATCCCAATCCAGT
The DNA here is from genome assembly GCA_012518535.1 of Clostridiales bacterium. GTDB lineage: Bacteria > Bacillota > Clostridia > Caldicoprobacterales > UBA3941 > UBA3941. The sequence continues at coordinate 22,850 of JAAYRX010000078.1, read as the reverse complement.
ATGTCCAGGGCAGTCTCCCTGGGAGTTAAATGCTTCTTATAGGCGTACCCCCTGGATAAGCATCTTATCAGCAGGTTCCGGTATAAAAATCTAATCCGCTGATGGTTATTTTGGAGTTCCTCCCATTTTGGCTCCCTTTCCAGGATGCCCTTAAGCCACTCCTGGAATCTGTCCCTGTAATCCCGCCCTATATCCGCAAGACCTATAAGCTTCTCCTTTTCATCAATGAATCCGGCGTTTTCCTGGTATCCGACATAACCTTTAAGAAACTCCAACAACCACTTAAAGGCCTCCTTGATCAGTCTGAACAGGATCTTTAATGCGAACCATATTAACACCAATAAAACTACCCCACCGATTACCATTATTGCCTTTTCCAGGATAATAGCAAATAGAGATGGTTCCCCTACTTCCATTTCGGGCAATATTTCTATAGGATCCTGACTCATTGGTTCTCCAGGACCGGTATGAGAAATAGGGGACAGCTTTGACAAGAACAGGACAACTGCCAAAATTCCCTGGCCTATTTTCTGGAACAGCCATACACAGGCATTTCTAAGAACGTCAAAATAACTTATGACCATTATCAGGGCAATTGATAACAGTATGAGAATCCTATTATTCCTGATGACAGTTGAAGAAAAGACCGGGACGCTTCCTTCCTCGGACTGAGCTGCGTTCTTGAGTTGCTCCGTATTAATAATAAACAAAATTATTATGGTATATGCAAAGCCCGTCCATGCCAATATATGAAAATAGGGCTTTAGTACCGGCACAAAACTGTATATTAAGCCTCCCAACAGATAGAGCAGCAGGCCTACCCATATTGCCATGTCGGGAAACATATCTGCCCATCTTGCACCCCGGAATCGAACAGCTCGGTCAAAGACGATGATTCCGGACACAAAAACCAAGGCCTTGGTTAAGGGTCCTCTGGTAAGCAATAATATCCACAGGGAATTTACAAGTACTCCGGCAATAATATGCACATATCGAGGTTTTTTCAAAAGATACCTGCCTAAAACAAGCCCCAGCAAATAAGATCCGGATATACAAACTATCCATATCCAAATATCCGTCGGTATAATCAAAGCCCCAAGGGTTAACAGGACCGGAATAAAGGTGGTTATTTCAAGAAGTCCCTGGATCCACTTTATTAGTATTTCTTTCAGGTTACTTATCCTGTCCTTAATCATTGTCCCCCTCCCTTCCGGGGTCCTTCAACCGCAGTATCTCTACGGAATTGCCCATATCCTCCAATTGCCTGATCTGGTTTTTCATGCGTTGGCTGACATAGGAAGTAATGAACAAATAATCTATAGATCCTGAAAAGGCTCCCGAAGTCCGCTCTTTTATATCCTCTTCCAAAAAAGTATAGAAGGTGACACTTCTATCCACTACCAGCTTAGCCATGGTATCCAATAAGAAGAATAGCTGTTCCTCGCCATTGCGGGGAAAGACCCTTACCGACCGATTAGGGTCGTCAATCGTATAACCATTGCTGCCAAACCCCACATCGATTCCCTGGGATATAGCATGGCGTATGATGGAGGCTGCATAGGAGATACCCCTTTCTATACGATCCGGTTCAGTAATAGGCCCCCACATATCCTCGGTTATATCCATATTCAGGTAAACCATAATTCTGGGATCTGCCGTGTAATCTCTCTTGTGTACCTGGAGCTTACCGGTACGGGCCGTAGCCTTCCAATTGATGTTATTCAGAGGATCGCCGGGAGTATATTCTCGGACACCTGAATACATAAAGGGGTCGTCCACTATCCACCTTTTTACTACAATATCTCCCATCCAGCTCCGGGATAGAAAGGGTATCTCATTCAGGGATAGTAATTTCGGATACACCAAAAGCTCTGCATCCAATTCATAGACCCTTGATACATCACGAAAGCCGAATAAGTCGCCGCAGGTTAAGGCAGCCGAGTTTAACCTGTAGCAGCCCCTTTTTCTGCACTTAATAAGATGTCTTCTGTTTATAGCAGTATAAGGCATAAGGCTGAACAGGCTTTTATGAAACTGTTGGTGTTTAATGTCCAGGTTGAATTGTCTTTGGAACTCAAGGTTCTCGCTGATCTTAGATTCGATCCTCAGCCATGGTACAGGCAGGAGTTTTCTATTGCTGATTCTTTCAACCATCTCAATTTCCTGTCCCTCAAAAGCACTGCCAACACTAAAATATCTGTTATATTCAATTCCCCTTAGAATCCACCTGTTGGTTATCCAGGCTTGAATTGATACTACCAAAAAGGTAACAAATATTATCCATTGGATATTCATAATATCGCCTCATCTTTGGATGGTATCTTTTCACTGGGTACAGGCACAGCCTTAAAGATTTGAGAGATAATCTCGTCCAATTGCCCCTCCCTCATACCTAATACACTGCGCAATATAATTCTATGTCCCAATACCGGCTTTGCCATCTGCTTAATATCATCCGGGGATACATAATCCCTTCCCTGCAGAATGGCATAGACCTGAACCGCTTTAAGCAAGGCCTGGCTTCCCCTTGGACTGACGCCCAGCATGATTTCACTGTGTTGCCTTGTAACCTCCACTATTCTAACTATATATCGCATGATATCATCACTAACATATACTCGGGCATAGTTTTTCTGGGCATCTGTTATTTCCTCCCTTTGGACCACGGGTTCAATCTCTACAAGGGGATCCCTTTCCTTGAATCTTCTGAGTATCTCCACTCCCTCATCCGTACTTGGGTAGCCCATATCCACCTTCATAAGAAACCTATCCAATTGAGCCTCTGGCAGGGGGAAGGTGCCCTGAGTTTCTACGGGATTTTGAGTCGCAAGCACCATAAAGGGGCGTTCCAGTATTCTGGTGTCACCATCCACCGTTACCTGTCTCTCTTCCATTGTTTCCAGAAGACTGGATTGGGTTCTTGGTGTGGCCCTGTTTATTTCATCGGCAAGGAGTATATTGGTAAACACCGGACCGGGCCTGAACTGAAATTCACCGATCTTTTGGTTGTAAAAGTTTATTCCGCTTAAGTCGCTGGGCAGTAAATCCGGAGTAAATTGTACCCTTCTAAAGGTACAATCCAGGGATCTGGCCAGGGATTTAGCGAGAAGGGTTTTGCCTGTTCCAGGTACATCTTCCAAAAGAACATGACCAGAAGAGATGAGGGCGATCAATAGCTGATCAATCACTTCATCTTTGCCTACAATAACCTTTTTAATGTTCTCCTTTATGCGCTGTGCCATGCTCCTGATTCTATCAAGTTCCATTTGATTACCTCTTTCTGTAAAATATTATGGAAATCACCCTTAAGGCAATTCTTGATACACCCATATCAAATATAAGGTTACCATACCACCGTATGACATGTATATCGGGCCTGCCTGTTATCCCTTTAAAACGGAATAACCCCTGACCCCATCTAATAGGAATATATTCTTCATTACAAGTCTGAAATCCTTTATTGCTTATCCCTATTTGTACCGGGCATTGCTTTGCAATGACACCAATCCAGCATCTATTCTGACATTGTTTTATGGTTAAGTTGGTTTAACCATGGAAGTTCCTCGTACACTGCTATATATTTATGTAATATAATGTATCTTATAGTATTTGGTAAATGCCGGTTTTACTTGAAACACAATGTATATTTGATATATAATTGTTTTAATCCACAAGCTTGACAAACCTTGTGACAATATTTACAATGTAAAATCATTTTCCTGCTTTTACTTCTGAGAGGTCAAATTTGGATCCTTAAAACCGGATCTTCTTTACCACTCGTTGCAATAGTATCTTGCTAATCAACCCCAATTATTTAGGGAGGAATATATAAAATGAAAAAATGGTTCTCTATTCTTTTAGTTTTCATAATTACCTTAATTCCTGTAGTTTCACAAGCGGCCCATGCCCCCTTGGTCGTTAGAAATAAAAGAGCTTATGTACCTGACGAAAGCAATGTTGAGCTGGTTTCCTATAATGTATTTATACGGATCAGAACAGGTATTTCCTATGCCACCACCTCCCTGGTTTTAAAAAACCAGGATATGGAAGAATCCACTACATTCCGGATGGGGATGCCTGTACAATTTGACAGCGTAAGCAGGGTCAGGGATTTGTCTGTAAACAGTGATGGGGATACGATAAGAGTAACCCAAAGATCTGCTTTAAAAAATCCTCCTACTGAACAGACGGTGGATATCAGTAAATGGTATGTATGGGATATCTCCCTGGAGCCCGGTGAATCCAAAGTTGTTGAGTGTTCCTTTACCTTCGACAACAAATTGGAACTGGACGGTACGGAGGTAATCTCCTATCCCCTGGAACTCCTGGAACACTGGCATGGCAAGGTAGAAAACATACAAATAGTTGCTGATTTGGATTTTTATGGGCCTTATGTGTTTAACCCCATATCTCCGGTCACTCCTAACCAATATGACGAAGGTGGCCGACTAAGCTACAGATGGGACAGCTATCAGTCGGTCCCCTCTACTTTTGAGCTATCCTTTAAACCCATGGATAATGTTATAACCAAGTATATCCAATCGGAGTCTGAATCAAACAAGGAGATAGAATCGATACTGCAGGCATATAAAAATAGGAGTTACTTTAAGACAATAAACTTGATCCATGAGTTTTTGGCCAATGCCGAAGATGTTCTGCTTCTTCCGGAATTAAAGTATTTGGAGGCTCTTTGTTATCAGAACCTCTCTGAAATGGACAAGGCCTTAAATCTCTTTGATCAATTGGAATCAAATCCAGGCTTTGGTGATTCCCTATCCAAAGTAATTAGAAATAAGATCATCTATGATAAGACCAATATATACAAAAATCAAACAGAGGGTGATAAGAAGGCTCTGGAATATCTGATTTCTTTGGGGGATCTTGAAACAAATAACTATGTCTTTTCCCTATGGTTAGAAAAGGAAATATCCCTCTTAACCCCTCCTCCGGAGTTGGAGGAGAGTCCGGAGGAAGCACCTGACGCGGCAGAAGAAGAGGAGATAGACAATCCAGAGGGTGATGATCCCAAGGTTATAGATAAGATTGTCATAGGTGACTATGAACTTTATATAGAGGATTTCCTTATAATCGCCCTTATTATAATCATCATTATCTTTATAATCGTGACCATCATTAGGCGAAAGAGAAGGAGAAGAAGGAGTTCATTATTCAGATATTGATCTTACTTTTTTTGGTATGCCTTATCCTTGGCAAGCTGCTGATCTTTCATATATAAAATTTTCATATATATATAGTGGAAGGAAGTGAATACGGGTGTAACCTGTCATGACCTTGTCGTGGTTGGCCGCACCCAAATAATATGAACTTATTGTTTATCGTAAATCCCATAGCAGGCAAGGGAAAGGCCTCTGCCATCAACTCTATACCCCATATAGAGGAATATTGCATCAGCAAAGGAATAGATTACAGGATAATAAAGACGGAATATAGGGGCCATGCAACAATTTTAGCACGACAGGCAGTAGATTCAGAAACTAAATATGACGCTGTAGTTTCAGTAGGCGGAGATGGGACTCTACTGGAAGTGGCTAATGGTTTGATGGGATCCGACGTCTTATTGGGAGTAATCCCAGCTGGAAGCGGGAACGATTTTGCGAGAACAATCGGCATCAAATCCACCATCAGAGACGCCTTGAGGGTTATTCGAAAGAAAAAGAGTCGCTTGATAGACGTTGGCAGAATTAAGGATAATTTTTTTCTGAACGTTGCCAGTATTGGTTTTGATGCGGAGATCATATATGACCTCTTGAAGTATAGAAAAATATTTCCAGGAAGAGCCGCCTATTACATGGCTGCCTTCATTAAATTCTTAACCTATAAGGATAAGGAAATAACCCTGACTATCGATGGGGAAAAGATACAATCCAAAATTCTCCTGGTAGCTATAGCCAACGGAAATTATTACGGCGGGGGAATGAAGGTTAATCCAAACGGCATGCTGGACGATGGATATTTTAATGTTATAGTCATAGGATCAGTCCCTCGATATAAGTTTCCATTCCATATATTCAAATTTATCAAGGGGGACTATCAAGACCTTCCCTATGTAACAACCTATAGATGTAAAGAAGTATCCATAGAAAGTAAGGACAGGCTCCCCATAAATGCCGACGGAGATATTTTAGGGACGACTCCTGTTTTATTCAATATAAACCCTTTGGCATTAAGAATTATTGGGAACTATAATTAGGTTAAATTATTAAATCGACCAATACAGTTATGAAACTTCTTAAATACTCCTGGAGGGTTCTACAAAATGGAATTAGTTAATCAGTTTATCAGTCAATATATCAATGAGATAATGATAGGAACCTTTTTTCTCGCCTTTATCTGTATCATCATAGTCTCAATTAATTCTTTTCGAATAAAAAGAATCAACAAGAGATACTACCGTATGATGGGTGGAATGGAAGACAAGAATTTGGAGGCCATGCTCCTCTCCCACCTCGACTCCGTAAATGAGGGAAAATCCATACTAAAAAAGCAGGGTCAAGACCTGAAAGAGTTTTCAAAGCAGTTGGAGACCACCATACAGGGAGTAGCCATGGTTCGCTACAATCCCTTTGACCAAATGGGTGGAGATCAAAGCTTTTCCATAGCACTATTGGATGGCCACGGTGATGGTATAGTTCTTACCAGCCTCTATTCCAGAGAAGGGTCAGCTGTTTTTGCCAAACCCATCGTAAACAAGCAATCAAAATATCCTCTATCCAATGAAGAGGAGGAAGCTATAAAAATTGCCTATGGTAAATTAACGGTATAAAGGAATCGCTTTCCCGGAATAATATACGGGAGGTGATTTTATGGCAACAGTAGCCCTATCTGCATCATTATATCATTTGAAACAGCCCCTGGAGAATTTGGGATATGAGGTATTCATGGAAGATGAGATTACCGGGCCGGTGGGCATTTTTATCTATTCCAACTCCGGAGCCTTTGATTCCCTGCAAACAACAATGCAAATGCTGAATAATACCTTTTCCCTAAATACTATTGATACTTCCAAGTATAAAGGAACGCTACTGATTGATGGCAGCAATAAAAGCATTGAGGAAGTGGATTACATTATAAAGAATAGGGCATATGGCCCTATTCTTTAATGGAAACCGCCTTTTCCTGTTTATCGATTACAAGCTTTATAAGATTATAACTTATGCCTGCACTTATTATCTCGGCCATTTTCATAACCAGACTTAATCTGGTGTTTTGTAATATCATATACTCCATAAATCCACCCACATTTACTATTCCCATAACATGAATGTCACCTACGGGAGGCAATTTCTTGTTTACTCCGGCTCCTGGTTTAACCGGTCCCTTCTCTACTACAATACAGCCTATGCTCTCTGTTTTACCAAGGCAGGCATCTATACCGATTATGAAGGGCTTCTCATATTTGTACTCAATCTCTTCCATAGTTTCTTTCAAATTCTTCGCGTGGACCGGATCATCAAGGGTACCATATACACGAATCACCTCATTTTCCATAGTCTTCAGCCTCTGTCCGACCAAGGGCCCCAGGCAATCACCCGTGGATCTATCAGTACCAACACACAAAATTATTATTTCAGAGCAAGCATCAATGGTTTCCCACAAGACTTCTTTAAACCGCTTACTGAATCTGGAAACAGCATATGGTTCCCTTATATCTATATAGACAAAATCCCTTTTATCCAAATGTAATCACCCTATCAATATATTGACCTACCTGATTATCATCCCCTATCTGTGGGACAGCATACAGTTTCCCTATCTTCCGCAAAGTGTTTGTGTTATAAGGATCACAATCCTAATCTATGCTGCAACATTTAACTATATGCTGCCAGTTTTTTTAAATAAGCTTTTCCATCTGAATCATTTCGAATTATATCTTTTCGACAAATGTCTTATTCAACACCCTTAGAAAAGGAGGATTACGAAACATTTCGGCGAAATAATAAATAAAAGATTTCAACTTGGGGGTACAGAATGAAGTACGGGAAGAGAGTAGCCTTAATTATTTTTTTAATAGTCATGTTTGGAGTAGGCTATCTAATATACCAACATCTTCCATCGAATGCTTGGATTTTGCAGCCTTTAGTTCATCCAACCATAAAATGGCAGCAGGATAACAGGATGATCTTCCTAAAAGAAGGCATTGTCATAACCGGCGAAGATACCACCTTCTATGACAGCAATGGGCAAATCGCGTCTTTTCCCTATTCCTTCGAGAGTTTGGAAAATCAGAATTACAGGATAACTGATATAACCAGTGGATATGTTCTTATTGATAAAAAGACCATATATAAGATAGAGTCAGGAAATTTAGTTCACTTTTACGATCTGGTCTACCCTGTAGTGAAGATGGAAGAGTATCCTGACTACCTTTTATTGATTGAGGAAGACGAAGCTGGAATGCTTGTACCCAAGTTTTTAGACGTAGAAAATTTGATGCTTTTTGATTTTGGCTTTGAAAAAGATTTATATTTTGTAGATACCAGCACTCCACAGAAGGATACCTCACTATCGATCCTGACTTTGGATGTAAGTTCCCCTTTTCCTTCCTCAAAGGTTTTACACTATGATGGAAAGCCTACTCTCATTGGGGTAATAACAGCCATAGATCAAGTGTTTTACAATGTTTTTAGATACCCACAACATACAATTTTGTTTGGCAATCAGGGAATTGTGTGCTACAATATGGAGAATGAAATAGAATGGACAATAGAGACCAGGTATTCATCTGACTTTCAAATTGCTCAAAATGAATATGGATTGCTGGTAGGCTTGGACCATTTTGTAGGAGTCGATAATTCTACGGAGCTTTATAATGCCATATTTATTGACAAAAACGGTGGTAAGAAAGGAATAACTCTACCAATACATCTAAAAAGCATTTCCCCCTACAAGGACAAGTTTACAGGGATCCAATACGGGAAAAAACTATTCATCTTCGACCGAGATGGGAAGATAGAGGAAGAATACCCTATTGACAAGGATGCGACTAGAGTAACGTGGAATCCTTATGATGATTCAAAGTTATTGATACTTCATCAAGATGACACTCTACAAATTTATAGCATTGAGCAGGAGGATAACTCATAATGAATTATATAGATCTAGGTGTTTTTTCAGTTCTATGCATTAGTGTACTATTAGGAATGTACTATGGTTTTACTGTTTCGCTTTATAATGTAGGTTCTTTTATAGTATCTTGGACTTTTGCATTGCTTTTTCATTCTAATTTAGCCAGAACCCTTACAAAGCGTTTCCCGGACCTGGTAGATAAAATAGTGTATTTTTCAGAAGGCTCGTCTAAAATAGCCTATACTGACAAGGTATTGCCTGTCTCCTCCCTTTCCAGTGAGCAAATTTCTGAATTTGTGCAGAAAACAGGCTTACCCAATCCTTTCAAAAAGGGCATGGAATTTAACCTTACCAATCAAACCCTGGAAGGTTTGGAAAGCCTGGGCCAATATATAGATTATACAGTAGCCAATACCATAGTCAATTTGATGAGCTTTATATTAATTTTTCTTGCACTACAGCTTTTATCAACCATTGTTATGTCTGTAATAAGAAATGTCACAGATCTTCCGGTATTAAGGAGGTTCGACAGCTTGTCTGCCGGTGCTCTGGGCTTCTTCCGAGGTGGGCTGTTTTTATTTATAGTCTTCGCTTTTTTTCCTTTATTATATCTGGTTATACCCGCCAATTTCCTGGAACGCTTTTTAGGCAGTTCAAAACTGATAGATTTCTTTTTGAATGCTAATCTCTTTACTGCATTTATAAAAGGATTTATTTAACTAATAAGACTACTAACAAACAACGCAACCAATTGTTTCACGTGAAACAATTGGCCGGATATGATTAAAGGGATGTTTCACGTGAAACATCCCTTTAGTTTCCTCCGATCTTTTCGATTAGCCTTTCAAGATCGTCATCACTGTAATATTCAATTCCTATAATGCCCTTTCTTTTGCCGGGTTGAATGTTTACCCTGGTACCGAGGGCCTCTTCCATTCGCGACTCAAGTTCCAGCAAAAAAGATGGTTTTCCGGCTGTCTTCCTGCTTTTGTTCTTTTCTCCTTTATCTTTATGCTTCTTAACCAGGTCTTCTACCTGTCGTACACTTAAACCTTCCTGGACTATCAGTCCTGCTAATTCAATTATTGTCTTTTTATCCTCCAGTCCTAACAAGGCCCTGGCTTGGCCGGGGTTTAAGGAGTTCTCTGCCAGAAGTCTTCTTACTTTATCAGGTAGTCGTAGTAACCTTAAGGTATTAGCAATGGCAGATCTGCTCTTCCCTATCCTGGTTGCAACTTCCTCCTGGGTAAGTTTGTATTCCTTCATAAGGTTGTTTATTCCCTCAGCTTCCTCTATAGGGTTTAAATCCTCCCTTTGCAGGTTCTCAATGAGGGCTATCTCCAGCATCTTCCTATCGTCTATGTCCAATATAATCGCTGGTATCTTTTCCAGTCCTACAGACCTTGCTGCCCTCCAACGCCTCTCGCCAGCAATTATAGTATATCTGCCGTTTGCCTCCTTTACCAGGATAGGCTGTACTACTCCATGTTCCATAATTGACTTTCCCAGTTCATTGATTGATTCCTGATCAAAGTGCCGTCTTGGTTGATCCATGTTTGGATCAATATCATTAATTCTTAACTCTGTTCCTTGTCCGGTTCTACCTTCATTGTCAACGTTCGCGTTTTCATAGGTTTGGAATAATGCATCCAAGCCCTTGCCAAGTCCCTTTCTGGCCATTATACCGCCTCCTTTTCTCTGTCCAAAAATTCCTGGGCCAATTCTGCATATGAGACGGCTCCTACACACCTTGGATCATAGATATGTATGGGCAAGCCGTGGCTGGGAGCTTCGCCTAACCTTACATTTCTAGGAATAATGGTCGTAAACAGCTTGTCTCGAAAATGTCTTTTTACCTCTTCCACCACTTGAATTGAAAGGTTGGTTCTTGCGTTAAACATTGTTAATACCACTCCTTCAACATCAAGGTCTGGATTTGACATCTTCTGTACCCGCTGTATGGTATTTAACAATTGAGTTAATCCTTCCAGAGCGAAAAATTCGCATTGTATAGGTATGATTACACCAGCTGCTGCAGTGAGAGCATTAATGGTCAATAAACCCAGAGAAGGTGGACAATCTATAAAGATATAATCGTATTCATCCTTTATAAGTTCTATTGCATTTTTTAAAATATACTCCCTGGAATCCATCATTACCAGCTCGACTTCTGCCCCCGCCAGCTGTAAGTTGGATGTAACAATGTCCAAGTTTTCTACCTGGGTCTTCATAACCGAATCTCTGATATCTGCCCCGTTTATCAACACATCATAGACAGATAGAAAATCATTGCCACTTTTTGATATGCCCAAGCCACTTGTGGTATTCCCTTGGGGATCAATATCAATTGTTAATACTCGTTTCCCTAAAACAGCCAGATTTGCTGCCAAATTAATGTTTGTAGTGGTTTTTCCTACACCACCTTTTTGATTGGCTATGGCATAAACTTTAGACATCATAACAACTCCTTATCCGCTCTTTAATACATTATAGTTTATATTCGTTATACTTTAAAGGGCTTTTTACAACAAAAAGAGAAATGTCGTTTTTTCTCGTTTCATGGATTAAGTTGTTATGATTTTTAGTTATTCAAGCCTAGTTAAGTTTCACTCAGTGGTCTGGTTAAATATATGTTTATATTTGATAAAAAATATAGTTTGCTTGATTTTGCTTGGAGAGGCAAGTGAAATTTAAAAATGATCAAATTATACATGGTAATACACAATCATTTGCATGCTAAACAAACATTTAAAGTACTTTCGCCTTTGGAATAGTCACTATTATCTCTATGTTGTCCTCGTTAACGATCTCCTTTATACTGGGTTTTATACCATAATCCTTCATCATTCCTACAGCATGCTTAATGGTGTTTATATATATTCTAAAGTCCATATTACCATTAATCTTATTCCTTCTCACAGGTTCTTTTCCCAGCTTCTGTATCCTATGCAATATTCTTTCTATATAGCCTTCAGTGTCTTTAACGTTTAGATTCCGTTCAACTATTTTTTTCAAGGCTCTTTTGCGTAGATCATCATCGGGTAATCTTAAAAGGGCTCTGGCATGCCGTTCTGTCAACCGGTTTACTACCAGCATTTCCTTTATCTCTTCGGATAGCCGTAACAACCGAATTTTGTTCGCAATTGTAGATTGACTCTTACCCACCTTCTTCGCCAACTCTTCCTGGGTAAGTCCATGGTCGTGAATTAGGGCGGCATATCCCTTGGCTTCCTCCAGATAATGTAGATCCTCCCTCTGTAGATTTTCCACCATTGCCATAATGGCAAGATCCATCTCATCACCTGATATAACCATTGCAGGTATATCCTCAAGACCGGCCATTTTTGCAGCTCTAAGCCTTCTCTCGCCGGCTACCAATTCGTATCCGCCCAAAGTGTTCTTCCTAACAGTTATTGGATGAATCAAGCCATTTTCCTTGATGGAATTGGATAGTTCCTCCAGACTCTGATGGGAAAAGCTCTTTCTGGGCTGATAGGGATTCGGCTTAATATCCAGCACTGGAATCCTTTCGAAAACCTGCTTATTATCACGCCTTAGGCCTATACTGTTTTGAATTCCTTTCAAAGAAATCATATCGCCACCTCCAAACCTAATATACTATTCTCCATATTTTTGTATATTCCTTCTTTTTGGAGTATATTTCTAATTTATATATAGTATATATAGGTTTTGCTCATGTTTTCTTTGTTTTACGACTTGTTTTGTTGTTTTTTCACAAAGCTAGTCATTATAATGGCGATTTCTTTATTTTCCCTGGCGAACGAGGGTATTTTTTTGGAGTTAATGCTATTTTTTTAATGATAACAAGTTTACGGGTCTTATCTGAATAGGGAACATGGGCATCCCTGAGGCTATAGGCATCCTTACATCCCAATGTATTGATAGCGTTCCTGGCTTTTAACAGCTCATCATTGGCCGCAGGTCCCTTATAGGATATAAATAGGCCACCTTTTTTTATGAAGGGCACACAGTATTCGGCTAAAACATTCAGAGAGGCTACTGCCCTGGATAAAGCAAAGTCGAATTGCTCCCTATAGTCATCCTTTTTAGCTAAATCCTCTGCCCTTGAATGAATAATCTCCACATCTTCCAAGTGTAATTCATCCCTTAGGGCTGACAGAAATTCGGTCCTTTTCCTCAATGAATCAAGTAGAACCAGTTGAATCTCCGGTCTCATTATCTTGATTGGTACCCCGGGAAAACCAGCTCCGGTCCCAACATCAATTACTGAAACAGGACCTTCAAATTTTACTTCCTTGAATATACTTAGTGAGTCCAGAAAATGATCCACCATAATTTCGTCTGCTTCCACTATGGCCGTCAAATTCATTACTTTGTTCCACTGAATTAGCAGCGAAATATATCTGTCAAACTTTTGAAGTTGTTCCCGGGTTACCTCAATGCCTAATTCTTCTATACCAAGTTCCAACCTTTTAAGATCATGTTCCATCCCCTTTAAATCTCCCTCTTCCTTTTTTCCAAATAAACCATTAAAACTGAAATATCCGCAGGAGATACCCCTGAAATTCTGCTGGCCTGCCCTAGGGATTCAGGTCTTACTGAGCTTAACTTTTGTCTGGCTTCCAACCTGATTCCCGATATATTTGCATAATCGATATCCCTGGGTATCTTCCTGGATTCCATCTTTTTAAATTGTTGAGCTTGTCTTAATTGCTTATTTATATAACCTTCATATTTTATAGAGACCTCAACCTGCTCTGTATCCTGCCTCAGGAGCTCTTCCTGCTTCCCACCCAAATACTCTATATCTTTATATACAATTTCTGGTCTTTTTAATAGTTCGTACAGACTTATCCCACTCTTTATAGCCGATGAACCCTTTCTTTCAAGGTAGTCCAACACTTCCTGTGTAGGAGATAGAATTAGGTTTTTAAGCCTGTTGATTTCATTCTCCACCCTTTCACATTTCCTCATAAACCAATCATAGCGTTTGTCATCTACCAAGCCCACATCATAACCGATCCTGGTCAGTCGCATATCTGCATTATCCTGTCTGAGCAACAACCGATACTCAGCCCTTGAAGTCATCATCCTGTAGGGCTCATTGGTTCCCTTGGTAACCAGGTCATCTATCAATACACCTATATAGCCCTGGGACCTGTCCAGTATGACGGGATCCCTGTTTCTAATATATTGGACTGCGTTTATACCCGCAATAATGCCCTGTCCTGCCGCCTCCTCGTAACCAGAACTGCCGTTAATCTGACCAGCAAAAAAGAGACCCTCAATTGATTTGCTCTCCAGGGATAGCTTTAATTCCTTTGAATCTATGCAATCATATTCGATTGCATAGGCCGGCCTCATTATATTTACATTCTCCAGTCCGGGGACACTTCTATACATTTCCCTCTGCACATCAATGGGCATACTGGTAGATAAGCCCTGGGGATACATTTCATTGGTGTGTTTTCCTTCAGGTTCAATAAAGATCTGATGACTCTTCTTATCCGGAAATCTAACTATCTTGTCTTCCACTGAGGGACAATATCTGGCCCCGATACCCTCAATCTCACCAGAATACATTGGAGCTCTATGAAGGTTTGCCCTTATAATATCATGGGTCTTCTCGGTAGTGTAGGTAAGCCAGCAGGGAATCTGCTCCCTTGTCAGGCTGTCATGCAAAAATGAAAAGGGGATTATCTCCTCATCACCGGGTTGAACATACATCTTGTCGTAGTCAATTGTATTACCATCAACCCTTGCAGGAGTCCCTGTTTTAAACCTTTGCATGATGAATCCCAGATCCCTTAGATTATCCGACAGTGAATTGGCAGGATAAAAACCGTTGGGTCCGCTATTTACACTATATTCACCTATGATTATCCTGCTCTTTAGGTATACTCCGGTTGCAACAACCACTGCCCTACAGCTATAATAATCGCCCAGGGCTGTTACAACCCCAACTATCCTGCCGCTCTTCTCCCTTATCTCGACTATTTCTCCTTGAAAAATGCTCAAACCCGGCTGTGCTTCCAATGTTCTTTTCATAACCCGATGATAATCATGCTTATCAGCCTGGGCCCTAAGAGAGTGAACAGCTGGTCCCTTTCCTGTATTTAACATCCTTATTTGGATGAAAGTATCGTCTATGTTAAGCCCCATCTGTCCGCCCATTGCATCTACTTCCCGAACCAGATGGCCTTTCGATGTTCCTCCAATGGATGGATTACAGGCCAGCATAGCTATATTATCTAAGTTGGTGGCAAACATGGCTGTACTGTATCCCATTTTCGATGATGCCAGGGCAGCCTCACAGCCGGCATGGCCTCCCCCTATCACTATTACATCATACTCTCCAGCAAAGAGCTCCATTATTTCTCCTACTTTCCTAAACAAAACTCAGAAAATATCTTGTCGATCAGATCGTCTGTAACAGTTTCTCCGGTAATGCTGCCCAAGGCATCCAGAGCTCCCCGCAAATCAATGGATACTATGTCCAAGGGCATCTGGGTATCAAGACCCTCTATAAGGTCCTGCAGTTGACTCTGGGCCCTGATCAAGGCTTCCTGGTGCCTTATATTGGTCACTGTAACATCATGATCTGCTTCTATTTCTCCTTTAAAAAACATTGTATATATCATATCCTCCACTTTGTCAATACCGGTCCCCAAGGTTAGGGAGGTATTAACAACAGGAATGTCCCCGCCCAATTCTTCTACTACATCTTTCCTGGTCAAAACAGGTGTCTTATCTATCTTATTCAATAGGATCAAGGCTTTTTTATCCCTGATATGCTCCAGTATTTCCATATCTTCACACCCTAAGGGTTCTGAAGAATCTATAACCATTATAACAAGATCGGCTTCATCCATGTTTTGCCTGGACCTTTGGATGCCTATCCTTTCAATTTGATCCGGTGTTTCCCGGATCCCTGCGGTATCAACTATTCTTACCGCTATCCCCCTTATGTTTATAAAGTCTTCAATGATATCTCTGGTAGTTCCCGGTATATCCGTGACTATTGCCCGGTTTTCCCTGAGCAGGGCATTTAATAGAGACGATTTACCAACATTCGTCTTACCGACAATAACCACCTTGATACCCTGCCTTATAATCTTACCTTCCTCGGCCGTCCTTAGCAATCTCTCTATTTCTCCGATAATCTCACCTATTCCATCTCTTATGGAGAATATCATCGGTTCGTCTATATCCTCTTCGGGATAGTCGATTGTTACCTCTATGTGGGCCATCAAGGCCAGAAGTCTTTCTCTTATAGTCCCTATTTTTTCAGAAAGGCTCCCAACTATCTGATTGGCAGAGATCCTGGCTGACTTCTCTGTTTTTGCCGAAACAAGGTCCATAACCGCCTCTGCTTGTGCCAGATCTATCCTGCCATTTAAGAATGCTCTCTTGGTAAATTCCCCAGGCAGGGCCAGTCTGGCTCCTCTCTTTATAACCTCCTGAAGTATATTATTAACTGATATGATACCCCCGTGACAGTGAATTTCCACCACATCCTCTGCAGTGTAGGATCTTGGAGCCTTCATATAGGTTAAGAGAACCTCATCGATTATTCTATTATCACTATCCCTAACCTTTCCGTAATGGAGATACCTATCCTTAAAGGGATAAGTCCTGTTGCCCGGAAAAACAAATACTTCCCTTGCTATCTCCAGGGCTTCGGGACCGCTGATTCTAACTATTCCTATACCGCCCTGTCCCGGCGGAGTAGCAATTGCAGCTATGGTCTCTTCAAAAATCATATCTATCCTTCCCCTTTTCAGGAAATAAAAAAGTTTAACCCAGTATATTTATACTGGGCTATTTTCTCGCAGATTAAACAATTAAACTGTTATCATTGAAGCTACATTTATTCTTATATCGACATTATCGCCTGATCCTTTAAATAAAATTATCCTCGGGACCTTCTTTATTTACAGGTTATTACAACCCTTCTGTAGGGCTCATCCCCTTCGCTGTATGTCCTTACATAGTTGTCGTTTTGAAGGGCTGAATGGATAATTCTTCTTTCAAAGGGATTCATAGGCTCCAAGGTAACCTTTCTGCGGGTCTTGGAAACTTTATAACCTAATCTTTTTGCTAAACGCCTCAGGGTCTCTTCCCTCTTTTTCCTATAATTCTCAGTATCTAAAACTACCCTCTTATATTCCTGCCCCTCCTTGTTTACCACCAGACTGGTCAGATATTGAAGGGCATCCAAAGTTTCACCCCTATGCCCTATCAACAGGCCCATGTTTCTTCCCTTAAACTCTATATTTATAACTTCATTTGATTCACTTACTTCAACAATTGCCTCTACTTCCATATGGGTTAACAGCTCTGTCAAAAATTCCTTTGCCTTATCGCCCATGGTTTGCTTTATACTTGCACGTATCCTGGCATCCTTTCCGCCTATGATGCCAAATAAACCTCTTACCGGTTCTTCCAATATCTCGATATCCAAATTGTCTCTTTGTACTCCTAATTGTGCAACTGCCATCAAAATGGCTTCATCAATGGTCTTTCCACTACTCTCAACGGTTTTCATTTCTATGCACCTTCCTTGCCTGTTTTTACGTCAGGATTCATCCGGTTATAGATTTGTTGTTGTACGATCTGGAATATGTTGCTGGTTACCCAATATATGCTGAAAGCTGAAGTGTACATCGAAGTAAACCAAACCGACATAATAGGCATAATTGCTCCCATACTTTTTGTCTGCTGATTACTGTCACCGGCAGGGCTGGTAAGCTTCATCTGAAGATAGGATGTGAGTCCAGCCAATCCCGACAGGATAAATAACCCGTTCCATGCTCCGGACCATCCGCCTTCCATAAAGGGTATTGTTCTACCTATTATATCCCTTAGTGGGGAATCCGCTATCCATACATTCTTAATCCATAGGAATCTGATACTTGATTCGGAGGTTTTAAGAAAATCAAGAGCCTGAGCTGTGCTTATATTTCTTATGGTATCTACAATAGCTGTCATATTGGTATTTCCAATAACTTCACTCAATTGAGTAATGAGACGTTCATTTCCTGGATTGCTGAATAGACTGGTAAATATGTCGCCAACACTTTGTTTTATGGCTGAAGAGCTTTCTATACTCTTTACAAAGTTGTCAAGAATAGGACCGATAGAGCTGTCTGTATACTTTATGAGGTCAACATAGAACACCTCAAGCTGTGCGCTGGAAATAGCCCTAAGGGCTGCGAACATAGCAAACATAAGAGGTAATTGCAACAACATGGGAAGACATCCTCCCATGGGATTAACTCCATGCTTCTGATACAGCTCCATAGTTTTTTTGTTCTTTTTATCAGGATCATTTTTATATTTTTCGTTTATCTTTTGAATTTCCGGGTTCAATTCAGCGACTTTTTTTGTTGAAGCCTTGGCTTTCAAGTCAAGAGGCAACAAAGCAAAACGGGTTAATATAGTAAAAAGAACCACTGATACGCCATAATTACCAACGACGCTGTTAATTCCTGTTATTATCGTTTGAAGAAATCCAACCAAAGATTGCCACATTTTATAACACCTGCCTCTTCACCTGTTTTATCGATTTGTTATCTATTAATTCCATTCCTATTATAACCTCCGGAATATATTTGCCCAATCTAGAAGACATTTTTGCTGGAAATTGTACGCAGAAAAAAATCTCACCCATTTTCTAAAACAACTATTCCAACGGATCATAACCACCTGGATGAAACGGATGGCACTTGGATATTCTCCTTATGGCCTTCCACAAGCCCCCCATGGCCCCATATTTTTCCAAGGCTAAAATGGTGTAATGAGAACAGGTGGGATAAAATCTACAGCTGTTTGGGAACAACGGTGATATAAACCTTTGATATAATTTAACTAAATCTATCAAAAACTTCTTCATTTATTTCTTCCATTTTCAATAAACAATACAGCTCTTTTCAGTAGATTAACCAATTGATTTTCCAGTCTTTTAAAACTTGCTCCCTTTGCCCCAACCCTTACTACAAAGATAAGATCATAGCCCGATTTGATTTGACCTATCCTATGCCTATATATTTCCTTCAGTCTTCTTTTAATCTTATTTCTCTCTACGGCATTTCCATACTTCTTACTTACGGAAAACCCCACTCTGGAAACATCCAATCCATTTTTTCTATATATCAAAATCAAACAAGAATTTGCAAGGGATTTTCCTCTCTTATAGGTGTAACTAAATTCTCTCCGTTTTCTTAACCGATACTTCTTATTCACATAATATCCTCTCACTATGAATTATTTCCTGGTACTAATTACAAGATGATGATTAAACCGGTAAATCCATATAGGTATGAGGATCACGGATAAATAATCTTGCTCCAGTCCGCCAACATATCCAAAGATATAAGAATAGGTTACACTAAGGACCGTAGAAAACATTACCCTGGCCCGCTTATGGGCCAGCCAGTACAGGATTTACAATGAGGTAGAAAAAGCCACCCCGGAAGTGGCCTTATGCTGATAATCTCTTTCTACCCTTAAGTCTCCTTCTTTTTAGCACTGCTCTGCCATTCTTAGTGCTCATCCTCTTCCTGAAACCATGTACCTTTTTTCTCTGCCTGTTATTAGGTTGAAATGTTCTTTTCATCTTGGTATCCCCCCTTTTATACGTTTTTGCCAAATATCACAGATCGAATTTCCATATGGCATAAGCTTTACCTATGATTAATATGTCAGGAAATAAACACTTTTGGCATGTATATTTCTTAACATATTCAACGATCCACAAACGGGCATAAATAAATCCTGTAATGGTGCACAAAACTCTCCAATTTGGCCAGTGGCAGGACTTACTTATAGTATTATAAGCGAACAATCCTTTTGATGTCAAGAAAATCAACAAATTCAATTGATTATCCACAGATTATTTGATATTATATCTTTACTGTGGATAACTTCCTCTTTATAATAGAAGGGAATGGTTATAAGTTATGCACATTCTGTGGATAACTTTGTGTATAACTTTTTATGCATTCCGTTTTTTTGGTTAAAAGGTCCACTTTTTTGGGTGTTGATATTGTTTATAACTTTTACATTTTTGTGGGATATTATGCCTGATTTTATACATTGTTTAATTTTGATTTAATTATTGATAATTATTTGCCAATTATTAATACATCTCCACCCCATAGGACTCCATGTCTGAGCTTCATGCACAATATATGGTATGATACAGTCCAGATAGAACCATATGTTAAACAGGGGTAGGTATAGCATAAGCAACAACCCTAGGATGTTTTAATATTTAAACCATAATTTTCAATACTCCCTGGAGGCTATAAGGGCTGCGGGTTTTAAAAAGCAATAATTGGTAAAAATATGTATTATAACGGTATCATATGGGAGGTTTCCTTGATGTTACATAAAATAAAAAAGATATGGGATGAAGCTCTGCCTTTTATAAAGCTGGAATTGACTGAGGTCAGCTTTAATACCTGGATTAAGACAATTGAGCCTTTGACGATTGTCGAAAATAATTTTTATCTGATGGTACCCAATGATTTTACAAAGAGTATTTTGGAATCAAGGTACATGGATCTTTTAGTCAATGCCCTAAAGGAGGTTTCTTCCACAGATTACTCCGTTATTTTGGTCCTGCCCAATGAAGCAGACAAATATCTAAATGATGATAAGGACGAAGGAAACGGCTCTGACACGGACAGGGGTGCCCTTAATGCTAAATACACCTTTGACTCTTTTGTTATCGGTAATAGTAACAGGTTTGCACATGCAGCATGCCTGGCGGTAGCTGAGGCACCAGCTAACGCATATAATCCCCTATTTATTTACGGGGGGGTTGGTCTGGGGAAAACCCATCTTATGCATGCCATTGGTCATTTTATACTTTCCCAAAGTCCGCAGACCAAGGTTTTGTATGTTTCCTCAGAAAAGTTTACAAACGAGCTTATTACGTCGATTCAGACCAACAAGAACGTGGAATTTCGAAACAGATATCGAAATGTTGATGTCCTTTTAGTGGACGATATTCAGTTTATTGCCGGTAAGGAGAGTACCCAGGAGGAATTCTTCCATACCTTCAATACCCTCCATGAATCCAATAAGCAGATTATAATATCCAGCGATCGACCCCCGAAGGAGATACCCACTCTGGAAGACAGACTTCGTTCCAGGTTTGAATGGGGTCTTATAGCGGACATCCAGCCACCGGATCTGGAAACCAGAATAGCCATATTGAGAAAGAAAGCGGAACAGGAACAAATCCAGGTGGATGATGATATCCTCTTATTCATCGCCCAACGTATTCAGTCCAATATTCGGGAACTGGAGGGTGCTCTTATTCGAATCCTGGCCTATTCCACCCTTAACAACAACAGGCTGGATATAGATATTGCCGATGAAGCTCTCAAGGACATTATTTCCAACAACACTCCCCGGGCTATTACACCTACGCTGATAATGGAGATTGTTTCAAACTACTATAATATAAGGATAGAGGATTTTCAATCCAAGAAGAGAAACAGGGCCATATCCTTTCCTCGTCAGGTAGCAATGTATCTATGCAGAGAACTTACAGACCTGTCCCTACCTAAGATAGGGGAGGAGTTTGGGGGACGGGATCATACCACGGTCATCCATGCCTACGATAAAATTGCCGCTGACATAATCAATGACCCTGAGGTATCTAAAACCGTAAGTCAAATTCGTAAGGAATTGGATGAGTTATAAAGCGACCAGTATTGCTGTAGACACTTATAAACAGGTATTGTGGATAAGTCTTAGTAAAAATATTGGTTCTTCCACACACTTATCCACATACTTTTTTCGAGGTTTGCACGATAATCTGACATAATTCACATAATCACAGGCCCTACTACTATTACTGCTAAATTATTATATATATTCAACAAAAGCAGGAGGTATGACATGAAATTTACATGTATGCAAAAAAAATTATCCGATAGCATCAGTATAGTTCAAAAAGCCATCAGCCCCAGAACCACCCATCCCATCCTGGAGGGTATTTATCTAAAGGCATATAAAGGAATACTCAAGTTGATTGGCAATGATCTGGACCTGGGTATAGAATGCTTTCTGGATGCCACCATACATTCGGAAGGATCCGTCGTTATACCTTCCCGATTATTTGGTGATATAATCCGAAAGTTACCCAATTGCCAAATCGATATCGAGGTCACGGACAACTATCTCGTACTTATAAGGGCAGAAAATTCCCTTTTTGAAATTCAGGGAATAAATCCCGATGAATACCCGGACCTGGAGGATATCCATGAAAGGGATCCCATTGAAATCGATCAGGGTTTACTTAAGGAAATGATCCAGACCACCATCTTTGCGGCGGCTGTGGATGAAACGAGGCCAATTTTAACCGGAGCTCTTATAGAGATAAGCGAAGGTAATATAAATATGGTCTGTTTGGATGGCTATCGATTGGCCGTAAGAAAGGGAAGCATTGACAGTCAAAAGGAAATAAATGTAATAATACCTGGTAAGACCCTGGATGAAGTCAGCAGAATAATAGACAGCAGCGATGAAAAAATTAACATTACCATAGATGAGAAGCATGTGCTCTTTGATATGGGCTACACCCGGATTATATCCAGGCTGCTTAGCGGGGAATTTATCAATTATAACCAGATCATTCCCCAGGACTACAGAACGCGTATAAAATTTGACACCAAGTCTCTCCATGATGCCATTGAAAGAGCCTCTATATTGGCAAGGGAAGGGAAGAACAACCTGATAAAGCTCAATATAAGGGAAGACAAGCT
>JAAYRX010000240.1 GCA_012518535.1 Clostridiales bacterium | reverse complement strand
TTTTAACAATGTTTCTGATAGCGTATATGAATTTAAGGAAAGTTTCGCGGAAGTATTTAAAGCTAACGAACAAGAAATAAACAACTTTCAATCGTCTTTAAAAACCATCGGTGACTCATTATCTAAGTTAGATAAACTATCTTCCACCGAAATAGTTGACTTAATGCAACAATTTGAAGAGTTATCGGAATATGGATATACTGGTTCAGAGGGAATAGATGTTTTAGAAAGTGCTTTACGAAAGTTAGCTCAAAGATTGTTTGACAATCTTCCAGAAGTTTTAAAATCAAATGACGCTTTTATACAAATGCATGATGAAGCCATGAATGCGGGCAAGGGAGTTGAAACCTTATCTTCTGCCTTATCTAAGATGAATGATAGTGGTAAATTCCTAGATGATGTAAAAGCTGAGTTTGAAGAATTAGGATATATATCTTCTGATACATTAGCTAAGATAATATCCAAATATCCAGAGTTAGAAAGTGTGATTGCTAAATTTAACGTTGGGTTGGCAGATGGCAATGACATACTTGCTGAATTAAAGGTAGCTTACAACAAAGACCTTGAAAATTATAGAACTGCTGTAATAGAAAAAATAGGACAGAACGAGGAATTCTTCAATTCTATTGTTAAAGACTTACCAGATTGGGTAAAAAACTTAGCAGATGCTTATGGTATTGATTATACAAATTGGAAAAACCTAAACGATGCTAAACTTGATATATATAAAGACTTTAAAAAGAAACAGTCTGCCCTAGATATACTACAGGAAAAAGGTGCTAGTGGTGGCTATATCAGTATGTATGATGCTATGGAAATGCAGAAATTACGCAAAGAGATAGCTGACGCAGAAAGAATGTATGACCAAATAGTTAGTGGTATTAGTACCAAGTTAAATCTTGATAAAATGGAAGGCTATAAACCTAAGCCTACAAGTGGTAGTAAAGGTAAGTCATCTGATCCTGCTTGGCTAGTTGAATATAAGCAAAAGAGAGCTGACCTAGACCATCGTTTAGCTATGGATAAAGTGACTGAGAAACAGTATTACGATGGAGTTGAAAAGCTAAACGACGATTATCTAAAGGCACACAAAAAGACCCATCTTGATATGTATCGTAAGAATGTTGAGGAGATCTATAAAGGTAGAAACAAACTTGACCAAGACAAAATATCTAAATCACTTAACAAGCTTAAATATCGTCTTGGCATGGATGAGATTACCGAGGAGCAATACTACGACCAACTAGAGAAACTGAACGAAAAATATCTGAAGAAATATAAAGGCAAATACCTTGACCAGTATGAAAAGATTGTTGAAGAAATCTATAAGGGTAAGAAGAAACTTGAAGAAGAAAAGTTTGAAAAGTTTCTAGCTAATATGGATGTTAGTCTGTCAGAAGTGGATAGATATTTAAAATTTGTAGATAAAGGTAGTATCGAAGAACTTACTTTATTACAAACTGGTTTTAATGAGGCTACTAAAAACGCAGATGAGTTAAACAGACGTATTAAAGAGCTTAATAAACAATATTCAAAAGGTAAAATTAGTCAAGAAACATATACAGATAGATTAGATAAGCTTAATTCTAAACTCTTCTCTTCTGCTGACGCTATGCGTTCGTATCGTGATTCTATTGTAAACTATATGAAATCCGTTTACGATGAGCAATTAAAAACGTTAGAAACAGACCAAAAAGACGCATTGGAATCTTTAGAGGAAAATCATAAAGACATATTAGATTCTCTTGATAAACAGCTAGATAGATATAAAGAGATAGTCAACCAACAAAAAGAATCTTTGCGTCAAAAACAAAAAGAGCGTGATTATCAAAAGGACGTTGAAAAGCAGACTAGCAATATATCTAAAATAGAAAAACGAATAGCTGATTTAAGTAAGGCTGCTCGTAGTGGTGATAGAGAAGCTATTGCTGAAATGCAAAAATTAGAAGAGCAACTAGCAGAAGCAAAAGAAAAATTAGATGATACTCAATATGACCGCCAAGTGGAATTATCAGAAGAAGCACTAGATAAATCATATGACTATTATGAAAAAATGATTAAAGATCAAATAAATACACAAAAATCATTGTATGATAGTGAAAAGCTTCAAATCGAATCTAATTTTCAAACTAAAATGAATAACATTAATAAGCTTTACAAAAATGAAATGGAATTAATTATAAAAGCTGCTGACTTAACTAAGTCGTCTTTTTCTGAAGCTTTTAATTCAATTAACTCTATTATCTCATCCTATGGTTTAACATCTTCTAGCGGTTTTAAAGATTCTTATACTTCTACTGGTTCACAAATGTCTGGATTAAGTAAGGTTTCTTCTATTTTAGGAGCATCGACCACATCAAATAAAGAGATTGATAGAAGTGGGTTAAGTGG
>JAAYRX010000077.1 GCA_012518535.1 Clostridiales bacterium | reverse complement strand
TGGATTCACCTGTCTCCAAGACCCTGGCCGTAAATGAAGTCCCGTCCTTTTCCTTGGAATCACCACACCCTGCAGCGATGCCAAGGACCAATAAGCTACATAAAATTAAAATAATATATTTTCTCATCATATAAATCCTCCTTATCCTATTAGACGGAGGATAAAGTAATTTGTTCCAATACAGTAAAACTAATTAGAAGTTTGGTAGATATGCCCCGATTGCTTTGAGGCGGGACTGCAGTTCCTTAATGTCTATCCCCCTGGTATCCGTGTTCTTCTCTGCTGCCATAGCCGCTGCAACTCCTGCTGCCTGACCTGTAATATAGCATCCCGGCATAACCCGTATGGAGGATTGCATATATCTATCGCAGCTTACACATCGTCCGGCTACCAGCACATTCTGAAGGCCTCTTGGAGTTAAGGCTCTATAGGGGATTCCATAGCTTTCCCCATCCTTATACCTGAGATTATGGTATTCTTCTTCAAACTTCTTAAAGCCTTCTACTGATGTATCCGAAGGATGAATGTCTACCGGATAAGCATACCTGCCTATTTCATCATCAAAATTTGCTCTATTGATAAAGTCATCCAATACCATTACATAATCGCCAATAATACGCCTGCTCTCCCGAATACCCAATATGGCCCCTGTAGCGGCCAATTCCATTTCCTCGTAGCCGTCCAAATACTCCTTATAGTATCTCTCAAATTCCGTCATTGACTTTCTTCCCCATATCAAAGACTTGGTCAGGGAGCGCTCATCAGTACCATCCACATCATATGTATGCCCGATATTGCCGCCACCTAAGGTCTTTCCAGTACGCCAAATGCCGGACAGGTGACGATCCTCATGGGTGAATATTTTATCCTTTATGGCTTCCTCCAGCCCTCTATTGTCAGGTCTTACTACCCTATCCCAGTCAATATTGGCCCATAAGCTGCACAGGGTACCCGCCATCATCTCGCCGTTTTCATCGCCCTTTTCATATTCGGCTCCAGCCCAGGCACACAGATCACCATCACCGGTACCGTCTATATAGATCTTTGCCTTTACAGCAAACATGCCACTTTTGGCCGCAAAAATGACGTAGTTGACACATCCATCTTCTGCATCAACGGCTACCATTTGCGTATTTAGGGTAAAATCAACTCCTGCCTCGGTTACAATATCATCGTATACTCTTTTTAGCGCTTCTACTTTTATGGAGTACTCAGAACCTTCTATCTTTCCCCCGTATTCCCACATCTTCTTGAGGATTTCCTCCCCTATGCCGCCGGCCAGAAAATTTACACCGTCGGTAAACTGCATAAAGGCAGGAACCATTCCACTGGTACCCAATCCCCCTAAACAGGCAGTAGCCTCTGCTAAAAAGACCTTTGCACCCTGCCTGGCCGCCGAGACAGCAGCAGCCACGCCAGCCGGTCCGCCACCAACGACTAATACGTCTACTTCGTGCCGTACCTCCAAATCCCTTTGGAAAACTACTTTTCCCATTCTTACACCTCCATGGTATTTTAAGTGCCACAGGATCGTTTTATTTAATTGCTTTATTCTTTAAGCAGTGGGTTCATTAGGCTGTCCAGCATATTATTGAATTTAAATTCACTTAGTTCTAAGCCTTCTAATTGAATGTCAAACCTGAATGAAAAATAAGGATATGTATAGCTTGTATATTCAAGTCTACTACACTTTTTAGGTATAATCAACATAGATAAAGGGATTTACTTTGACTGTAAATCCCTTTGTTTGACTGCATAAGGTATTT
>JAAYRX010000076.1 GCA_012518535.1 Clostridiales bacterium | reverse complement strand
GCTAAAATTCCCGCAACCTGTAACAAGGTATATGCATGCACCCTATCTTCAGGAGCCGTATCTTCAACAAGAAGGCAGGTCCATGAAGTATGAACAATCCTCACAAAACTATTGATTATTGCTGCAATAAGAAAATAATAGAAGTTCTGGGCTACAGCCCAAATTAGGGTAGGGATACTCCAGCTAAGGGTGTCAAAGATCAGGCTGGTACGCTTTCTACCCAGTTTATCCGTTACATACCCTCCAAGTAACGAAGAAAACATTTGCAGGGCCATTGAAATAGATGCTATCAGCCCGATTTGTTTGTCGGTAACCCCCAGGGCTACCATATATACGGAAGCATAGGTGGCAAATAAATTATGTGGTATGACCCATAAAGGTTCCAAAATAATAGATACTCTGACGTTCCCTTTGAACCAGGTTAGTTCATTCCCAAATCTCTTAAATATACTCCTTCGATGTCTTTCCCTCATATACTGGTCCGTCCTCTCCAACGTTTCTAAGAAAATACATACTAAACCAATCGTATTATAACATAGAAGGTGCTATTGGGATATACTAAGAAACATGACAAGGGGACGTTTCGTTTGTCACATTCAACTGCGCCGTCCTTCGTAACCCGGATAGATCCTACAACAATTTATTCATATCCATAAAGAATATTATACTTATAAATGCGTTATATAGCATATGAATATTGGTATAATAGAGTCATAACAGGCTATAGAATAAATGGCTAGATAGCGGATGCTAAAATTATATGAGGAGGCATTAGGATGAAGAGAGTATTACTTAACAACACCGATTTGTATGTATCACCTCTTAGCATAGGTACCGTAAATTACGGCTCATCCATAGATTCCAAGGATGCAAAGGCCCAGCTCGATAGATTCGTTGAACTGGGTGGGAATTTCATAGACACAGCCCATGTCTATGGCGACTGGGTTCCCGGACCAAGGGGAAGAAGTGAAAAGGTTATCGGAGAATGGCTTAAGGAAACCGGCCTTCGCAAGGATGTTGTAATCAGCACAAAGGGTGCGCATCCGGATATTTCGGATACCAGCATTTCCAGGGTTAACCCCGAGGCTATAGAAAAGGATCTGAATGAGAGCCTGGAGCGGTTAAATACCGACTATACAGATCTGTATTTCCTGCACCGGGATAATCCCGATGTTCCGGTGGGAGAGGTTTTGGATGCCTTGGAAGAAGCACGGATAGCGGGCAAAATCCGCTACTATGGTTGTTCAAACTGGGCTCTATCGCGAATAATCGAAGCCATTGAATATGCCAGGAAGCAGAATATATCCGGCTTTGTCTGTAATCAGCTAATGTGGAGTCTGGCCGATGTTAATTATAATGGTATAGAGGATAAAACCCTTGTTCTTATGGATAGGGATACTTACGAGTATCATAAGAAAACCGGCTTAAATGCAATGGCATACACTGCTGCTGCAAAGGGGTACTTTTCAAAATTGCAGCGGGGAGAACTGTTATCTCAAAAGATATCGTCCAGATACGATATTCCTTCCAACAAGAAAATCTTCGATGAGTTGGTAAAAACGGCGAACCAACTAAATGCTGAAATAATCCAGGTTGAACTGGCCTTTTTAATGCATCAGGATTTTCCGTCGATCCCCATAGTGTCCTTCAGCAGCATGGAACAACTGGAACAGGCAATGAAAAGCTGCGAACTTAAGCTGGATGAGAATACGGTAAACAAGCTGCGCAGCATGAAAATCTATATGTGACAAGGGGACGTTTCGTTTGTCACATTAAGTCAGGCTGCACTAAACCAGGTTACCCTGTATAACCTGGATAGACACTTCTACGGCACCTGTCCCCACGGCTTCTAGCAGACAAAATGATTTGCAGGATATGGAAAATCAAGTGGAATTATGGTATGATATGACATATAGCTATGTGACCTTTATAAACATATGAGAGGATGAATCTCATGTCATACAATAGTCATCCCAATATCCTGATATTTATGGCAGATCATTACCGTGGGGATATGGCACCACCATTCGGGAGATGCCTGACCCCCAATATAGACAGCGTTTATAATGACGGAGGCCTTGCCTTTACCAATTGTTACACGGTTTCCCCTCATTGCTGCCCTTCAAGGGCCACATTCCACACCGGATTATATCCCACAGAACATGGCGTATGGAACAATGTAAACGTAGGAAACACCATCTCAAGAGGGCTGGTTGACGGCATTTCTACCTGGAGCGTACCACTGTCACAAGCAGGGTATAGGCTATATCACAGTGGTAAGTGGCATGTCAGTGCGGAAGTAGGGCCGGAGGAATTTGGATGGATCAATATCTACGGGAACGAAAGATATGATGGTAAAAAGGGCCATAGGCCGGCCCCCAACCCCTAT
>JAAYRX010000075.1 GCA_012518535.1 Clostridiales bacterium | reverse complement strand
TCCTGTATATAATTGAGATTACATCTAGGACATTTCTTGTAAGCCATCAAATTCTCCCTCCAGAAAGCAATTTTTATATATTGTTCCCATTCGTTAAATTGTATTCGCCACTTTGACGAAAAATCCTTCTTAGAAGGGAAAACATAATGTCCTCCTGGATCTACAAGTTATCCACAGGTTTACAGAATGTCCGCCTGGGTTATCCACAGGTTTACAGAATGTCTATCCACATTATCCACAGACTTATCCCCAAACTTGTCTTTATAAGGATTTTAATATGTGGATAAAATCCTATAGTTTTCCACAACCCAGATATAGCTGGAAAAAAGCCGATTATCTACACCTCTTGAAAAGGTTGGGCTTCTTTCATAAAAGCCCTTACCAGACGTATCACGTCTTCATCTACGACAGAATAGATGATCTCCAAGCCATTTCGCCTGCCCTTAATAATCCCGTGGGCTTTCAAAATCCCTAAATGCTGGGATATTGTAGACTGTGGAAGCTTCAGGCAATCCTGAATGCCTGTAACATTGCATTCCTTGGTGATCAAACCGTTCACTATACATAGCCGTACAGGATGTCCCAGGATTTTCAGTAGCTCGGCCTTCCTTTCATAATCAGCTAAGCGTGTTGCCATAACAGTCCCCCTACCTATTTAAATACTAAATATATGTCTTGTGTTGATGCAGTAGCCATTACCGATATGTTTCTGAGTGACACAAGCATCTGTAAAAACATTCCGAAAGTTGTAGACCAATATTATGCTTTCGGAATATGTTAATATCGTAATATTATTATATTATGTTGGCGTGGGTTCTGTCAAGTTTTGGCCTCACTGGGGCACTTGCCTTTCCTAGGCTGATTCACTCATATTGAGTTTGTCCGCTATCAGGGCGATGAATTCTCCATTTGTAGGTTTATCATTTTCATCATATACCACATATCCAAAGAGTTGGTTTATATTCTCTACCTTACCCCTGTTCCAGGCCACGTCGATGGCGTGCCTGATGGCTCTTTCAACCTTACTGGGGGTGGTATTGAATTTCTTGGCTATGCCGGGATAGAGCTCCTTGGTAATACGGTTCATTATATCGCTGTTCTTGACGGCCATTTTGATCGCTTCCCGCAAAAAATGATACCCTTTGATATGAGCCGGGATTCCGATAAGGAGAAAAATATCTGTAATCTTTTCTTCCAAATTTTTTGTCTTCTCATAAGGTAAGGACTTATGCTCACCTTCCATAAGCCCACGCACACTTCCCTTAAGCTCCCGTATCCTTTTTATCAGCATTTCCATATCAAATGGCTTGACCATATAATACTTGGCGCCTAAATTGACGGCCCTGCGGATCAATTCCTCCTGTCCCACCGCAGACAGGCATATAAAAAACGGCTCCTTTGCATTACCGGATGCGTTTAACTGCTCCAGTACCCCAAGCCCGTCCAGGCGGGGCATGATCATATCCAAAATCACTATATCGGGATTCATTTCATCAATAACCTTTAGGCCGTCGACACCATCCCTGGCAAATCCCACAACTTCCATATCCTCCTGCATTGAAATATACGAGGATATTATCTCCCGGATATCGGGATTGTCATCGATTATAGCAATTCTTACCATCTGCTTCATTGATTTTCCTCCCCCGTTTTTCTATTTCGACACGACCCATGAATCGTGCCGTATTGTAATGAATTATGCCTATATGTGTCGCACATTGACATATTTGGCAATATATGTTATTATGTTATATATATTACCATATCATTACAGAAAAATAAAGAGGAAAATACAAAAACATAAAAAAAGAATGATCATTCGATCATTCTCCTTTCAAGGGTATACTATTCTACCGCTTATTGCGTCTATGTACAACAACCAATACCCCATGCCGTACCCCTCTTTTATTGGGACCCATCGGGAAAAGCCGTTTATGGATATGGGCGGGATCATGCTATACATGCTGGGGATACCGTAGACCACATATTGTACCTGACCCTCTTTTTTAGCCAAGCCAACAATGTGATGATCAGGATAGCTATAGCTGGGATAACCATAAGACGATTCAGTATAATAGCCGCCGTATCCAGTTAAGGCCTGCTGGACCCTGATCCATTCTATATTCTTCAATTCCCCATCGAAGGGGGCCACCCTCTGGTGGACATTGAAAAGACCTGTGAAATAGTCCTTCACGTTATCCCAATAGGTGGGTCCATAATATGGATAGGTACTGTCCCGGTTGGTAAAATCCTGCAAGTACTCCTGATAACTATCCTCGTAGGCTCGCCTTAATTCCTCCTCTGACCTGCCAGTCTCCTCTTGTACAGGTGCAGTAGAAGGTTCTGATGGCTTATTGGGATAGATGGTCAGGGGCTCAAATTTGATTTCAGGCGGGATTTCCGTTCCCGTTTCGTCCTCTGTCACCGGTTTTTCTTCCGTGTCCGTTTCACTCTCTATCTCTGCTTCACCGTCCTCCATCATCGATTCGTCCTCTACCTCCGGCACACTCTCTATTGCCGGCTCTTCCTCTTTACTTACCTCGTCCTCAAGCTGGGCTGGGCTCTCAACCTCGGTCTCATAGGCAACCTCCGCTATGTCTTCTACTTCGGATTCGTCCGCCCTTTCGGGTTTATCTTTGATCTCCGGTTCGGCTACGGTTGTTGATTCCTGTTTTTCCTCCGCAAGGATCTCTTTTGGGTCATCGTCCACTTCAGGCTCGGATAAAAACTCTAATCCATCCCCGTGTATCACCTTTAATCCCTCGGTGATATTTTTGGTGCTTATGTAGATATCCTTGCCGGCATATCCTATTAAGGGATAAGCAATCGTCATTCCTTCCCTACCTGTTCTAAAGGCTATGACAAGGGCATGGAAGTTTTCCAGGGTATATCCCGAACCTTTAATATCATCTGCATCAAAGGAAACTATATGCTCGCATCTACCCTGCTCATCCGTATACAGTCCGGCCAATTTACAGGGCCTGATGGAATCATCGGCAGATATCAGGTATGCTTCATAGTTACCATCCAGACTACTGCTGGGCTTAATATCCTGCATGTAGATATAGGCCCTTCCAACCCCTCTCCTGATCTCAAACTTGCAATAACCCGTAGGAGCCTTGTTGGGAACAAATTCAAATCCCCTGCTCTTGGGTTTTAAAATTATGAAGGAACGATGGTAATTAGATTTTCTGGCCAACTTTCCTTCCCCCCCCTTTTATTGTTTGTACTAGTATATGAATTGGGGGATAAAAAAAGAAACCCTATTTTCCATATCGGGCTTCTTTTTCGGATATTGTTACCATATTATTGGATATCCTGGCAAACTCCTCTATAGTCAGGGTCTCTCCCCGCCTCTGGGGATCAATCCCGGATATGCTGAGGATATTCAACATCCTCTCCCTGTCCCATTCCCTTAGTTCTCCGGTGGTGAGGTTGTTTAACAGGGTTTTTCTCCTCTTGGCAAAGGACCCCCTCACTACGCGAAAAAACAATTCCCTGTCACAGACTTCAACCTCCGGCCTGTCCCGCCTTTCCAGGATAACTACCGTAGAGTCTACCTTGGGTCGGGGTATGAACACGCTGGCCGGTACCTTGCACAGTATCCTTGGCTTTGTATAGTATTGGACCGCTACCGACAAGGAGCCATATTCCTTATCCCCGGGCCCTGCAGCCATCCTTTGGGCCACTTCCCGCTGGATCATAACCGTTATGGAGCCAAAGGGCAGCCCCTCCTCCAAAAACCGCATTATAATCGGGGTGGTTATATAGTAGGGCAAGTTGGCTACCACCTTAAATTCATGGCCTCCAAACTCCCTTTCTGTCAGCTCCCTTAAATCCAACTTCAGTATATCGCCGTGAATCAGGCTTAAATTAGGTGGAGTCCCCAGGGTTTCTTCCAGGATAGGAAAAAGACCCTTGTCTATTTCAACGGCAACTACCTTCCCGGCCCTGGCCACCAGTTCCTTTGTGAGGGTACCTATGCCGGGTCCAACTTCCAGCACCGGATCCTCACCTGTGACTCCAGCTCCGTCAATTATTCTCTCTATTATGTTCTTATCCGCCAAAAAGTTCTGTCCCAGGCTCTTGCTGAACCTGAAATTATGCCTCTCCAGGATATCCCTTATAACCTTGGGGGATGTAAGCTGACTCATATACTCCCTCCTAGAAAAGGCAGGATAGATATCCTGCCTTTACCCTTACTAGATATGTCCAATTGTCATTATGGGCTAGGGTATTGTCACCTTTACGTTCCTTACCCTGCCAAATCTTGCTGCCTGTGATGAATCATCGGTATCCATAAATACGTCGATGATCTTTCCCTTGATGGCACCACCTGTGTCCTCTGCCGTATAATAGCCGCTCATATGGGCCCATTTTCCGGGGAACTCCACATATACTTTTGTTCCCAGAGGTATCAGCCTTTTATCCACCGCTATCATACCTTTCTTTGGCCATTTCCCGCTCCTGGTCTTATTCCCGGTTCGAGTATAGGCCGTTGCCTGGAAGGTATAGGTGCCCGAACTTAGACGGGTCGTCTTGCTTTCTGTTTTTTTCTTTGAGGTATTGGTATTGGTGGTTTTGCTCTTTGTTGTTTTTTTCTCCTCAGTTTTTTTCTTATTGGTTTTTTCCTTGGTGGTTTTATTCGTGGTGACTTTCTCCCTTTTGCTGTCTCCCCTGGAAACCGGCGGGGCAACATAGGTTCCCTTCGCTATGATCCTGTCTACCGGTACCACCGATACCCTTTCCTCTACAATCTCCCTGTTAACTTCAACGCCATCGTGATAAGCTATGAGTATTTCCCTTTCCTTTACTCCTTCCTTTCCCTCCTGTACCAGCTCCTGTTTTCCCTTTTCAAGCTTCTTGTTTTCCTTGGTTACCAACCGGTAAGGTATATTCTCTTTCTCTATCAGGATTTCCTCTTTCACCCTTATGACCTTGATGTGATCTCCGGGCAGGACCTGCTGGTTCAGAGGGTAGTTGAGTAAGTCCTTTTCCTTTACAACTATGTAGGCTTCCTTCAATGCGTCTTCTACAGTTCCCTCTGTCAGATATACGGTTTTAAACTTGCCGTCTGCTTCCACTGTTACCTTAAAGGCACGCCGTATATTGATTTCAGTATCTTCTTCTATGGCTTCTTCCAGGCCTGGGGTTATTTCGTCACCCGGGCCTAAGTTTATTTCATATCTATCCAAAAGCTCCTTTACGGTTTTATCCATAGTTTGAATTTGTACGGTATACCCATTATCGTTCAAAGTGACTTCATTATAGGCCCCTTGAACATAACGGGTAAATCCTGTCGTCGTACCGCCGACAAGTGCCAGAACAATGCAAACATAACATAATAGTTTGTATATTCGCATGTTCCGCTGTTGTGGTTCCATTATTCTTCCTCCTTCAAAAAACTTAATCAAGGGAGTTGATGGGGTAATTGTAATACTATTTTAATATGTTGTCAAGTTTTTGTAATAATTAAGCTTGTACCAAAATTACCATGCCCAAAATTTTGGTATTTTATACCTACTGAAGCCGGCGTTAAAAACCGCCCTCTACGATTTGAGATACTATTGTGGTATAATTCATACCGGAAGCTATTTTGGAGGGGGTATCTTTTGAACTATGGATATCTTTAATACATTCGGTCGACTATTTAAGAAGTACCTGCCCATAATTATGATCATGGTTATGCTGATAGGATGTGGACAGGCCAATCCCATGGAAACTGCAAAATCCTATACTAACGCCTGGGCAAAGCTGGATTTTGAGGAAATGTATGAAGCCCTGTCCCAGGAGAGCCGAGAATCCATATCCAAGGATGATTTCGTAGAAAGATACGGAACCATATTTTCCGCCATTGAACTTAACAGTCTCGATTTAGATCTACAGGAGATATTGATTGAAGGGGATGATGCTTATCTTCCCATCGATGTGGTCTTTAATACGGAAACGGTTGAGTCCTTTCAGACTCATTTCACCCTCCCATTGATTCTGGAGGATAAACAGTGGAAGGTTGTTTGGACACCTTCTCTCATCTTCCCGGATATGGTTGAGGAGGATCAGGTAAGGCTAACCAGCCAGCATGCCCTTCGCGGGGATATCCTGGATCGGGAGGATAATCCCATAGCAATTGAGGGTGAGGCCTATACGGTCGGAGGAGTTCCCGGTAAAATTCCGGATCGGAATGAATTTGCCAAGGCTCTGGCCCCTCTGCTGGAATTGAGTGAAGAAAAGATATTGGATGAGCTTTCGAAGGATTGGGTAAGGGACGATACCCTGGTCCCCCTGAGGAATTTTCCCTTGAGCATCAGTGCAGAGTTCAAGGACAAGATATTATCGGTAAAGGGCGTTATGCTGGTCACAAACCTGGTAACGGATTCACGACGCTATCTAAACAACGAACTGTATTCCCATATAGTTGGTTATGTGCAGAGGGTAAGCGGAGAGGATCTGGAGGAGAAGGAGGGTTATCGGGATAGGGACCTCATCGGGAGGCAGGGTATTGAGGCCTCCATGGAGGAGCACCTTCACGGGAAATCCGGCTATAGTCTCTTTATAAGGGATGCGGACGGCAATAAAAAATCCACTATCGCCGAGATACCCGCCAGGCATGGGAATACCATACGTTTGACCTTGGATCCGGATCTCCAGGCAAGGGCCCGTAAAGCGCTACAGGGTCATGTAGGGTCCGTAACTGTCCTGGATGGGAAAAGTGGAGAAGTACTGGCCATGGTCAGCTATCCGGATTACAATCCCAACATATTCCCCAACGGTGTCCTTCCATCTTCCTGGGAAGCCCTGACAGAACACCCGGATAAGCCCTTTATCAACCGCTCTACCTATGCCCTCTATCCACCGGGCTCCACCATAAAACCCTTTAGCGCTGTAATGGCTCTGGAAGAAGGGGTAATAAATCCCAATACCGTAGTGGAAGAGGCCCAAAAGCGTTCCTGGACTCCCAAGCTCGAGGATTGGAATGCGC
>JAAYRX010000074.1 GCA_012518535.1 Clostridiales bacterium | reverse complement strand
GGGCAGTTCTGGAGAGCCTGCCCAGAATTGAGGGGTTCAGGCCGGATATAGTCCATTGTCATGATTGGCATACTGCCCTGATTCCCATGATGATAAGGGAGCACTATGGAGATGACCCCTACTATAGTGGTATAAGGACGGTACTGACCATACATAATCTCAGGCATCAGGGGATATTTCCCTTGTATATCCTGGGGGACATATTGGGGATAGCTGAAGGGGGAAGGATTGCAAACAATTTGGAATATGACGGTGCAGTTAACTATTTAAAGGGAGGACTGGTCTATTCGGACATCATTACCACCGTCAGTCCCACCTACGCCTCGGAGATCCTTACCCCTTACTTCGGGGAGGGTCTTGATATTATCTTAAGGATGCAAAGGGACAAGCTAAGGGGGATATTGAACGGGATAGACTATAAGATCTACAACCCCCTAAGGGATCCGGATATATCTGTCAGGTACCGCAGTTCCCTCAGCAAGAAGGCTGACAATAAAATAGCCCTCCAATCCCTTGTGGGATTACCGGAGGACAGGGATGTACCCCTGCTCGGTCTGGTGACCAGACTGGACAGTCAAAAGGGCCTGGATCTACTCAACCACATAATGGACGAGCTCATGGAGGAGGAGCTCCAGATGGTGGTCCTGGGTACCGGGGACAGGACCTACGAGGATGCCTTCTACTATTTTGCTTCCAAGTATCCTTCCAAGCTGGCGGTTAAGATAATGTTTGACAGTTCCCTGGCCCATAAGATCTATGCCTCAGCGGACATGCTCCTTATGCCTTCCCAATTCGAGCCCTGCGGCCTGGCCCAGATGATAGCCATGCGCTATAGTACCGTGCCCATAGTCAGGGAGACCGGAGGGCTTAAGGATACCGTTATCCCATATAACGAGGTGACCGGGGAAGGGAACGGTTTTAGTTTCGCCAACTATAATGCCCATGAACTGCTCTATACCATACATAGGGCCTTGAAGGTATACAGAGAGGACAAGGCGGCATGGAAGAGGATAACGGAGAGCGGGAGGAAAATGGATTTTAGCTGGGATGCTTCCGCCCACCGCTATATGGAGCTCTATAAGGAGTTGGCCGAGTAGATGGACAAGTTAAAGGTCTGTCACAATTCCCATCGGGATGAGTACAGAGATCCCTTTGGGGCAGTGCCCTGCGGGGAGACCCTCAGGCTCAGGCTGAAGCTGGAATTGAATGAAGATAATAGTAATAACCAAGTAAAATGCTATCTGCGGCTTTGGGAGAAGAACAGCCATGAAAGGCTTCTGCCCATGGGAGAGATAGATTGCCATGAAAAAAGCGGTCCAATGACCAGATTTTATGAGGTTCAATATAGGGTGCCCAAAGAGCCCGGCCTGGTCTGGTACTATTTCAAAATAGTTATCGGGGAAAGAGTATTCTATTACGGCAATAACGAAGATCTCCTGGGGGGAGAAGGCGCCCTCTATGAGGGGGAGCCCCCCGGATATCAGATAACGGTGTATGTCCCCTGGCATGTCCCCCGTTGGTATAGGGAGGGGATAATGTACCAGATCTTTGTAGACCGCTTTCATAGGGGGGAAGACAGTTTAGGAGAGTCAAAGGGGGAGAAGGGGTCCCTCTATCATTTGGATTGGTACGATACCCCGTTTTATATAAGGGAGAAGGATAACAGCATAAGGCGATGGACCTTTTTTGGGGGCAACCTAAGGGGGATTATAAAGAAATTGGACTACCTCAAGGGACTTGGTGTAAGCATAATCTACCTTAACCCCATATTTAAGGCCCGGAGCAACCATAAGTATGATACCGGTGACTATATGACCATAGATCCCATGTTTGGGAACCAGCAAATTTTTAGGGAGCTGGTATTGGAGGCAAAGAACCGTGGGATCCATATTATCCTGGACGGTGTCTTCAGCCATACGGGGGCCTATAGCATATACTTCAACAAGGACGGAACCTATCCGGGCCTTGGAGCCTGCCAGTCCAAGGATTCGCCCTATTACAGCTGGTATAAATTTGAGGATTATCCTGACAAGTACGAATCCTGGTGGGGGATTGAGACCATGCCCAATGTAGATGAGATGGAGCCTTCCTACAGGGAGTTCATCTACGGTGGGGAAAAGAGCGTGGTAAGGCATTGGATGCGAATGGGAGCGAAGGGCTGGAGACTGGATGTGGCCGACGAGCTCCCCGATGAGTTTATAAAAGAGCTGCGGTCTGCCGTAAAAGAGGTGGATGATGAGGGAATACTCCTGGGAGAGGTCTGGGAAGATGCCTCAAACAAGGTCAGCTATGGCCAGCTGCGGGAGTACCTGTTGGGGGAGGAATTGGACTCCACTACCAACTATCCTCTAAGGCGTATTTGGTTGGACTTCATCCTGGGAAGGATTAATGCAGACGCAACCCACAGGCGGGTCATGGCCCTATATGAGAACTATCCCAGGGAGAGCTTCTATTCCGCCATGAACCTGATAGGTAGCCATGACAGCATAAGGATTCTGACCAGATTGGGGGAGGCACCCCCTGAAGAAGGGCTTGAGGAGGGGGAAAGGGAGGAGTACAGGCTGGACCGGGATGCCAGAAAACTTGGAATAAAAAGGATTAGACTTATTACCCTGATGCAGTTTTTCTTTCCCGGAGTACCCTGCATATACTACGGTGACGAGGCTGGACTTGAGGGTTATTCCGACCCCTACAACAGGGGAACCTATCCCTGGGGCAGGGAGGATACGGATATTTTAGACTGGTACGTAAAAATAACAGGTTTCAGGCAGCAATACGGGGTTATAAGGGACGGAGACTTTAAATCCTTCTACCTGGGGGAGGATATCTACGGCTTTATACGGGAAAATTCCAGGGACAGGATTATAGTGCTGATAAACAGAAGTCCACATGATTGGTGGGAAGGAGAATTTATCCCCCGGGGAATTGAAGTAGAGGATATTCCATGGGGAATGGAAGGTGCCATTGACCTTATAAATCCTGACAAGATGATAGAAGGCCGGGGGGGAGGCCTCCTAAGGTTGGAGCCCCTGGGGGCCATGGCTCTATATATGAATAAATAGAAAGGGAAAACGGTTTATTTTCGATATCCTTAATAAATCCGTTTTCCCCATATCAATGTCGGATCTGTTTTCTTAAGGGTAGACCGGCTTACTTGGCATGAAGCTCGTTGATACCCTTTTCGTTTTTAATTCTTGTAAGGGCATCGCCCTCCAATTCCATTATCACTATCTCGGCCAGGTATAAGACGCGGCATCCGGGCTCCAAGTGGCCGGCATATGCCTTTTCATGGTCGGAAATCACTGTATGCAGATGAGGAACTCCATCGGCTATGATACCGTCGATGGATGCCAACTCCAGGGGTTTATCCTCCCACTTTTCAAAGTGCTCAACCGGCGGATAGCCTGTCGTCATGACCATGTGCAGGGTGCAGTAGTCCAGGGTTCCAATGGCAGAGACAACCACCCCGTTTTTAATGTTCTCCCGTTCGATCAATTCATTTATGCTTTCAAGAACGAAATCCCCTTGATCCAGCCGTAAGATAAATATCCTGCCGACCTTGTCCTGGGTAAATACTTTCATGTTTTACACCTCCATTGGGATATTATCTTTTGGTAAATCTCTTATCATACTCCTCAAAATCCAGGGGTACGTCCACAGTATCATCCAGAGGCAATCCGGCCTTGATGTAAAGATATTTTCTTTCAGGCTTGTCCTTGTTCATCTCCTGGGCTGCATATTTTGCCACATCGTATACCAGGTCGGAAGGTACAACTATTACGCCGTCCCCATCGGCAACGACGAAATCGCCGGGGTTTACGCATACGCCATCGCAGTTGATCTTACAATTGTGGCTTTCATACTGGATACGGGCCTGGTCCATGGGTTGTACCCGCTTCTTTGCCCATACGGGGACTCGCTGGGCGATAACCTCATCAGTATCCCTAAGTCCTCCGTCAATGATATAGCCGGTGGATCCACGAAGGGCCAGAGGTATCAAGGTGTTATTGGAACCCATAAGCCCAACGCTTAGGTTGGATTGGTCGATAACAAACATATCGTACCTTTCTGCTTCATCTATCCAGGGATAGGGGCAGATCTCCTTATAATACCATGCTACCCATTCCGTATAGGCATCACCTATAGCGTCTCTGGGTACAGGTCGATCATAGGGTATGTAGCGGCTGGTCTTGGCAAAACCCATGGCTTTGGTGGGCCAAAGGGGACGCATTTTCTCACTCATGCTCCCATAATGATGATATCCCATCCAATCCATACCATCCCGCACGTCCGTCACCCGCATCTTGTCATAAAGATTCAGGATCTCTTCCTTCTGTGATAAGGTAAATTCCATGTTTGCACTCCCTTTCGATCATTTTAACCATTTATGAATCCTATATTAACGGCCTATTATGATAATTTTACCAGCGATTATTACAATAGTCAACTTCCATAATATTACAGGAAGAACAGCTGATTCGGTGGAATTTGGAACTGGCCTGGATCATGGTACTTGCAGGCCAAGGTATGACAGGGACTGGGTTTATATTTTATTGAAGGCGGTGACTTCTCTGTGATATAATTGTTTTATATTATCAGCAGGTTTGTGGCAGCCTATCATTATCCCGGTCATATCAATAACAAGTGAATGGGGGAGTTGTTATGAGCAAGGTTACATACACTTCAAAGGTCATCAGTGCTTTACAGAAGGTATTCTCCGATGAGGAACCCAGGTTTCTCCCGGAATGTAACGTTTTAACGGCCCTTAAGAACGAAACGGTTTCATTTCAGGTAGCTTATACATCCGGTAACAGTCATATTACATATGGTAGGATCGAAGTAGAATCGCCCATCAGTGACAGCATAAGAGTAAGGCAGGTGGTAGAAGTTCCATCCTCCCTTTGCTGCCATCCCATGGTGGACGATAACTATCTTAGGACGAGGCCCGGTCTCTATCCCGATCTTCTTAGGGATTTGGAGGACGGAAAAATTACTTATGTGGCAGGCCATTGGCAGAGCCTGTGGGTGGATGTCAGGGTATCGGAGGACACGCCTGCCGGAACACATCCCATTGTCATCAAGTTTCTGGACTCCCATGACCGGGAGCTATCCCGCGGAGAAACCTCTGTTACCGTTTTTGATGCTCTGCTCCCGGAGCAGGACCTTATCAGGACGGAATGGTTCCACGGGGACTGCCTGGCGGATTATTATAAAGTGGAAGTCTTTTCCCCTGAACACTGGCGTATCCTGGAGAACTTTATAGCTGCGGCGGCAAAGAGGGGCATTAATATGATCCTAACCCCCCAATTCACTCCACCCCTTGATACAGCGGTTGGCGGGGAACGCACCACCATTCAGCTTGTTGATGTGAGGCTAAGGGAGGGCGAATACGCCTTTGATTTTACAAAGCTCAAGCGCTGGGTTGATATGTGTCAAAGGGTAGGAATCAAATACTTTGAGATGTCCCATCTCTTCACCCAGTGGGGGGCTGTGGCTGCACCCAAGGTCATGGGGGTAGTCGATGGAGAGTACAGGCAGATCTTTGGATGGGAGACACCGGCTGTTGGCGGGGAATACACCAGGTTCTTACAGGTCTATCTTCCGGAGCTGACCAAAAAACTTAAGGAATGGGGCATTGCGGAAAGAACCTGTTTTCATATCTCCGATGAACCAAGTCTTGGACAGCTGGAATCCTACAGGGCCGCGAAGGAATCCGTAGCCCAATATTTAAAGGATTTCGTCATCATAGACGCCCTGTCGGACTACGAGTTCTATAAGTCGGGGCTTGTTGAAAAGCCGGTAAGCTCAAACAACCACATCCACACATTTTTGGAACATGGAGTCAGGGATGTCTGGTCCTACTATTGTACCGGCCAATACGATAAGGTAAGCAATCGCTTTATGTCCATGCCCTCGGCCAGAAATCGAATCTACGGTGTACAGCTCTACAAGTACGATATAGAAGGAATCCTGCACTGGGGTTATAACTTCTATAATTCGCAGTACTCCTTAAGACATATAAATCCCTATGAGGTAACCGACGCCGGAGGAGCCTTCCCTTCCGGGGATCCTTTCCTGGTATACCCAAAATGGGACGGTACTCCTGAAGAATCCATACGGATGATGGTTCTCTATCAGGCTATGACAGACCATCGGGCCATGAAACTACTGGAGAGCCTAACCGACAAGGAATACGTTATGGAGCTTATAGAAGGGGATTTATCGGCTCCGATTACCTTTGACACCTATCCAAAGTCCGATATGTATCTGATAAGTCTGCGGAATCGGATAAACAGGGAGATTGCAAAAAGGCAGTAGCAGGGTAAGGCCGATTCATCTTCTTTTTTTACAATAAAAGTGGTATCCTATATAAATGGAGGTGAAATCATGAAGATTTTGGTTACAGGCGGAGCAGGATACATAGGGAGCCATGCCTGTGTGGAATTATTAAACGCCGGTTATGAGATAGTGGTAGTGGATAACCTAAGCAACAGCAAGGAAGAAGCCCTGAAGAGGGTTCAGGAGATCACCGGCAGGGAACTTAAGTTTTATAGAGAGGATCTGTTGGATTATGAAGCCCTTGATACCATTTTCAAGGAAGAGTCCATAGACGGTGTAATACACTTTGCCGGTCTAAAGGCCGTAGGCGAATCTGTATCAATACCCCTGCACTATTATCATAACAATATCACAGGGACTTTAAATCTGTGCAAGGCCATGCAAAAGTATGGAGTAAGGGATCTGGTCTTCAGTTCCTCGGCCACGGTGTATGGTGATCCCAGTACCGTGCCTATAACGGAGGATTTTCCATTGTCGGCCACCAACCCGTATGGCCAAACAAAACTGATGATCGAGCAAATTTTGCGCGACCTATATAGATCTGATAATAGCTTTAACATAGCCATCTTAAGGTACTTTAACCCGGTAGGGGCCCATGAAAGCGGCCGCATCGGGGAAGACCCCCACGGGATTCCCAACAACCTGGT
This sequence comes from Clostridiales bacterium, assembly GCA_012518535.1. GTDB lineage: Bacteria > Bacillota > Clostridia > Caldicoprobacterales > UBA3941 > UBA3941. The sequence goes on along the minus strand of JAAYRX010000074.1, from coordinate 2,922 downwards.
ACCCTACATTACCCAGGTTGCATCGGGCAGGTTAAAGGAGCTGCAGGTATTTGGAGATGATTATCCGACCCCTGATGGGACCGGAGTAAGGGACTACATCCATGTAGTCGATCTGGTGATCGGCCACCTGAAAGCCCTGGATAAGCTAAAGGAAAATCCCGGTGTTGTAACCTATAACCTGGGCACAGGTAAGGGATACAGCGTTCTGGAGATGGTCGATGCTTTTGAAAAGGCAACAGGAAAGCCGATTCCCTATAAAATAGTCGGGAGAAGGCCGGGAGATATCGCCGTTTGCTATGCTGACCCTGCAAAGGCAGCCAAAGAGCTTGATTGGCGGGCTAGCAGGGGACTTGAAGAGATGGCAGGCGACTCATGGAGATGGCAATACAACAATCCTGACGGTTATGGGGATGCGCTTTAACTTTCGTAGGGGATGGAGGAGGATTACTGATGACAAAACCTGCACTGGTTATTATGGCAGCAGGAATGGGAAGCAGGTATGGGGGATTGAAGCAGATCGATCCCATCGGCCCCAATGGGGAAATAATCATGGATTATTCCATATACGACGCACTGAAGGCAGGATTTAGCAAGGTAGTATTCATTATAAAAGAGGAGAACTATGAGATTTTCAGGGATGCCATAGGAAAGAAGATCGAAGATAAGGTGGAAACCGCCTATGTCTTCCAATCCCTTGATGATCTGCCCCAGGGTTTTGAAAGGCCCAAAAACAGACAGAAGCCCTGGGGGACTGGTCACGCGGTGCTCTCCTGCAGGGGACAGATTGACGGTCCCTTTGTCGTTATAAACGCAGATGATTTTTATGGCAGAGCATCTTTTGAAGCCCTTTACAACTATTTAGTGAGCCTTGAAGAGGGTGACAATCATAATTATGCTGTGGCGGGTTTTATCCTGAAGAATACCCTGACGGAGCATGGCCACGTGGCAAGGGGCGTATGCAAGGTTAACTACCAAGGATATTTGGAAGAGATAAGGGAGCGTACCAAGATTATGAAGTTCTCCGATTCGGTGAAGTATGAGGACGATAACGGGGACTGGATTACGATCAGCCAGGAAAGCATCGTTTCTATGAATATGTGGGGATTTGTACCCAGTATTTTTGACAACCTGGAAGAAGGTTTTATTAACTTCTTAAAAGACAACAGGGACAATATAGAAACCGCGGAATTTTTTCTTCCCAACCTGATAGGGGATCTTCTTAAGGACAAGAAGGTGAAGGTGAAGGTTCTGCCTTCCGGTGAGCGCTGGTATGGCGTTACCTACAGGGAGGATAAGCCCATTATAGAAGAGGCCGTAAGGCAGATGATAAAGCGGGGGTTATACCCAAATAGGTTATTGGAGGGTTGAGCCATGGAAATGGATAAGGGATACGATATAGAGGATATAGCCGGTAATTTTCAATTTGATGGCGAGTTTCGAAAGGCCGAACCCAACATCTCCGGCCATATAAACGATACATACATAGTCTATTATGACAAGGATGGCGGCCCAAGCCAGCGATACATATTGCAGAGGATTAACCACAATGTCTTCAAAGAGCCCGAAAAGGTCATGGAAAACATTATCGGGATAACCCGGCATATGAGGGAAAAGATAATCAAGGCGGGGGGAGATCCCCTGCGGGAGACCCTGAACCTGATCCCCACAAACGAAGGGGGATACCTACATAGGTGTGATGATGGCAACTATTGGAGGGGATATCTCTTTATTGATGGTGCGAGAACCTATCAGATGGTGGAGAATAAGGAGCACTTTTACAAGGCGGGAAGGGCTTTTGGAAACTTCCAGAGACTGTTAAGCGATTATCCTGCGGATAATCTCCATGAGACCATCCCCAACTTTCATAACACCAGGATGCGGTTCGATGCCTTTGTAGAGGCTGTAGAAAAGGATGTCATGAACCGGGCCAGGGATGTAAAAGAGGAGATAGAGTTTGCCTTAAAGAGAGCTGATGATACGCCAATCCTGGTAGACCTTTTGGAAAAGGGAGAGCTGCCCTTAAAGGTAACTCACAACGATACCAAGTTCAACAATGTAATGATCGATGATGAGACAGGGGAAGGGATATGCGTTATAGATCTGGATACTGTAATGCCCGGTCTGTCCCTTTATGACTTTGGAGACTCCATACGCTTTGGGGCGAATCCCGCTGCCGAGGATGAAAGGGATCTATCCAAGGTATGGATGGATCTTGGGCTCTATGAGCGATTCACCAGGGGCTATCTGGAAACTGCCGGAGACAGTCTCACAAGTACAGAGCTTGAATATATGCCATTTTCCGCAAAGCTCATGACCTACGAATGCGGAATCAGATTCCTGACCGATTACCTTAACGGGGATACCTATTTCAGGATTCTCAGGCCGGAACACAATCTGGACCGAACCCGTACCCAGTTTAAACTGGTTGCGGATATGGAGGTAAAGCTGGATCAGATGGCCAGGATTATAGGTTAGGGAATTCACCTTAACCGGTTTTACCCTATATTTGACTTTTATGAAAAAAGCCTATATTATTTGCATAGTACGAAAGTAGTTGAAAAAATTAGGTTGAGATAACCATTTAAATTGGAGGTAATAGTATGTCAGAAACCATCCTTAGAGCTGATGCAAGAGATGAAACTGCTCGAAAGGTAAGGGATGAAGGATTTATCCCCGGGGTTATATATGGGACAGGCGTTCAGGACGGCATGCCCATAAAATTCGATGAACTGGAGCTAAACAAGGCGCTAAGAAGCCAGGGGATGAACCCCAGGATGTCTGTACTGCTGGGGGAAGAGGAGAAGCATGTCCTGATAAAGGAAGTCCAAAGGGATCCCATAAAAGGAAACGTTATTCATGTTGACCTTCAGGCCATAGCTGTCGATGAGGTTATAAGGACCACGATTCCTCTTGCCTTTGAGG
>JAAYRX010000073.1 GCA_012518535.1 Clostridiales bacterium | reverse complement strand
GTAAAAACAAACCCCTGAAATACGCAAAGGTCTTCAGGGGTTTTGTTCAATGTCAGCTATTTAATACCGCTAAACAGGCACGAATTACAGGTGCCTGATGGGCTTTATTCAAAGTCTACAACAACGCCCTTGTCGGAGGATTCAAATGCAGCCTCCATCAGCTTCAGCACTCGGAGTGCCTCTTCTCCGGTGACCAACTGCTCTGCAGTACCATTGATGGTATCCACCAGGTTGGTGTATAGCTCGTTGTTATCAAAGTCTACCTCGGGCAGTTCTAAGAAGTCCACCGAGTTCCCCTTACGCGGTGCCATGGTCTTGGTAAGTCCGGCTCCGGCAAGTATGGGAGTAGCGTCCTTGTCTTCCCAGCTGGTTAAGCGAGCTATTTTCCCTTCGCAGTCCCAGTTGTCGATCTGTGCAGTACCATCGGTACCGTTTATATACCACAGGGGCAAAGAAAGGAAGTGACAGGTTCCTACCTCGATAACAGATGTCAAACCGTTCTCAAAGGTTATATGCATCTTAAAGCCATCGTCTACTTCGTCATTTGTAATATTGGTCAGTTTACAGAAAACCTTTGTGATCTTCTCGGGTACCATAATCAGCAAACGATCCAGCAGATGAACGCCCCAATCCAACATCATCCCGCCACCGTGCTTTTTCATACCACGCCAGTCGCCGGGTATTCCGCGAGATCCCTGGACACGGCATTCTATATTAAAGGTTTCCCCTACCAGCTTCTCATCATATATCTTCTTTATTATACGGAAGTCCTTATCCCATCTACGGTTTTGCCTGGGATAGAAGACCATACCGGTTTCCTTGGATACGGCAAGTATCTCTTCAAGCTCCTCACTGGTAGGAGTAACAGGCTTTTCACACAGTACGTGCTTACCGGCACGCATAGCAGCTATGGCCTGCTCACGATGGACATCGTTTGGTGTAGCTATAAGTATAATATCTATGTTCTCATCAGCCAGCATATCCTCATAGCTATCATAGTTTCTGAATCCGCGATCTGCCGCCCACTTTTGTCTGGCAGGGTCGATATCATAAATACCAGCCAGGGTCAGTTTTTGGGAAATATCTGAATTCATATCCCCTTCCCAAGGGGTCCCTTCATTACTGTCATCATTCCAGACAGCATTACCGGTTCCACTGGCGATAGCGATTGCATGTCCGCCACCCATACCACCGCAGCCAACAATACCGACGGCATATTTGTTATCAATCATAGCATTTCCACCTTTCCTTTATTACCCCATATCGTTTGCCAAAATCCCGGTATTTGTCAAATTATCGGCATACCATGATTTTGGATATTTAACTATCTACAATATATCACAAAAACCACATTTATGCTACTACATGCGCATACATTTTGCAAGTTGTAAATCCCATCCTGCAAATGGCAAGCGCCCCAAGGGATAGTTATTCCCCTTATGATGCCTTTATAATACGCTCAACCACCAGTTGCCTGAATTCAGGTGTCAGCAAGCAGAAGTAGGCGGTAAATCCAGTGACCCTCACGACCAAATCGGGATACAGATCCGGATTCTCATTGGCCGCCAGAATCTCATCGGCATTGATGATATTGATATTTAGGAGGGTTGCTCCCTGATCGAAGATGGTCAATATATAATCGCATACCTTTTGTACACCCTCTTCGTCCCTGGCCATTCCCGGATCCAGCTCCAATTGTATGGGGGCAGTATTCCCGTAACCCGGTTGTACTGCGCATATGGTATTGCTCATAGCGGTCAGGGCACCGTCTTTACGGAATCCGGGGTGGGGATTTGCACCATGGTTTATGGGTTCATAATCCCTTCGTCCATTGGGTGTTGCCTTAACAGCCTTGCCCAAGGTGATAGTGTTGGACCAGGAGAACCATCCGGGTATGAATTTTACTCCGTCCCCATCCATGCTGTTTACATCCTCGGTAAAATGTTCATTTATCCTGACAGCCCACCGGTCAGCCAAGGTGTTTCCGCCGCCATAGCGTTCAGAGGATGCCAGCATCCTTCTGATGTATTCACCGTCCATACCATCAAAATTGCTGTTCAGTACCTCATACATTTCCTCCCATGTCAGCTTCTGTTCCTTTTCAATCCGCTGTTCCAGAGCGGCAAAGGAATCTGACACCGTAGCAATGCCGGTCCCGTCTATGCACATGTTATAGTACATAGCCCCTCCGTCTACTATATCCAGGCCTTTCTCGACCGGTCCATGGGAGATCAGGTTGAGCATCAGCTCCGGCTCATTGTATACCTGATACTTCAAATGGAAGCGGATTCCCTCGGCAGTCACTTCCACAGCCCGGCGCATGTGCTTCTTGTATATTTCAAACAGGGCTTTAGTGCTCTTTTCACCTTCACCTGCCATCATCTCATCCAGGGAAAGCCTGAAAACTTTGGCACAGTTGACCTTCACGCAATCGTTTAAGGTATACTCAAGTCCCGGCAGGCTCATCCAGTGACAGCCCACAGCTACACGCTGACGTGCCAGGGATGCAGGGTATCCCTTTTTCATAAAGCCTTCGCTCAAAGCCTTGTCTCCGGAAAAGCGGGGCCAACCGTTCTTGTTCTTGAAAAGGTAGTAAACGGATTTTCTCAAGAAATCCATATCCATACCATCATGAACGCGTACGGTAATGTTACAGGATGAATCCAGCCAATCCGCAGCCTCCAATATCATATAGGAGAAATAGGAGACCATATCCTTTCCATCGGGAGACAGCCCGCCTAACTGGTAGTAATGGGGATCATTCAGCAGGAGACAGGCAATGTAGTACTTTGCTTCGTCAGGCGTTATAATACCTGCTTCCATGTCCCTCTCATAGTAGGGCCGTAGGATTTCATCCAGCTGACAGCCCGCCCCATCCCGATTGTATTCCCTGGAAGCCATATTAAACCAGCAGATCCACTGACAAGCCTCCCTCAGGGTTCGGGGCGCTCCGTTTATCAGGTATTCGTTACATTCACGCATCTGCTCCAGGTTCTCCCTTAATAGGGGATGGGTTTCTATCTCTATTGCCTTATCTATCTCACGCACGGTGCGTTCCATCCATACTTGGATCCCCTTAATCGTTAACACTTCTGCATCATAAAATTCATTGTGCTCAGGGTTGATTTTCCGATAATGCTCCAGCTTCTCTAAAAGTCCTCCCCAGCCCAGCGACAGACCGATGGAATAATCACCGCCGAAATGAGCATCGGACCCTATACCGGTTACTATCCCATATTTTTCCTGCTCCGACCTTAAATGATCATAGCTGTAATCGGGATTGAATTGGTTTATGCCATTTTCATGCCGAATCCATGACAGGCAGTTCATCCAACGATTGGCAAATGCATCGCAGGGATCTATGTGGATGGGGTGTTCAGCCATAAGCTTATAGAAGTTCCTGCTCCAACCTTCGTACCCATAGAAGGATCCGTTTTCATGGTTTGGTATAGGCTCAAACTTATAATCCTCAGGCGGTGTAATGGCACCATAGTCGTCCCCATCGGCAAAAGACCGGTAAGACGCCTTATCCTTGGTATCCTCCAATTTTCTTTCCCTAAGAATTTTTACCCTCTGGTGATAGCCCATATCCACATCAGGCGAGAATTGATTGATTCTGTTACGCATACTTATTCCTCCTATCCTACACGAACCGATGCACAGTTCTGCAGCGCTATGTTCTTAAGGTCCTCAAGTCTTGCCTCAGGTAGAGGTCTTGCCTCATAAAAATGGTTCTCCATGTCAAGTCCGTCATATTTGGACCCACCTAAAGGATTAAAGTTAAGCAGTTCATAGTACAGAAGGTTTTTCCCTTCCCCTGCCAGCCTGGAAAGGTCCGAGATCTCCTTCTCGTTATCGTTAACCCCGGGAATCACCGGTGTCCGCAGAATATAGGGGATATCCAATTCATCCAGCCTACGAACGTTGCTAAAAATCAACTCGTTCCCCTGGCCGGTCATCTCCTTGTGCAGGTCGTTATCGTATACCTTGATATCTGCCATGATTAAATCCAGATACGGAGCCAGGTATTCAAGTATAGAAAAATCATAGCAGAGATTGGTCTCAATGGCTGTCTCTATACCCTTCTCCTTACAAGCCTTAAGCAATTCCCTTGCCAGGTCCGGTTGGAGCAGCACCTCACCGCCCGATAGGGTCACCCCTCCTCCGGAGCGGTTATAGTAGGCCATGTCCTGTTCTATTTCACACATCATGTCGGCAACGGATGTCTCCATGCCTGCCATTTCCAAAGCACCGGAAAAGCATACCTTTGTACATTCCCCACAGTTATCACACAACTCTCTGTCAAGGGTTATCTTCCCCTCGACTACCTGCAAGGCGCCCTTGAGACATACCTGCATACAGGCTCCACAGCCCATACATTTATCGGGATATACCAGAAGTTGTGGTGTAAGGGACAGTGTTTCCGGGTTATGGCACCACTTACAGCTTAAGTTACAGCCCTTGAAGAATACTGTGGTTCGGATTCCCGGGCCGTCATTTAAAGAGAATCGTTGGATATTTGTTATCATAGAATCATACCGCCTTCCAAGTTCAGTAGTTTCCCTATACTTTTTATATAATCTAACGCGTTGTGCTAGTCACACATATGTCGGTAATGGCTATTGATCTCTCTGTAACAATGAAGTCATCCGCTTATCAATAGCTCATTACCTAAGATTATGAACCGGCACAAGGGGTTAACTTTATTTAAATTTAAAGCTGTTATATAACACGTATTTAACAATGCGGGGTATCCGTATCCAAAACCCTACCCCCAATAATAACGGTGTCAACAGTAATGCTATCATCAAAGAGTACCAGATCGGCATCCTTGCCTATGGCAATGCTGCCCTTTTTATCATCCACCCCCATTATCCTGGCGGGTGTAATGGTCATCATACGGACTGCATCCATAAGGGGTACATCTGCAATGTCGGTCATGGTCCTGACCAATCTGTCAGCCGTTGCCACGCTTCCCGCAAAGGCCGTTCGGTCCATGAGCTTTGCCACTCCATCCTCCACCAGAACCTTTTGCCCATCCCTGATGCCGCCCAGGATCGATTCCCCCTCGGGCATCCCGGCCGCCCTCATGGAATCGGTTATCAGGGCAATCTTGTCCGGACCTTTAATCTTGTATATGAGCTTTAACAGACTCGCAGGCAGGTGTGCCCCGTCCGCAATTATCTCCACCGTCATTTCATCTATCAGAAAGGCACTTTCAATTACCCCTGCATACCGGTAAGCATTTATCCTCCTTACTCCCGACATTCCGGAGTATAGGTGGGTGATATGGGTATATCCATTTTCATAGGCTTCAAGAACCTCCTCATAGATGGCATCTGAATGCCCTATGGAGGGCAGGATACCCCTGTCTCTTAAAAACCTGCCAAATTCCATTGCCCCATCCAATTCCGGAGCTGCACTCCACCGCACTATATCATCTGACCAGCTTAGGATCTCTTCATAATGCTCCCTCTCGGGGTTCCGAATATGGCGAGGGTCCTGGGCCCCCCTTTGCTCCATGGAAAAATAGGGGCCTTCCAGGTGCAGTCCCAGAAAAACTGGTCCATGGGTATTGGCTGATTTTGCTTTCCTGTAGGTTTCAAAGGTCCCCTTAAGGCTTTCCGTTGTACTGGCCACGGTAGTTGGAACAAGGGCAGTCGTACCGTGCCTGGCATGAGCCATTGCCGCTCCTATATATGCCTCTACAGTACCATCCATAAAATCGTAGCCTCCGGCCCCATGGGTATGGATATCGATAAAGCCCGGGGATATATATAAGCCCTTTGCATCTATAGACCTACAGTGGGATATCTCGGGTCTTCCTTCAAAAATCCCCGCTATCTTCCCATCCTCTATTAACAGGCTCCCGTTCCTGATCATCCGGTATGGGGTTATAATCTTCCCATTAAAAAGAAGCGTCCTAGCCATCTTTTTCCCCCTTTAAGCCTAAACACCTTCAACATAGATGGAGGCTTTTGCCCTATATGTACCACCGGGTACAATATGATCCATTCCCGACTCCTCCGCGGACATATCCAAGTTAGGTGCATTTACCCGCCAATTCTGCGGTTCTATGCAAATAAAGCTTCCCTCTTTAAAACAGTTCCAGATCATCCAATGCTTATAGACGGGATCTACACGGTAAACAACACGGGCACCGCTGGCCACGTCCTCCAATAGAGCACCATGGAACAGCTCCCCATCCTTCTC
>JAAYRX010000072.1 GCA_012518535.1 Clostridiales bacterium | reverse complement strand
GAAGCGTTTTAGTACCCCTGGATGAATTAAATAGGGCCACTGAGAGCATAGCAAAAGGCGATCTGGACTTTGTTATAAAGTACAAGAGAAACAACGAGTTGGGCCGGCTTTGCCAGGCCTTTGAAACAATGCGTGACAAGCTCAAGGCATCCATTGAGGAGCGACTTGCTTCCGAAAGACAGAGAAAGGAGATGATAGGGGTCATCTCCCACGATCTGCGTACTCCTATCTCATCTATAAAAGGATATGTTGAAGCCCTGCAGGACGGTATGGCCCGGGATGAGGAACAATTTCAAAGATATCTTAAAGTGATACATGATAAGACCAATAGGTTGGATGCGCTTATTGACGACCTTTTTCTATATTCCCAGATGGAATTGGGGAATTTGAAGATGAACCTGGAACTGGCCGACAGCAGGGTTATGCTTGAGGATATAATGAATTCCGTATCTATGGATCTGGAGAATGAGACCATGGAGATGGTGGTAAAAAGGCCCTTTCCCTCGGTTTGGGTCAGGGCAGATATAAAAAGGATCAATCAGGTTGTAGACAATATACTCCAGAATGCAGTCAAGTATGCGGAGAATTGTGGAGTAATAGAGGTCATGGCGACAGTGGATGACGGCTATTTGGAAATATCCATTTCCGACAATGGTATAGGCATAGCCAGGGAGGATCTCTCCCATATCTTTGAATTATTTTACAGGGGGGAGAAATCCCGATCAAGACATTATGGGGGTACCGGTTTGGGTCTGGCAATCTGTAAAAACATAGTTGAACAACACGGCGGCAAAATTTGGGCCGAGAGCCATATAGGGGAGGGGACGACCATATCCTTTACCCTCCCTGTAACGTAATAGAAATATAGATTAGGAATGGAGGGAAGACATGATCATTCTAAAAAACGGGAGATATTTATCGGCGCAGGGAGAATTTCTGGAAGGTGATATCTGCATCGAGGATGAAACAATAAAGAGTATTGTCAAGCCGGGAGAACCCCCAGGATCGGTATCTGATGGGGAGGCCATCCAGGTATATGACTTAGAGGGTAAAAGGGTTATTCCGGGGCTTATCGACATGCATACCCATGGAGCTATAGGCTATGATGTCAGCGTTGCCAGCGCCGAGGAGATCTGTGAGCTCACCAGGTACTATTCCGACAGGGGAGTGACCTCCTTTTTCCCGACAACCATAACCACCAGCAGGGAAAACATTAAGGCTGCACTTAGAAATATCAAGGAAGCGTCAAAGATGGAAGGCAGGGGCGCCTCTATCGACGGAGTACACATCGAAGGACCCTTTATTAATGCGGAGAAGAAAGGCACCCATGACCCTGATTGGATTGTTACACCAAGAAAATCCGACTATGACGAGTACCGTGAAATAATGGGAGACTTAAAGATTCACATTACCGTTGCCCCCGAAATAGAGGGGGGAATGGAGTTTATAGATTATGTAGTTAAAAATGGGGGGACAGTGGGTATCGGCCATAGTGACAGCGATTATGATATGGCCTTGGAAGGGATAAGAGCAGGTGCATCAGTATTCACCCACCTGTTTAACGCAATGGTGGGGATACACCATCGGGAACCGGGCACAGTGGGTGCCGCCCTAAGCGGTGACGCTTATGTAGAGATAATAGGCGACGGCATGCATATCCATCCGGCAGTGGTGAAGATTGCTATTCATGCAAAGGGTCCGGAAGGGGTAGTCCTGGTTACCGATTCCATGCACGCAGCCGGTCACGGTCAGGGGGAATATGATTTTGGTGGATATAAGATTGTAATAGAGGGTGGAGTTGCCAAGCAGGAGGATGGAACCCTGGCAGGTAGCATAATAAACCTTATGGATGCGGTTAAGAACGCTATGAAATTTGCCGGCCTTTCCCTGGAAGATGCTGTTGCCATGGCGACCATTAATCCTGCCAAGGTGCTGGGCCTTTATGACAGGATTGGTTCTATCGAGCCTGGTAAACGGGGAGATCTGGTTGTCCTTGATGAGAATTTGGAGGTAAATATGGTGTTTTGCAGGGGGAGCCGGCAAAAATGATACTTTGCGATTTCCTCCACATTCTTGACCACCATAAAGGCGGACATGATATACGGGTTTTTAGGAATGCACAAAATGAATATTCTTATTAATTGAATATAACCAAATAATAAATGAATCCGGGAGTGATAAACATGACTAATATCCCCAGGCCTGAATATCCCAGGCCTCAATTTAGAAGGGAAAACAGCTGGATAAACCTGAACGGGGAATGGGACTTTTCTTTCGACAGGGACACCTTCGATAAGAAGATAATGGTTCCCTATGCCTATCAGACAAAACTGTCCGGTATCGATATACAGGATTTTCATGATGTTGTCTGGTACCGAAAGCGCTTTGTTCTGCCCACACAGATGAGGGATAAAAGGATACTCCTTCATTTTGGTGCCGTCGACTATGAATGCCATGTTTGGGTTAACGGTCAACATGCTACCCATCACATCGGTGGACACATTGGCTTTAGTGTGGAGATAACGGACCTCATAAGGGATGGGGAAAACGAGATTGTGGTAAAGGTGAAGGATGACACCCTGGATCTTGAAATGCCAAGGGGTAAGCAGTATTGGAAGGAGAGATCCGAAGGAATCTTCTATACCAGGACTACGGGGATCTGGCAGACAGTCTGGGTTGAAGCGGTGCCCCATAGCTATCTCAAGAGGTTATGGATGACCCCTGATCTGGACGATGAGGCTTTGGATATTGAATATGAGATAGACGGGAGTATGAAGGACAAGCGCCTAAAATGCCTTATTAGCTATCAGGATATAATGCTGGCCGAACACACCCTTTGTCAGGCGAGAAACAGAGGCACCTTCAGGGCGGTTATAGATCGGCAGACCCTGCTTGAGGCCAACATCCATGAGAATATGGAATGGACCCCGGAAAATCCCAGATTGTTTGATATAGATTTTTATATCTGTGAGGATGATAAGGTCATAGACGAAGTAAACTCCTATTTTGGTATGCGTAAGGTATCCATAGTGGATGGGAAATTCATGCTAAACAACAGGCCTTATTATCAGAAGTTAGTTCTGGACCAGGGATATTGGGAGGATTCCCTGTTAACAGCTCCCAATGATGAGGCTTTCGTTACAGATATTCGCCTGGCCAAGGAGATGGGGTTCAATGGGGCCAGGAAGCATCAGAAGATAGAGGATCCCAGGTATTTTTACTGGGCAGATAAGCTGGGCTTTCTGGTATGGGGTGAGATGGCGGCTAACTATGTCTATTCACGCCGCGCTGTGAAACGCCTCATCAATGAGTGGATGGGAGAAGTATTCAGAGACTACAACCATCCTTCCATAGTTGCCTGGACACCCATCAACGAGTCCTGGGGGGTACCAAATATACTGGTCAAAGGTGAGGAACAAAGCCTCAGCGTAGCTCTGGTGTATTTGATCAAGTCCCTGGATCAAAGCAGGCCGGTTATATCCAACGATGGATGGGAGCATACCTGCTCAGATCTATTTACTATACACGATTATTGTCCCGATAAAGAGGTGCTGAAAGACAGGTACGGTACCCTGGAGAGCATCCTCAATGGCATGCCGGCCGGTAAGCGCATGTTTGCTCAGGGCTGGGCATATCAAGGGCAACCCATACTGCTAACGGAGTTCGGGGGCATATCCTACAAGACCGGAGATTGGGAGGGCTGGGGTTATTCCAGTGCCAGCTCGGGGGAGGACTACGCCAAAAGATATTACGAGGTAGTGTCTGCCGTACTGGAATCCCCGCTGATACAGGGATTTTGCTATACCCAGCTGACGGATGTAGAGCAGGAGATCAATGGGCTGTTGACCTATGATCGTAAACCCAAGATTGATCTAAATATTATCAGGGATATAAATGAGGGAAAACTAAAACTGTAGTCCCTTATACCGGAAATATAACTGTCTTAAACAAAAGCGCAGATGGCAGCGATTCAGACCCTTAGTTTTCATAAGCTTTAGAGAGTACTCAAAAAAGGGATAGGAATTTCAATTACCTATCCCTTTTTTATTTCACACCTTGCGCTAGTTCATAATCCTTATCCCCACTGTTCCTGTTAACGATATGTTATGCAAATTGATGAATTGGCCCTATCACCAGGAAGGATGGATTTGTGATTACCACATGAGGTTATTTTATAAAATTCCCTTTTGAATATTCAACTGTCAGCAAAACATGGTATAATACCCTTGTAATACCCTTGTTAAAGCCAGGTGTTGATTATCTTATTAAGAAATGCAATAGGGTTACATTAATATCACTTGGTGGATAAGGAAAAAGGATTAGAGATGTCTTATGGATAAGGCCGGTTTCTTTGACAGAGCCATAAACCCAATATATAATGGCGATAAATCTAAAAAAGCACATGTTTTCCGGGAAACGGGTCGAGCATGGCCAGTACAGAACGGGTGCGGAGTCATCTACCTCGAGCATTGAACATTTTGAATAAAAGCGACCACGTGTTCCTGAATGGGCTGTAGGGTAGATGCGAATGGGAAAAGCCAATACCTATAAAATCCAGCATATGCAATGGTAATTTAAGGATTATCCAAAATAAAGGGAGGATTGTTATATGTCCAGATACACCAGAGAGGATATAAAGAGAATATGTCAGGAGGAAAAGGTGAAGTTTATCCGACTCCAATTTACAGACATCTTTGGAACCATGAAAAATGTGGCTATTACAGTCCAACAACTGGATAAGGCCTTAAACAATCAAATGATGTTCGACGGCTCTTCCATAGAGGGATTCGTTAGGATAGAGGAATCGGATATGTATCTCTATCCGGACCCTGACTCCTTTGTAATATTTCCATGGAGCAGTGGGCAGGGTAAAGTGGCCAGGCTGATCTGTGACGTATACAATGCAGATGGAACACCCTTCGAAGGATGTCCAAGAAATACCTTAAAGAGGGTATTAAAAGAGGCAGAGGATATGGGGTATAGGATGTGTGTGGGCCCTGAAGCGGAGTTTTTTCTCTTCCATATGGATGAGGATGGAAAACCTACCACCAACACCCATGACAATGCGGGATATTTCGATTTAGGTCCCGTGGATTTGGGAGAGAGTGCCCGTCAGGAGATGTGTATAACCCTGGAGCAGATGGGTTTTGAAATCGAGGCTTCGCACCATGAACTAGCTCCTGGACAGCATGAGATAGATTTTAAATACGACGATGCCCTGGCTACAGCCGACAATGTAATGACCTTTAAAATGGTGGTCAGAATAGTTGCCCAGCGCCATGGACTACATGCCACCTTTATGCCGAAGCCCGTATATGGTATAGCAGGCTCGGGAATGCATCTCAACCAATCCCTTTTCTGCGGCGAGGACAACGCCTTTTATGATCCAAACGGAGAGCTGGAGCTTAGCGATGTGGCCATGTACTATGTAGGCGGGCTTATGGAACATGCCCCTGCCATCACGGCTGTGACCAACCCCTTGGTTAATTCCTATAAGAGGCTGGTGTCAGGATACGAGGCGCCGGTCTATATAGCCTGGTCAGGCCAAAACAGAAGTCCGCTTATTCGGATACCGGCAAACCGGGGAGTAGGAACGAGGGTTGAGCTAAGGAGCCCGGATCCTGCATGTAACCCCTATTTGGCATTGGCCGTTACATTGAAGGCTGGGCTTGAAGGGATAAAGAAAAGGATTCTACCACCCGATCCCGTCAACTGTAATATCTACGATATGACGGAACAGGAGAGGCTGGACGGACATATCCCCCGGCTTCCCAGCAATTTAGCCAACGCCATTCGGGCCCTGGAGGCAGATAGGGTTATTCAGGAGGCCCTGGGCCAGCATATTTACAATCGCTATGTAGAGGCTAAGAAGATTGAGTGGGATGAGTATAAGGTGCAGGTAACTCCCTGGGAATTGAAAAGGTATATCAGTAAGTTTTGATGTTCTATAGGAGACGATTCGGGTTATATACTAAATCATATGGAAAGAATCCAATGGGTATAATCAATGAACCGGTAGCGTGTAAGATATGCCTTACAAGGTAAAGGGGTCGCAAGTGTAACAAGCTTAGTTATGGGATAAGCGGGCCCTAAGTTCAGGGGATTTGGAGATGGAAAGAAGGGGATGGCCATGTCAAAACCCCTTATAGGGGTAACCTGTGATTATGATGTGCAGAAACAGACCACCCAGATTTATGACGGTTATTACCGGGCGATACTAAGGTCAGGAGGACTGCCCTATTTGATTCCAAGGTTTGGTGAAGAGACAATTCCGGAGATTATAGAGATATTGGATGGAATCGTGTTTACCGGGGGAGGGGATGTAGAACCTGCATATTTTGGCGAGACTCCAAATCCAAGGCTTGGGTCCATAAACCCCTATAGGGATGGGCTGGAGATCCCCTTGTGCAGGGAAACCATGGCCCGGGATATACCGGTACTGGGTATTTGTCGCGGTATGCAGGTCATGAATATCGCCATGGGAGGAAATATATATCAGGACTTGGACAGTCAATGGAACAAGGGATTCCTGCAAAAGCACAGTCAGCTCGCTCCCGACTGGTATGGGAGCCATACAGTTGAGCTGGCAAAGGGTTCCAGACTGGCAGAGCTCCTTAAAAGTGAAAGGTTAAAGACCAACACCTTCCATCATCAGGCTGTAAGGGAGCCGGCAGCCTGTTTTAAGGTAACGGCAAGATGTGGTGATGGTGTGGTTGAAGGAATAGAATCACCGTCTCACACCTTTGCGGTGGGCGTACAATGGCATCCTGAAAGGATGTGGGAAAAGGATGAGAGAATGTTAGGCCTGTTTAATGGGTTGGTGGATGCGGCCCTGAACAGGATTAATAAGGGTTAGGAACAGGAGATGGGCACCTGCCCTTTACGGCCAGGATATGTAGCAGGAGGGAGTGTTCTGAAAATATGTTTGATCTTATATTTACTTGGCTAAACCGGTGGACTGCGGATCAATATTTAGCCTTAGGCTACAGGATACTTAAGATGATTCTCATATGGGTGGCGGCTTCTTTACTTCTCAAGCTTGAAAGGATAGTAGTAAACCGCTTTTTTGATGGTCGTGCCAAAATTGGGATCCATGTAAATAGAAAGAAGAACGATACCCTCAGAGAATTGATTCACAGCGTAGTAAGATATGCAATCTATTTTCTTGCCCTTATGATAACCCTGGGTGAGATGGGTGTTGATACCACATCCATTATAGCAACTGCGGGTATAGGGGGACTGGCCATCGGGTTTGGTGCCCAGAGTCTGGTTAAGGACGTAATAACCGGGTTTTTTATTATCTTCGAGGATCAATACAGCGTGGGCGATTTTATAAAGGTTGAGGACATAAGCGGAACCGTGGAGGAAATAGGCCTCAGGATTACCAGGATAAGGGGATTCAAGGGAGATATAAACATTATTCCCAATGGACAAATCTCTAAGGTGACCAACTATTCCAGGGGCAATTCCGCAGTGATAGTGGAAGCTACCATAGCCTATGAAGCGGATGTTGACAGGGCAATAGAGGTTATAGACAAAGTGATTGGAGAATATGCATCGGATAACCCGGATATTGTGGAGATTCCAAGGGTCATCGGAGTTGTAGAGATGGATAACGTAGGTGTTACCCTTAGGGTAGTTGGAAGAACCCTGCCCATGAAGCATTGGGGAATAGAGCGGGATCTGCGCAAGGCAATATTAGGGGCCCTGGAGGAAAACAGGATCGAGATACCATATCCAAGATTGGTGGTACTAAATAGGGATTAGACGAGGTATAGGGAGAGGAGGCATTAAATTGATAAGGCAGTTTTATGTGGGAGATATCATAGAGACAAAGAAAAAGCACCCATGTGGAAACAGTCAATGGGAGGTCACCAGGGTTGGTGCCGATATGAAGATGAAATGCCTCAAATGCGGGCGCATAGTCATGCTGGATAGGGAGAGCTTTGAAAAAAGGGTAAAGAGGATTGTCGAGCAAAAAGGACAGGAATAACTGTAAAAAAGTTAAAAAGGCTATTGACAAGTGTTATCAGGGATGCTATGATAGGTGGCAAATCTAAAAATCGAACCAACCAGAAGGAAGTGTATCTAGGGTTCCGCCGCACTTTGCGGGACTGTGACCGAGCGATACAAGATGCTAAGGGATATTAGCATTACACCGTGGGTAAAAAAGACCCGGCGGCAGGTTTCTTCTGAAGAAGAGGGCTGTTGTCGGGCATTATTATAATTTTTTTTAGTCCACAGCCTCGGCAAGCATCCTCTGGTAAGTTATTAGTTGTAGAGATAAAGCAGATATTTTGAAAACATTCTATGACGGAGACAGAAGATCCTCTAAGGCCATCTTCAGTGAGCCGGTGGTTAGTGGAAACCGGCGGGCCATTGGATTGAATGCTCACTCCCGAGAAGCAAGCTTGAAAGGGATCAGATCTTGAGTAGAGCTTGACGTGAGGTCGCGTTACAGGCCAGGGTTTGATAGAACCTGTTGAGGCCTGTGCCGCGAGGTACGGATAAAGCCGGGTGGTAACGCGAAGCTGACCCTTCGCCCCTGCATATGTAGGGGTGAAGGGTTTTTTTATTTTGTAGCATGGTAGGAGGTGTAGATAATATGAAGATGACAGGTGCGGAAGCAGTAGTACGGGCTTTGGAATTGGAAGGAGTAGATACAATATTTGGTTACCCCGGTGGAGCTGTAACCCACATCTATGATGCCTTAGGCAGATCCAGCATTCATCATGTACTGGTTCGCAACGAGCAGGCCGCAGCCCATGGGGCTAACGGTTATGCCCGGGCTACAGGGAAAGTTGGAGTATGTATATCAACATCAGGTCCCGGAGCCACCAATATGATAACCGGAATTGCCACAGCATATATGGATTCCATACCAATTGTGGCTATTACCGGACAGGTGCCCTTGTCCATGGTGGGCAGGGATGTGTTTCAGGAAGCGGATATTACAGGGGCTACGGAGCCATTTACAAAATACAGCTATCTGGTAAGAAACCCTGGGGACCTTCCTCGGATTTTCAAGGAGGCTTTTCACATAGCCTCCACGGGGCGGCCGGGTCCGGTCCTGATTGACATTCCCAAAGATATAGCCATGGCCACATTGGATTTTAAGTATCCTACCGAGGTAAACTTAAGGGGCTATAGACCAACCTACATGGGGCATCCCGGTCAGATAAAGAGGATGATCAGGGCTATAGAGGAGAGCTGCAGGCCTCTCATATGTGTAGGAGGCGGTGCCGTTTCCAGCGATGCAACTGAGGAGATCATGGAACTGGCGGAAAGAATCAAGGCACCGGTTGCATCCACCCTGATGGGGATAGGGGCCTTTCCGGGGGATCACCATTTATCCCTGGGCTTTCTGGGCCAACATGGTGTTTATGCCGCCAACAGGGCCGTGGAAGAGGCGGATCTTCTAATCCTGCTTGGTGCCAGAATGGGGGATAGGGCTACGGGCAAGGCCGAAGAGTTTGCTCAAAAGGCCAAGGTTATCCATGTGGATATCGATCCTGCCGAGATAGGCAAGAACATTGGCCCAAATATTCCCATCGTAGGAGATATAAAGACCACCTTAAGGGAGCTGTTACAAAAGGATATTGAGAGAAATGATTGGGGCTGGCTGTCCAGGGCCAGGGAATGGAAACAGGTATATGAGGGTTTAGGGGATTGTCACAAAGGCCTTAACCCTATGGAAATAATAAAAACCCTCTCGGATATGGTACCGGAGAACACCATATTGGTAACGGATGTAGGACAGCATCAAATATGGGCGGGCAGGTACTATAAGACCAGAAGGCCCAGGGCCTTTCTCACCTCCGGAGGACTCGGTACCATGGGATATGGACTGCCGGCGGCCCTTGGAGCAAAGCTGGGATGCAGGGACAAGGAAGTAGTTTTGCTTATTGGGGACGGAGGACTCCAGATGAACCTGGCGGAACTGGCAACCCTGGTTCAGGAGGGGGCCCCGGTAAAGATAATGATACTGAACAACGGTTACCTGGGTATGGTCAGAGAAATCCAGGAGAAAATCCATGGGGGTAGATACTACCAAACCCGCATGGAGGGAAACCCGGACTTTGTAAAGCTGGCCGATGCCTACGGAATTAAGGGCTTTAGGGTAGAGAATCAGGAAAAAATTGAGTGGGGGATTAAAAAACTGCTAAGTTGGAATGGACCAATTATCGGGGAGTTTGTTATAGATCCCACGGCTAATGTAATTCCTATTCAAGGAGGGAAAGATGATGAAGCACATATTAGGGGTATTGGTTGAAAACCATCCGGGGGTTCTTTCCAAGGTTTCCGGGCTCTTCAGCAGAAGAGGCTTCAATATCTACAGCCTGGCTGTGGGTATGACAGAGGACCCCACCGTCTCCAGGATTACCATAGTTGTAGAGGGAGACTCCTATATTGTAGAACAGGTAATTAAACAGCTGAACAAGTTAATCGATGTTATAAAGGTATCCAAGATCGAGGAGGATTCTCTAACCAGGGAGCTGGCCCTGATAAAAGTTAAGGCTGAACCCAACACCAGGCATCAAATCGTTGAATTGATAAACATATTCAGGGCCCAGGTAGTGGATATTAACAAAAACCATCTCATCGTGGAGATTACCGGGGATAGCGAAAAGATTACTGCCCTGGTGGATATGCTAAAGGACTATGGCATAGAGGAAATGGTACGAACCGGAGCTATTGCCATAAACAGGGGTAAGAGGATGTTAAAAGATGAGCGAAATAAGGGAGGATATGACAATGGCAATAATGTATTATGATCAGGATGCGAATCTGGAACTGTTGACGGGTAAAAAGGTAGCTGTAATAGGGTATGGAAGCCAAGGCCATGCCCATGCCCTGAATCTGAAGGAGAGCGGGGTCGATGTCAGGGTAGGCTTATACAAGGGAAGCAGGTCCTGGGAAGAGGCAGAAAGAGCCGGTCTCAGGGTAGTGGAAGCCGGTGAGGCGGCAAAGGAAGCGGACTTTATAATGATACTTATTCCGGATGAAACCCAGGCCGGTCTATACAGGGAGAGTATTGCACCCAATCTGAAGGAGGGCGACGGACTAATCTTTGCCCACGGCTTCAATATTCATTTTGGGCAGATAGTACCGCCCCACAATGTGGATGTATTTATGGTGGCTCCTAAAGGGCCGGGACATACGGTCCGCAGCCAGTATCAGGAGGGAAAAGGAGTTCCCTGTCTCGTGGCAGTGCATCAGGATTACTCCGGCAGGGCCAAGGACTTTGCCCTGGCTTATGCCAAGGGCATTGGGGGAACCAGGGCCGGGGTTCTGGAAACCACCTTTAAAGAGGAGACGGAGACGGATCTGTTCGGCGAGCAAGCCGTCCTGTGCGGAGGGATCTCAGAGCTTATAAAAGTCGGGTTTGAGACCCTGGTAGAAGCAGGATACCAGCCTGAAAGCGCTTATTTTGAATGCCTGCACGAAATGAAACTGATTGTGGATCTTATGAACCAGGGCGGCCTGTCCTTCATGAGATATTCCATCAGCAATACGGCAGAATACGGGGATTACTCTGTAGGGGAGCGGATCATTACCGAGGACACTCGCAAGGAGATGAAAAAGGTATTGGGCGAGATCCAGGACGGAACCTTTGCCAAGAATTGGATCCTGGAAAACCAGGCTAATCAGGTATCCTTGAAGGCCACCAGGAAGAAGGAGCAGGAGCACATGATCGAAAAGGTGGGCAAGGAACTGAGAAAAATGATGCCATGGATTGATGAAAAATAATGGTTGGGGGGAGAGAACAATGTCCAAAAGGGTATATATATTCGACACCACTTTAAGGGACGGTGAGCAATCACCCGGTATCAGCCTTAACGTCCATGAGAAAGTGGAGATAGCGGCTCAATTGGAACGTTTAGGAGTAGATGCCATAGAGGCGGGTTTTCCAGTGGCATCCAAGGGTGACTTTGAAGCGGTAAAAGCCATTGCCCAGAGGATCAGAAAGCCTGTTATAGTGGGGTTGGCCAGGGCGGTAAGAGGAGATATTGAAAGGGCGTGGGAGGCTCTTAAGTATGCGGCTCGCCCCCGCATCCACACCTTCATAGCCACCTCCGACATTCATATGGAATACAAGCTGAAGATGAAGCCTGAAGAGGTGTTGGAGCAGGTAAGAGATGCGGTATCCTATGCCAAATCCTTCTGTGAAGACGTGGAATTCTCTGCCGAGGACGGTTCAAGAACCAGGCCTGATTTCCTGTTTAAAGTCATAGAAACCGCAATAGAAGCCGGTGCTACCACCATTAATATACCGGATACGGTAGGATATGCAACGCCTCAGGAATTTGGTGGGCTCATTGCTTCCATCATAGAAAACGTTAAGGGTATAGGAGATGTTATCCTTAGCGTCCATTGCCATAATGACCTGGGTATGGCTGTATCCAACTCCCTGGCAGCCATTGAAAATGGGGCAACCCAGGTGGAGTGTACCGTCAATGGCTTGGGCGAGAGGGCCGGGAATGCAGCCCTGGAAGAGATTGTGATGGCTCTTAAGACACGGAAGGGCTTTTATGGTTGTGATACGGGAATCGAGACCAGGGAGCTTTATAGGACCAGTCGCCTGGTAAGCCATCTGACAGGCGTTCATATTCAGCCCAACAAGGCAATCATTGGGGCAAATGCCTTTGCCCATGAGTCCGGGATCCATCAGCACGGTATGCTCAGCAATAGGGAAACCTACGAAATAATGACTCCTGAATCCGTTGGATTCAGACAGAGCGAGATGGTGCTGGGTAAACACTCAGGCCGGCATGCCTTTGAAGAGAAGTTAAGGGATATGGGCTATACCCACATGGATACGGAAAAGATCAACCAGGCTTTTACGAAGTTTAAGGACCTGGCCGACAAGAAGAAGTTTGTTACGGATCGGGATATTGAAGCCCTCTTAAGCGAAAAGGTCATAGAGGTGCCCACAATCTATGAAATTGACTATTTCCATATATCCAGTGGAAACTCCACCATCGCCACCTCTACCGTGAGGCTTAAGAAGGATGACATGCTCATCCAGGAAGCGGCCTGCGGCGATGGGCCCATAGATGCCACCTTTAAGGCCATTGAGAGGGCTGCGGGCTTAAAGATAAACTTAAAGGACTTTTATCTGAGGGCTGTAACCAGCGGTACCGACGCCCTTGGTGAGGTAACTGTAAAGATCAGCAGAAATGGCGATATATATGTAGGCCGGGGAATCAGCACCGACGTTATTGAGGCCAGCGCCAAAGGATATGTAAATGCCATCAATAAAATGCTTTATGAAACTGAAATGGAGTGAATAATATTGGGAATTTAATGCAGAAAGACAAGGTTTTCATCTATGACACTACCCTGAGGGACGGGGCACAGGCGGAAGGAATATCCTTTACCGTAAACGATAAGCTGAGGATTGCCAGAAAGCTTGACAGTTTAGGGGTGGATTATATAGAAGCCGGGAATCCCGGCTCCAACCCCAAGGATCTGGAGTTTTTCGAAAGGATAAAAATGAGGCCCCTCAAACATGCTAAACTGACGGCTTTTGGCAGTACTCGGAGACCGGGCATAAAGGCCAGTGAAGATGCCAACGTTAATGCACTGCTAAAGGCGGACACGTCGGCGGTAGCCATATTCGGAAAGAGTTGGGACTTCCATGTTACCGAGATTATCAGGACCACTCTGGAAGAGAACCTGAACATGATACACGATACCATTTCATTCTTCAAGGCACAGGGCAAAGAGGTGGTCTTCGATGCCGAACATTTTTATGACGGCTACAAGGCCAATAGCCAATATGCCATGAAGACCTTGGAGGCTGCGGCAGAAGCAGGAGCGGATTGGCTGGTACTCTGCGATACCAACGGGGGATGTTTTCCCTTTGAAATCACCCAAATAACCGAGCAGGTCCTGAAGAAATTCCCCATACCCATCGGCATACATTGCCATAATGACGGTGGTATGGCGGTGGCCAACTCCATCATGGCTGTGGAGCAGGGAGCTGTTCAGGTACAAGGGACCTTCAACGGGTATGGGGAACGCTGTGGAAATGCCGACCTCTCCGTAATAATACCCAACCTGCAGATAAAGAGGGGGAAATCCTGCATAAGGGAAGATGGGATTAGGGAGCTGAGTGCTGCCTGCCGCTATATCAGTGAGCTGGCAAACCTTCCTCACAATGAAAGGCAGCCCTATGTTGGCAATAGCGCCTTTGCCCATAAGGGTGGTATGCACATAGATGGGGTCATGAAGAACCGACATTCCTTTGAACATATAGCTCCGGAACTGGTAGGCAACGAACGTCGAATTCTGATGTCTGAAGTTTCCGGCAGAAGCACCATCCTAAAAAGGATACAGGAGGTAGCACCCTGGGTAGAGAAGGACTCAGAGGAAACCGTCCTTATTATAGATAGGCTGAAGCAACTGGAACATGAAGGCTACCAGTTTGAGGGGGCGGAAAGCTCCTTTGAGCTGGTGGTAAAACGGGCCCTGGGAAAGGCCAAAACCTTTTTTGAGGTTAAGGATTTCAGGGTGCTGTGCGAAGAGCATTGGCAAAACGACTATAGCGCTTCGGCTATCGTAAAGGTCAAGGTGGATGGAAACGAAGAGGTCATAGCAGCTGAGGGTGACGGTCCGGTCAACGCTCTGGATAAGGCCCTTAGAAAGGCCCTGGAGATATTCTATCCCCAGCTTAAGAGGATGCGCCTGACGGACTATAAGGTCAGGGTATTGGACACCACCAAGGCCACGGCTGCCAAGGTAAGGGTTCACATAGAATCCACCGATGGACGCAGGTTTTGGGGTACGGTTGGGTTATCTACCAATATAATAGAGGCCAGTTGGGATGCACTGGTGGATTCCATCGAATACTTCCTTTATTTGAACGGGAATGCCGAGAATGGAGACATCTGTGATTGATTACGCAAGTCAGATATATATATTGGGTAATGGTTGTTGAAGACTTATCAATAACCCATTATCCTTCAAAGAAGAAAGCTGATAAACCAACCCAACACGTTATATAAAAATATAAGTTTAAAGGAGTGGGGAATATGGGAATGACCATGACACAAAAGATACTGGCCGCCCATGCAGGCCTGGATAGTGTAGAGGCGGGTCAGCTCATCATGGCCAATTTGGATTTGGTGCTGGGGAACGATATAACAAGTCCTGTGGCTATCAGGGAGTTCAACAGGATAGGGGTAGATGGAGTATTCGACAGGAGCAAGGTTGCAATAGTGCCGGATCATTTTACTCCCAATAAGGATATAAAGTCGGCGGAGCAGGTTAAATTTATCCGTGAGTTTTCAATGGAAAAGGAGATAGAGAACTATTTTGAGATAGGGGAAATGGGGATTGAACATGCCCTCATCCCGGAAAAGGGATTGGTGGTAGGTGGCGACGTGGTAATCGGAGCCGATTCCCATACCTGTACCTACGGGGCATTGGGTGCATTTTCTACCGGAGTAGGTAGTACCGATATGGCTGCCGGTATGGCCAGCGGTCAGGCCTGGTTCAAAGTTCCGGAGGCTATAAAGATAGTCCTTAGGGGAAGTCTGCCCAAATGGGTCAGCGGGAAGGATGTAATACTCCATATAATCGGTATGATTGGGGTAGACGGTGCTCTCTACCAGTCCATGGAGTATACGGGACCGGGGGTTGCCTCCCTGTCCATGGACGATAGGTTTACCATTGCCAATATGGCAATTGAGGCGGGGGCAAAGAATGGGATCTTTGAAGTGGATGAAAAAACCATCGCCTATATGAGGGAGCATTCCACCAGGGAATACACCGTATACAAGGCTGACGAGGATGCCGAGTATACCCGGGTTATAGAGGTGGATTTGTCCAGCTTAAGGCCGACCGTAGCCTTCCCTCATCTGCCGGACAATACCCGTACCATCGATGAAGTGGGGAATGTTCCCATCCATCAGGTGGTAATAGGCTCCTGCACCAACGGCAGGATAGAGGATTTGAGGATAGCTGCCAAGGTACTGAAGGGACGGAAGGTGAAGAAGGGTATAAGGACCATCATCTTCCCGGCAACT
The DNA here is from genome assembly GCA_012518535.1 of Clostridiales bacterium. Classification (GTDB taxonomy): domain Bacteria; phylum Bacillota; class Clostridia; order Caldicoprobacterales; family UBA3941; genus UBA3941. The sequence goes on along the minus strand of JAAYRX010000072.1, from coordinate 801 downwards.
CAAAAGATCTACCTGCAGGCTATGCGGGAGGGGCTGCTTGAAATATTCGTAGAGGCCGGAGCTGCTGTAAGTACTCCTACCTGCGGTCCCTGCCTGGGAGGGCATATGGGGGTACTGGCTGCAGGAGAGCGGGCTGTGGCTACTACCAACAGGAACTTTGTAGGCAGAATGGGACATCCGGACAGTGAAGTCTATCTGGCAAGCCCCGCAGTAGCGGCGGCGTCAGCAATAACTGGGAAAATATCTTCCCCGGAGGAGGTAGTAGGGTCATGAGAGGAACTGTAATAAAATATGGAGACAATGTGGACACCGATGTAATCATCCCTGCCAGGTATCTTAATATCAGCGACATGAAGGAACTGGCTAAGCATTGTATGGAGGATTTGGATAAGGACTTTGTAAACAAGGTAAAGCCCGGGGATATTATGGTAGCGGGTAAGAACTTTGGGAGCGGGTCCTCCAGGGAGCATGCCCCAGGTGTAATAAAGGCCTCCGGCATCTCCTGTGTAATAGCCGAGACCTTTGCCAGGATATTTTTCCGTAACGCCATAAACATCGGATTGCCCATCATGGAATGTCCCGAAGCCGCCAGGGATATAGAGGACGGGGATGAGGTATCCATCGACGTCTATAGCGGCCTTATAACCAATATCACCAAGGATAGGACCTATCAGGGGACTCCCTTCCCCGGCTTTATGCAGGATATAATGAGGGCGGGCGGTTTGATCAATTATGTGAAGGAAAAGGGGGAATAGCCATGAGGATTGCCTTAATTCCGGGGGACGGAATTGGCCCGGAGAT